>NZ_CP107968.1:4650000-4917500 GCF_036084755.1 Streptomyces sp. NBC_00370
AACGAGGGGAAGTGAAACATCTCAGTACCCTCAGGAAGAGAAAACAACCGTGATTCCGGGAGTAGTGGCGAGCGAAACCGGATGAGGCCAAACCGTATGTGTGTGATACCCGGCAGGGGTTGCGCGTACGGGGTTGTGGGAGTTCTTTTGATCGGTCTGCCGGCCGGTCGACGAGTCAGAAACCGTATGGATAGGCGAAGGACATGCGAAAGGTCCGGCGTAGAGGGTAAGACCCCCGTAGCTGAAATCTGTACGGCTCGTTTAAGAACCACCCAAGTAGCACGGGGCCCGAGAAATCCCGTGTGAATCTGGCGGGACCACCCGCTAAGCCTAAATATTCCCTGGTGACCGATAGCGGATAGTACCGTGAGGGAATGGTGAAAAGTACCGCGGGAGCGGAGTGAAATAGTACCTGAAACCGTGTGCCTACAAGCCGTGGGAGCGTCGCGCATCGAGTTTACTCGGTGCGTCGTGACTGCGTGCCTTTTGAAGAATGAGCCTGCGAGTTTGCGGTGTGTTGCGAGGTTAACCCGTGTGGGGAAGCCGTAGCGAAAGCGAGTCCGAATAGGGCGACATAGTAGCGCGCTCAAGACCCGAAGCGGAGTGATCTAGCCATGGGCAGGTTGAAGCGGCTGTAAGAGGTCGTGGAGGACCGAACCCACCAGGGTTGAAAACCTGGGGGATGACCTGTGGTTAGGGGTGAAAGGCCAATCAAACTCCGTGATAGCTGGTTCTCCCCGAAATGCATTTAGGTGCAGCGTCGTGTGTTTCTTGCCGGAGGTAGAGCACTGGATAGGCGATGGGCCCTACCGGGTTACTGACCTTAGCCAAACTCCGAATGCCGGTAAGTGAGAGCGCGGCAGTGAGACTGTGGGGGATAAGCTCCATGGTCGAGAGGGAAACAGCCCAGAGCATCGACTAAGGCCCCTAAGCGTACGCTAAGTGGGAAAGGATGTGGAGTCGCAGAGACAACCAGGAGGTTGGCTTAGAAGCAGCCACCCTTGAAAGAGTGCGTAATAGCTCACTGGTCAAGTGATTCCGCGCCGACAATGTAGCGGGGCTCAAGCGTACCGCCGAAGTCGTGTCATTCCAGCATGAGGGCCAACGCCCGTTGGGATGGGTAGGGGAGCGTCGTGTGCCGGGTGAAGCCTCCGCGGAAGCGAGGGGTGGACGGTTCACGAGTGAGAATGCAGGCATGAGTAGCGATACACACGTGGGAAACGTGTGCGCCGATTGACTAAGGGTTCCTGGGTCAAGCTGATCTGCCCAGGGTAAGTCGGGACCTAAGGCGAGGCCGACAGGCGTAGTCGATGGATAACCGGTTGATATTCCGGTACCCGCTTTGAAACGCCCAGTACTGAACCCATTAATGCTAAGGCCGTGAAGCCGTCCTGGAGCCTTCGGGCAAAGGGGAGTGGTGGAGCCGCCGGTCCAAGGTGGTAGTAGGTAAGCGATGGGGTGACGCAGGAAGGTAGTCCAGCCCGGGCGGTGGTTGTCCCGGGGTAAGGGTGTAGGACGCACGATAGGTAAATCCGTCGTGCATGTGTCTGAGACCTGATGCCGAGCCGATTGTGGTGAAGTGGATGATCCTATGCTGTCGAGAAAAGCCTCTAGCGAGTTTCATGGCGGCCCGTACCCTAAACCGACTCAGGTGGTCAGGTAGAGAATACCGAGGCGTTCGGGTGAACTATGGTTAAGGAACTCGGCAAAATGCCCCCGTAACTTCGGGAGAAGGGGGCCATTCCTGGTGATCATCTTTACGGTGTGAGCTTGGGGTGGCCGCAGAGACCAGCGAGAAGCGACTGTTTACTAAAAACACAGGTCCGTGCGAAGCCGTAAGGCGATGTATACGGACTGACGCCTGCCCGGTGCTGGAACGTTAAGGGGACCGGTTAGTCACATTTCGGTGTGGCGAAGCTGAGAACTTAAGCGCCAGTAAACGGCGGTGGTAACTATAACCATCCTAAGGTAGCGAAATTCCTTGTCGGGTAAGTTCCGACCTGCACGAATGGCGTAACGACTTCTCGACTGTCTCAACCATAGGCCCGGTGAAATTGCACTACGAGTAAAGATGCTCGTTTCGCGCAGCAGGACGGAAAGACCCCGGGACCTTTACTACAGTTTGATATTGGTGTTCGGTTCGGCTTGTGTAGGATAGGTGGGAGACTGTGAAGCTTGGACGCCAGTTCAGGTGGAGTCGTCGTTGAAATACCACTCTGGTCGTGCTGGATGTCTAACCTGGGTCCGTGATCCGGATCAGGGACAGTGTCTGATGGGTAGTTTAACTGGGGCGGTTGCCTCCTAAAGAGTAACGGAGGCGCCCAAAGGTTCCCTCAGCCTGGTTGGTAATCAGGTGTTGAGTGTAAGTGCACAAGGGAGCTTGACTGTGAGACCGACGGGTCGAGCAGGGACGAAAGTCGGGACTAGTGATCCGGCGGTGGCTTGTGGAAGCGCCGTCGCTCAACGGATAAAAGGTACCCCGGGGATAACAGGCTGATCTTCCCCAAGAGTCCATATCGACGGGATGGTTTGGCACCTCGATGTCGGCTCGTCGCATCCTGGGGCTGGAGTCGGTCCCAAGGGTTGGGCTGTTCGCCCATTAAAGCGGTACGCGAGCTGGGTTTAGAACGTCGTGAGACAGTTCGGTCCCTATCCGCTGTGCGCGTAGGAGTCTTGAGAAGGGCTGTCCCTAGTACGAGAGGACCGGGACGGACGAACCTCTGGTGTGCCAGTTGTCCTGCCAAGGGCATGGCTGGTTGGCTACGTTCGGGAGGGATAACCGCTGAAAGCATCTAAGCGGGAAGCCTGCTTCGAGATGAGGACTCCCACCCCCTTGAGGGGTTAAGGCTCCCAGTAGACGACTGGGTTGATAGGCCAGATGTGGAAGACCGGTAACGGTTGGAGCTGACTGGTACTAATAGGCCGAGGGCTTGTCCTCAGTTGCTCGCGTCCACTGTGTTAGTTCTGAAGTAACGAACAGCTGTGTCCATATCCGGTGTAGTTCGACATCTTCATAGTGTTTCGGTGGTCATTGCGTGAGGGAAACGCCCGGTTACATTCCGAACCCGGAAGCTAAGCCTCATTGCGCCGATGGTACTGCAGGGGGGACCCTGTGGGAGAGTAGGACGCCGCCGAACAATCTTTAGATAAACCAGGGAAGCCCCTGCACCCACGTGGTGCGGGGGCTTTTCTGCGTTCAAAAACAAGTTGCGTTGCCGTCCGGTCTGCACCCACGATCGGTGCATGAACCATGTGATACGAGCCGCCCGTGCTGACGAATGGCCCAAGGCGAAGGAGCTCCGGCTGGTCGCGCTCCAGGATCCCGCAGCTCCGGTCGCCTTCCTCGACTCTCACGAGGACGCCGTCCAGCAGCCCGACTCGTTCTGGCAGGAGCGGTCCGCGCGAGCCACGGCCCAGCCAGGTGCGCCGGCCGGTCAGTTCATCGCTGAGGCGCCGGACGGCAGTTGGGCCGGCTCGGTGACCCTGCTGATCGAGGACGCGGGGACGACGGACTTCGGCGGCGCCGCGGTGAAGGAGGCGCAGGGGCTGGTCGTCGGCGTCTTCGTACGGCCCGAGCATCGCGGTACCGGGCTGATCGGGAAGCTCATAGGGGCGGCCCTGGACTGGGCCTGGTCGGTCGAGGAGCCCAGGCTGGCCCGGGTACTGCTTCATGTCCACCCGGAGAACCTGCGGGCGCAGGGGGCCTATCGGCGGATCGGGTTCGAGCCGACCGGCGTTACCGTCCGGTTCGAGCCACATTCCTCGGTGGAGGAGCTGGAACTGGCGATCACCCGCCCCGAAGACTGACCGCTCACGCAGGGGGCGAAGGCCGGAGCGGCGCTTCGTGGTGCGGTTCCTCGTAGGGCAGTTCGTGGTCCGGCCAGCGGTCGCGGCCCTGTTCCCGTGAGCGCAGCAGCGCCAGCGTCGGCAGGCCCTGTGATCTGCCCGCGGCGAGCAGTTCCGGCAGCAGCGGCAGCGGGGCGACAGCCGCCACATCGTCCAGGACCAGAGTCAGTGGTGGGTCGAGCCGGCCGTCAGATGACCGTACGGCCATGCGGCGGCCGTGCTCGACCACGCTTGAGGAGAGCGCTGTCAGCAGCGGCATCGCGCCGGGGCGCGAGCGGGGATCCTCAATCGGTTCGCCCACTACGTAAAGCGTGCCCCCCTCGTCGACGAAAGATTCCAGCGTCAGCGAATCGGCCCGATTCGGCGTGCAGGTCTCACGGATGTGGATCGACGACAGCGACGACAGTGCCCGCGCCGTCAACTGCTGCGCGATCTCTCGCCGTTGCGGGTGCGCGGTGTAGGCCGACTCCAGCAGTCCTGCCAGTCCCGACGCGGCCTTGGCGTGCGTGCGCAGGATCCGTACCGCCTCCTGGGCGCTGCCGCCCTGCGCCCATCTGTGCACCTGCTTGAAGGGCCTACCGTCGACCGCCGCCGCGTGCAGCCAGCAGCGCAGCAGGGTCTCCGCCGTGTCGGCCATCGCCGCGTCGATGAGGGCGCGGGGGCGTACGGGGGCCAGCAGCGCCGCAGCGCGTGCGGCCGCGGTCGCCGCGTCGGTACAGCCGGCGGTCGGCGACCAGTGCAGCCGGGCCGGGGTGTCGCACAGGTGCCCCGGGTCGTAGACGAGGACCGGTCCGAGCTTGGCCCGTGCGTCCTTGGTCTCGGCCCATACGGTCGGGTCGGACGTGACGACGAGCGCCGGGCCTTCGGCGTCCCGGACGGCCTGTATGGCCGCCGGGCGGCGGGTGTGCAGGTCGCCGTAGCGCACCTGCGGGGCCGCGCGGGGTGCGGGGACGGCCGCTGGGACGGCGGCGATGACGATCCGCTCGGGTTCGGCGGCGGGGGGCTGTTGCTGGAGGGGCTGTTCCGGTGCCGGGGGCTGCTGCACCGGCGGCTGGACCGGCAGCGGCTGGACCGGCGGTTGAGGCGGTGTCTGGGCCGGTACGGAGACCGGTACGGGCGCCGGAGGCGTCTGCCGCTCTACGCCCACGCCCGAACCCGCGTCCACGCCGGCCGCCGGACCTTCTGGGTACTCCGGGTACTGCTTCCGCCGCTTCCGTACCAGTCGCCAGCGCGCCAGCACCCCCATGACGAACACCGTCAGCACGGTCAGCACCATCAGCTGGCTGATCAGCAGCCCCCAGAACAGCCCGTACCCGGAGAGCTGCGCGGGCGGGGTGGCCGGCCAGGCGCCCGCCACGTCGTGCGGCTTCGTCACCAGCTCGCGCAGTGCCAGCGGCGTACGGCCGAAGGTCACCCCGTCCGGCCAGCCGCCGTGCGAGAAGAGCCCGGCGAGACCGGTCGACGTCCAGACGAGGATCGTCAGGCCGAGCAGGAAGGCGAGCAGGGCCAGCAGCAGGCCGTCGGGGATGCCTCCTTGGCGGCCCGAGCCTGCGCCGGCGCCTGACGGTCGGTCGTCGCGGGCCGGCATGTCACGCCACCGTCGACTCGGAGGACTCGTTGAACTGGCGTTGTTGCTCCATCAGCGCCGCCCGCTGTTCCGCCTCCCACTCGGCGGCCTGTACGTCGGCGGGCAGTCCGCCGCCGGCTTCCAGTGCGTCGGCTGCGTCGGAGGCTTCGGAGTTCTCCGTCATGGCCCGGTCGGTGAAGACCAGGGGGCGTTCGGCCTCCGTCACCAGATGTTTGACGACCTGGACGTTGCCGTTGACGTCCCAGACGGCGATGCCGGGCGTGAGCGTCGGGATGATCTCCACGGCCCACCGTGGCAGCCCGAGCACCCGGCCGGTGGCTCTCGCCTCGTCGGCCTTCTGGGCGTAGATCGTTCTGGTCGAGGCCATCTTGAGGATGGCCGCTGCTTCCCGCGCGGCGGCTCCGTCGACGACGTCCGAGAGATGGTGGACGACGGCGACGAACGAGAGGCCGAGCCGCCGGCCGAACTTCAGGAGCCGCTGGAAGAGCTGCGCGACGAAGGGGGAGTTGATGATGTGCCAGGCCTCCTCGACCAGGAAGATGCGCTTCCTGCGGTCGGGGCGGATCCAGGTGTGCTCCAGCCAGACGCCGACGATTGCCATCAGGATCGGCATCGCGATCGAGTTGCGGTCGATGTGCGAGAGGTCGAAGACGATCAGCGGTGCGTCGAGGTCGATGCCGACGGTCGTCGGGCCGTCGAACATGCCGCGCAGGTCGCCGTCGACCAGGCGGTCGAGGACGAGGGCGACGTCCAGGCCCCAGGCCCGTACGTCGTCTATGTCGACGTTCATTGCCTCGGCCGACTCGGGTTCGGGGTGGCGGAGCTGGTCGACGATGTCCATCAGGACCGGCTGGCGCTCCACGATGGTCTCGTTGACGTAGGCGTGGGCGACCTTGAGCGCGAAGCCGGAGCGCTCGTCCAGTCCGTGGCCCATGGCGACTTCGATGATCGTGCGGAGCAGGGCGAGCTGGCCGGTGGTGGTGATGGCGGGGTCGAGCGGGTTGAGCCGGATCCCGTCGTCCAGGGCGGCCATGGCGTCCAGGCGGATGGGGGTTATGCCGAGCTGACGGGCGATCAGGGCCCATTCGCCCGCGCCGTCCTCACCCTGGGCGTCGAGGACCACGACCTGGCGGTCGCGGAACCGCAGCTGGCGCAGTACGTATGTCTTCTCCAGCGCCGATTTGCCGTTGCCGGACTCGCCGAGCACCAGCCAGTGCGGGGCGGGCAGCTGCTGCCCGTACAGCTGGAAGGGGTCGTAGATGTAGCCCTTTCCGCTGTATACCTCGCGGCCGATGATCACCCCGGAGTCGCCGAGGCCGGGTGCGGCGGTCGGCAGGTAGATGGCCTGCGCCTGGCCCGTCGAGGTACGGACGGGCAGCCGGGTCGTCTCCACAGCTCCGAAGAGGAAGCTGGTGAAGGCGTCCGTGACGATGGACAGCGGATCTCGCATCACAGGCCCCTTTCTCGGCGGTCGGCCATCGGTTATCGGCGGATGCCGGTCGCGAACGGCAGGGTGTTCACAAAGGCCCGGTGGTGTTCGCGGTCGCACCACTCCAGCTTGAGATACGACTTGCCGGCCGAGGCCCTGATCGTCCTTTTGTCCCTGGCCAGGGCTTCGGGGGTACGGGACGACACAGTGATGTACCCGACGAGGTTGACTCCCGCCGCACCGCTGGCGAGATCTTCACCCCGCTGGTCCATCCGGCCGTGGGCCGCCATGTCGCGCGGGTCGACCGTGCGGTTCATCTTGGCCTGGCGGTTGCGCTCGGCCTCGTCGTTCGTCTTCTCCGTCAGCATCCGCTCGATGGCGATCTCGGTGGGTTCGAGGTCCATCGTGACGGAGACGGTGCGGATGACGTCGGGGGTGTGGACGAGCAGCGGGGCGAGGAAGTTGACGCCGACCGGGGTCATCGGCCATTCCTTGACCCAGGCCGTGGAGTGGCACCAGGGCTGACGGGTCGACGACTCGCGGGTCTTGGCCTGGAGATACGTCGGTTCCATCGCGTCCAGCTCGGCCGGCCAGGCGTTTCGTTTCGTCATGGCCTGGATGTGGTCGATGGGGTGGTCCGGGTCGTACATCGAGTGGACGAGGGAGGCGAGCCGGCCTTGGCCGAGCGGCTGGCGTACCCGGATGTCGGCCTCGGCGAGCCGGGCGCAGATGTCGGTCAGTTCGCGGGCCATGACGACGGCGAGCCCGGCGTCGTGGTCGAGCTTCTTCGGGCCGCCGGCCTGCCGGGCGGCGCGGGCCATGGTCTGGGCCTCGGTGGCGAGTTCGCGGGTGAAGTGCATGCAGGCGACGAGATACGCGCGGTGCTGCTCGCTGGAGGTGGAGACCATCGACTGGAGCTGGTCGTACGACTCCTGGAGCCAGCCGGGGGAGGCGCCGTCGCCGCGCTGGGCGACGTCCTTGGCGTGGGCGTCGGGGTCGGCGGGGAGCGTACGGGCGAGCATCTGCAGCCGGGTCACGAAGCCGTCGCCGTTGGCGACGTGTTTGAGGAGGGTGCCGAAGCGGTCGACGAGTGCTTCCTGGTCCTCGCTGTCGCGCAGTCCGACGCCGGGGCCCTCGATCTCGATGGCGGCGGTGACGGTGCGGCGGTCGGCGTGGAGCAGGACGGCGATCTCGTCGGGGCCGAAGGGCGCGGCGAGCCAGTTGATCCGGCCGATGCCGGGCGGCGGGCCGACCTCGACCTCGCGGCCGTCGATGTGCGTACCGGACTCCATGGCGGCGGAGCGGTAGGTGGTGCCGTTGCGCAGGGTGCGTTTGAAGCTGCGGTTGATCTCGAACCACTTGTAGAAGGTCCGGTGCTTGTACGGCACGTACACCGCGGCGAGCGCGATGAGCGGGAAGCCCATCAGCGTCACGATCCGCAGCGGCAGGACGGGCACCAGGAGGCCGCACATCATGCCGAGGAACGCGCCGCCGATGATGAGCGCGATCTCGCCGGTCTCGCGGTTCTTGCCGACGATCGCGTTCGGCCGGGCGCGGCCGACGAGATACGTACGGCGGGGCGCGATGGGTTGGGACTGGGTCGTCAACGCCCGCCACCTCCTGTGCTCTTGTTACCTGAACCGCCGGGACCGCCGGTGGGGCGGCCGCTGTGCGGGGTGCCACTGGTCGGGCTGCTGCTGCGGGGCGGGGGTGCGGCGGAGGGGACATGTCCGCCGCCCGACCCGCCCCCGGACTGACCCCCGGACTGGGGCGTACGGGAACTGTGCGCGGCGACGCCGCCGGCGAGTGAATTCCCCGACCGGCCGCCGCCGCCTCCACCGCCGCCTCCGCCGTCTCCGTTGTTGCGGCTGCTGTGGGTCTTGATGCCCTGGGAGACGAGGGCGGCGGGGGAGCTGATGAGGGCCGCGGCCTGGGAGCCGTCGGTGGCCTGCTTGCGGTTGGTGTGTGACGATGCGATCTCGTCGCCGAAGCCGGGCACGAAGCGGTAGATCATCGCGGAGGCGAAGATCGCGAGGAGGATTATGGCGAGCCCGGAGACGACGGCGGAGAAGCTGTCGGGGCCCTTGTCGGAGGAGAGCGCGCCGGCGAGGCCGAGTACGACGACGATCACGGGCTTCACCATGATCACGGCGATCATGATGCCGGCCCAGCGGCGGACGTGGCCCCACATGTTCTTGTCGACGAGCCCGGCGTAGACGACGGTGCCGAGCAGCGCGCCGACGTACAGCAGGGCGGCTCTGATGACGAGTTCGAGCCAGAGGACGCCGGCGGCGAGGATCGACACGAGCGAGACGACGATCAGCATGATCGGCCCGCCGCCGATGTCGTCGCCCTTCTTGAGCGCGTCGGCGAAGCCGCCGAAGAAGACGTCGGTGTGGCCGCCGGTGGAGCTGGAGATGACCTGCGTGACGCTGTCGGTCGCCGAGACGACGGTGTAGAGGATCAGCGGCGTGAAGGCGGAGGCGAGCACGGTCAGCCAGAGGAACCCGATGGCCTCGGAGAGCGCGGTCGACAACGGCACCCCGCGAATGGCCCGCTTGGCGACGGCGAGCAGCCACAGGACGAGCGTGAGAACGGTGGAGGCGGCGAACACGACGGCGTACTGCCGGAGGAACGCGGCGTTGGTGAAGTCGACGTTGGCGGTGGAGGTGACGGCGTCGCTGAGCTTGCCGATGATCCAGGAGGCGGCGTCGGCGCAGCCTTTGGCGAGGGAGGAGAGGGGGTCGAGCGCCGCGTCGGGGTTGGGCGGGCCGACGCTGCTGCCGTCTCCGGAGTTGCAGAGGTCGCTCGCGGGGCCCGGCACCAGATTGCTGCACTCGGGCTTGCTCGGGGACGGCGAGGGCGAGGGCGCTGCGGTGGCTCGCGCGGCCAGCAGGAACAGCGCCGTCTGCAGACCCGCGAAGGCGGTGACGACGGTACGGGCGCGGCGCGTTCGGCGCCGGGGGCTACCTGGCATACGTGAAGCCTCCGTACTGCTCGACTGCCTTGCTGATCGCGTCCGACGTGGAGGCCGCGACATCCCCGGGGACGGGGGCCGGCCCGTTCTTCTGCGCGTCGGCGGTGACTTTCCAGTCGTCGGCGAGCCAGCGCAGGTCGAAGGTGTCCGTCTTCCAGGTGGTGGTGACGGGTGTGGTGGAGCCGGGGCCGGAGAGTCCGATCAGGCCCGTGTACCAGACGGACACCTTGGCGACGTCACCGTTGATCGACTCGACCTTGGTGCCGACGGGGATCGTCCGGGAGATGAAGGTGCTGCCCTGCGGGGGCTCGCCGTTGGCGTCCAGGCCGAGTTTCTGGAGGAACGCTGTCGAGTACGCCGCGTCCAGCGCGCCCTTGAGCCGGGCGGCGGCGTCGGGGGTGTAGACGGCGTCGAGGATGGCGTGACGGCTGTCCGGGGTGAACATGCCGTCCGAGCCCAGCGCCACCGCGTAGTTCGCCGCCGCGCTCGCCGCGCCCTGTTCATCCTTCGCGAAGCCTGCCGGGATCGCCCCGTTCGTGCCGTTCGTCCCCGTGACCGGCTTCACGCCCGAGGCCGCCGTCGGGTCGGCCGCTGCGCCCTTGGCGCCGGCGGCCGGCGTCTTGTCGTCCCCGCCGCCGCGATTCGCGAAAGCGATTGCCGCGATGAGGACGACGACGACCCCGACCACCGTGACCAGCGAGCGCGAGCCGCGCACCGGCCTGCGCCCGCCGCCGTACGCGTCGCCGCCGCGGCCGTCGGGCAGGCGGGTACGCGTCTGCCCGGAGCCGCCGAAGCCGTCGTCGGCGCGGTTCGCGTCGCCGCCGTAACCCTGCTCGTCACCGAAGCTCATGCCGCGTGTGCTCCCTCGACCGATTGCGGTGCCTCGTAGTACGACGGTAGCCGTCCTGGTTCCCGCGCGGGCGGGGTGTGGTGACTGGACATCAGGGAGACGCAACCTCAGCCGGTGGGCGCGAAGGACGGGTGGTGTCGGTGGCGGGGCGGGGGATGGAACGGGGGCGTCGGACGGGTGGTCAGACGGCCATCCCGTACACGATGGTGAACAGCGTCCCGAGCGAGCCGATGATGAAGACGCCGGTCAGTCCGGCGACGATCAACCCCTTGCCCTGCTCGGCGCTGAACGTGTCCCTCAGTGCTGTCGCGCCGATCCGTTGCTTCGCCGCGCCCCAGATCGCGATACCGAGGCAGAGGAGAATGGCAACGGCCATCACGACCTCGATCATCACCTTGGCTTCGTTCCCGAGACTGCCGAACGGACCCCAGTTCGGGGCGATGCCACCGATGATGGTGGAGATGTCGCCCTTGTCGGCCGCCAGGTACATGTAACTCACCACCCCTGTTGGGTTGTTCACTGCCCGTGCCCCACGGCATGGGTCACGCTCTATCTTCGCTGATGGAACCGGCCTCGTATGCCGCTTGGCGGGTCTCTTTACCCGTTCCCCGCACATATGACCGACCGCAGTGCTCTGACCTGGCGCGGACCGGTGTATGCGAGTACGCGTATGGTTACTCTGTGTATCACGGTGCGTGACTCCGGGCAATGACTGTCGTTGTTCCACCTTGGCGCAAGATCACTCGGCACGACGGGTGGTGACGGTCCGTCGGTTGGTCCGCCCACCGTACGGGTGAACCTCACGAAGGGTGCCGCGCCGCCCGCCCGTCCGTCGAACGGCCCATCACATGGGCGAATATGCCCGCCGCCGAGGGTCTCCAGTCCCGGTCAGCTGCTGGGCGCCTCGGCATGTCACCGGTGCGGGCTTTGGGAGGGTGCCGCCCGGAACTGGAAGCCGAGGCAGTCGAGGAACGGGGCGCGGGGGCATGACGTCGTATTCGGATGCGGACAAATGGCGATCACTGATCGAGGAGGCGGGACTGGGGGCGGCTGGTGGCCCCTCTCTGCGGCACAGCGCCGGGCCGTGGACCAGCGCGGCCGGTACGGCCGAGGCGCTGCGTACGGATCTCGCGCGGGTACGGGCGGACTTCGCGGCGGCGCACGACGGGCTGACGGCGGGTACGGCGGGCCTGGGCGTCGCTGCGGTGCTGGGGGCGGTACGCGGGTCGTGGGAGCGGCGCGTGGAGCGGGCGATGGGGGAGTGCGGCGGGCTTTCGGCGAGCCTGCGGGCGGTGGCGCGGGACCAGGGTGAGACCGAGACGGCGATCAGGTCGTCGTTCGCGCGGCTGACGCCGGGGGACGGCCGGTGACGCCGGACTGTGCGGGTGGTCTGACGCTGGCGCAGTTACGGGCGCTGGACTGCGCGGAGCTGGAGGACGCGGCCGACGGCTGGGGCAGGGCGAGCAACCGCGCGGACGCGGCGCGGGACCGTATCGACAAGCAGGTCCTGGTCGGGCTGGCGACCACGCAGGAGGGTGCGGCTGCGGAGGCGGCGGTGGCGAGGCTGCGGGTGCTGAGCCGGGACTTCCAGTACATCTACACGGAGTGCGGCCTGGTCCGTACGACGCTGAACAGCTTCGCGAACGAGCTGAGGGCGCCGCAGCGGGAGCTGCGCCGGGCGCTGGACGACGCGGGGGGCCTGCGGTTCACCGTGCACGAGGACGGGGCGGTGAGCTACCCGCCGGCGGGCGAACCCACATTGACGGCGCCTCAGCCGCCGGGCGGCACGAGCGCGGGCCGGCTGCTGCGGCCACCGGACCTGGGGGCATCGCCGGCGTCGCCGGCCTTGCCGGGTCCGTCGGGCCTGAACCCGAACGCGGCGAAGGCGCAGGAGATCGCGGACCGCATCGCGCGTGCGCTGTTCGACGCGCGGGACATCGACAGCCGCTACACGCGCACGCTGCGGAAACTGACGGCCGATGAGGGCCTGGGGGTCACGTCGGAGACGTGGACGGACGCGTACGGGGACGCGACGGCGGTACGGGGCCTGGCGGACGAGTACCTGAGCGACTCGATCCCGAAGGACAAGACCCCGGCGGAACGCAAGGCCTGGTGGGAGAGCCTGACCCAGGAGGCCCGCGAGGAGTACCTGGCGGTCTTCCCGGACCGCATCGGCAACTTGGACGGCATCCCGTCGGACGCACGCGACGCGGCGAACCGCGACAACCTCCAACTCCTGATCGGAAAACTGTCCGCGCAGGACGACGGGGAGTCGCAGACGCGACTGGAGGGCCTGAGGGAGATCGACCGGCAGTTGCGTGCGGTGGACCCGAGGGTGCCGCCGATGTATTTGCTGGGAATCGGGGACGAGGGGAACGGCCGGGCGATTGTGGCGTACGGGAACCCGGATACGGCGAGGAATGTGTCGGCGTATGTGCCGGGGCTGGGGACGGCGCTGGACAAGGGGTTCGCGCTTGGTGATCTGGCGAAGGCACGCGAAACGGCTGCTGCCGCGCGTGAATATGACCCCTCCAGTTCCTCAATCGTGTGGCTGGGCTACGACGCGCCTCAACTCTCCACTGGTGACATCACGGGAAACGCGGATGTGATGTTCGCCGACCGAGCCGTGACGGGTGCCACGGCGTACAACGAGTTCATGTCGGGGATCTCGGCCACAAACGAAAATAATGATCCCCACGTGACTGCGATCGGGCACTCGTATGGTTCGCTCACCGTCGGTCAGGCCGCACAGCGGCAGGGCGGTATTCCGGGCGCTGACGAAATTATTTTGGTTGGCAGTCCGGGCACGGGAGCGAAGACAGCAGACGAACTTGGGGTCGGACGGCAGCACGTATTCGTCGGTGCGGCGGACAACGACCCAGTCACGGCGATGCCGGCCAAGATTGAAGGGCGTGGAATGGTGCAGGGTGCAATGGGCGGCGCCATGATCGGAAGTGTCGTGGGTGGCCCCGTTGGGGCCGGTGTCGGAGGTGCCATGGGGGGCGCCGCAGCCTTCCTCGCGCAAGACGCACAGGCGGATGACAGGGAGATCTGGTACGGGACAGATCCGGCACACGAAGCGTTTGGGGCTCGGCGCTTCCGAGTGGGAGATGGGCCACGCCCAATTGCCGATATGGGAGGTTTCGCCGCCCACTCGGGATACTTCGAGGAGGCGAAAGATGAGGAATCTGCTCAGAACATTGCCAAGATCGTAGCTGGCCGGAGCCACAAAATCAGCATCCAGGAGCCCCGATGAAAACCGTGCGCCATGTTGTCGCAGTTCTGCTGCTCGTCATGGTGGCAGGGTGCGGGCTGCAGTCGGACGCGGACCATGTCGAAAAAGATAGGCGGGGCATGAATATGCAGGCGGCGGCTAACCAAGCCGATATGATCTTGCAGCAAACCCTCTCCGGCATTATGCCGGAACTGCGTTGGAACCACGGGCCCTCGAATGAGAGCATCTGCACCGACTTCAAGAACGGGTCGCGGGGAACCGGCTCCGTGAAGCGTCGCATCGCGGTTATGACCGTAGTCTCAGAGGCGCGGCGGGGGAATCTGCTCGGCGTCGTGGAGCGTAACTGGAAAACGCGCGGATACCGGATCACGAGCGTAGATGACGACAAGGACCTGCCCGCGATCTTCGCTTCAACGCCAGAAGACTTTCGGATGCGCGTCGCAGTAGGCGGCCGCGGCCAGTTCTTCTTCTCCATCACCACCCCCTGCTTCCGCGAATCCCCCGTCTCCGCCCCCGCGACCGCGCCGAACACGCCCGACCGGGCCGGCGAGTACCCGCAACCACCAGACGTGCAGGACGACTTTTGGTCATCCAGCGAACCTCTTGCGTCGTCCTCGCCCGGCACCCCCTGATCCCTCCCCTCCCCACCTACACTGGCCCCGACAGACGTGGTGTCCCTCTCCCGAAGGGCGTTTGACGGTGCGTAAGGCCTGGCTCGTCGCGGGGGCGCTTGGTGGCGTCGGGGTCACCTTTGTCGGGGTTCTCGTCGTCGGGACCTTCGCCGCCGCTTCCGGGATCGCCGGGGCCGGGGGTGGGGGGGCCGTCGGGTTGGCCAAGGGAGCTGTGCCCGCCGAGTACCGGCTCTACGTCCAGCGGGCCGGCGAGACCTGTCCCGCCGTCAACGCCGCGCTGCTCGCCTCGCAGATCTATCAGGAGAGCGGCTGGAACCCCTCCGCCCAGTCCCCCGCCAACGCCCGCGGCATCGGGCAGTTCCTGCCCGCCACCTGGGCCGCGCACGCCGTGGACGGGGACGGGGACGGCGACAAGGACATCTGGGATCCCGCCGACGGGATCATGTCCGCCGCCGCCTACGACTGCGAGTTGGCGAACTACGTCAAGGACGTCCCCGGCGACATCACCGACAACATGCTCGCCGCGTACAACGCGGGCGCGTACGCCGTCATCCGGTACGGCGGGGTTCCGCCGTACAAGGAGACGCAGAACTACGTCAAAACCATCCGTACCCTCGCCAAGAGCTTCACCGCGCCCGCCGGGCGGATACTGCCGTCGCAACAGGCCGCGGGGGCCATCGAGTTCGCGCAGCAGAAGCTCGGGACGCCCTATCTCTGGGGTGGGAACGGCACGCCCGAGCAGGGCGGGCGGTTCGACTGTTCCGGGCTGACGCAGGCCTCGTACCGCAGTGTCGGGATCGAGCTGCCGCGCGTCGCGAACGATCAGTACAACGCCGGTGAGCATCCCGCACGTAATGAGCTGTTGCCCGGTGATCTCGTCTTCTTCTCGGACGATCTCAACAATTCCCGGGCCATTCACCACGTCGGCATGTACGTCGGCGGCGGATACATGATCGACGCTCCTTACACCGGCGCGGTGATCAGGTTCGACAAGATCGACTCCCCGGATTATTTCGGCGCGACGCGAGTTACCGACGACGGCGCGAAATCGCTGCCCACCCACCTGCCGAAGAGCCGGTCAGCGGCCTGACGGCGGTCGCCGCCCGGACCGCGCCGGCCCGGTCCGATGGCTGGAACTGTCCGTCGGACGCGGGCGCTGAACTGCGACGACGTGTCACTCTTCGATAACGTGATGGTGATCTTTCGGTGGAGTGCGGAACGTAGTCGGTGAGTGGGCCGTTCCCTGGACTGTGACTGCGGTACTGATCACGCAGCACGTCTCGTACTGACCACGGGGGTTGGTAGAAGCGACGCACGAGGAAGTGCGGTCGCAGCGGGCAACAAGGCAAGGGGCCGCAGCAGATGGCTGGACTCGTACTGGATGGGTCGAACCCCGACGTCAGTCTGCTTTACGACATCAACGGACTCGCGAAGGACGCCCCTTCGTGGTTCGACCGCGTCATGGAATTCGTCGGCGAATACGGCATTCTCCTCGGGCTCGTGCTCGTCGTCCTGTGGAGCTGGTGGAGTGTGCGCCGGCGCGGGACGGCCGGGGACTCGGTCTCGGGCGTCGCCGGGCTCGTCTGGGCGCCGCTCGCCGCCGGTGTCGCCCTGCTCATCAACATCCCCATCCGGGACTTCGTCGGCCGCAACCGGCCGTTCGTCGACCACAAGGGCCTGGACGTGCTCGTGGCGGGCAAGGACGACTTCTCGTTCGTCAGCGACCACGCAACGATGGCGATGGCGCTCGGCGTCGGGATCTTCATCGTCCACCGCAAGTTCGGGCTCGTCGCGATCGGCCTCGCGCTGCTCGAAGGGTTCTGCCGCGTCTACATGGGGGTGCACTACCCGACGGACGTGATCGGCGGATTCGCCCTCGGCACGGCTGTCACGCTGCTGCTCACGCCCGTCGCGCTCGCCCTGCTCACGCCGCTGATGTCGGCGGTCTCCCGGTCGGCCCTCGCGGGCTGGTTCGTACGCTCCCGCTCCGCCCGCGCGGCGGACGCTGCGGCGCTCAGCGCCGGCGGTACGCGCGCGCTGGACATCCCCGAGCCCCGGCCCGACGACAACAACCTCGCCGCCTGAGGGTGCGTTACCCGGTCGGCGCCGCGACCTGTACGGCGCTGACCACCACGTTCGAGTCCCAGTGGCCCTGCGCGTCGATCACTCCGCCGCAGGTGATCAGCCGCAGCTGCGGCTGATCCACCGGGCCGTACACCCGGGCCGTCGGGAATCGTCGTGTCCGGTACGTCTCGACGGACGTCACCCGGAACGGCAGCCGCCTGCCGTCGCCCAGCTCCGCCTCGATCCGGGCGCCGTCGTGCAACCGGCCGATCTTGGCGAAGACGCCCTTCCTGAGGTGGTTGCCGCCGATGCGCTTGCCGTGCTCGTACTCGTTGGCGGGGGCGTCCCGGTGGCCGACCAGCACGGCGGGCCCCCGCTGGCCGGGGCGCGGGCCCAGGGCGTACCAGCCGACCCGCATCGGGTTACGGAACCCCGGCACCTCCAGCGCGCCCGTCGCGTCGAGCCCCAGCGGCAGGATGTCCGCGTCGACGCCGAGCGACGGGATGTGCAGCTTCACCGGCACCGAGTGCGCGTCCGTCACCCGGATCTGCCGTGGTTCGGCCGCCGGCTGCACCGGCGCCTGCGGCGGCGCCGGGCGCGGCACGAACAGCTGGAGCAGTACGGCGCCCACCGCGCACAGACCGGCGACGGCCAGCAGCACCTTTATCGCGGTGTCCGCGGGCGCCGTCGCCCTCACGGTCAGTGGTCCCCGCCCGCGGCTCGGCGCTGGAGCCGGCGGATGACGAGCAGCGCACCCGCCCCGGCCGCCGCTGTGGCGCCGATCGCGAGGGACAGCTCGGCGGGACCCGTCGGGCCCGAGGCGTCCGCCACCTCCGCCGGATGGTCCGCGCCGCCGCGCGCGGCGCCGGACGGCGTTACCTGGACCGCCCCCACCACAGCGGACGCGGACCCCGTCGGGGACGCCACGCCGGATGCGACCCCGGAAGCGATCCCCGTCGCGACCCCGGATGCGATCCCCGACGACGACGTGGTGGATCGGGTGGCGGACGGGGTCCGGGAGGACGTCGCGGTCGGCCGGGGTGTCGCGGTCGGCCGCGGAGTCGCCGTCGGGTGGGAAGTCGGCCGGGTAGTCGCCGCCGGGCGGCGGGATGCCGAGGCCGTCGCCCGTCCCGTCGCCTTCCCCGTCACCTCCGACTCCGGCCGCGACGTCGACGAGATCGTCTCCCCGGTCCCCGGCTCGGCCGCAGGGAGCGGGGAGCCGTCCGGGGCGATCAGGCTGAAGCCCGCCACGTGCTGGCCCTGCGGGTGCTTCGGCTCGTCGTTCCGGTAGTAGTACAGCGGGTGCTGGTCGTAGATCACCTGCGGCAGCCGCGTGCCCGGCACGAGCCGCTTCGTCTGTCCCGTGTCGCCCGTCACCCCGCGCGCCTTCGTCGGGAAGCCGACAGCGGCCGGCCAGGTCTTCGCGCACGTACCCGTACAGCCGGAGACGTCAGGTTTGTCGGCCTTCCGCAGATACAGCGGGTTGCCCTTCTCGTCCGCCAGGGCCGCGCCGCTCGCGGTGTTGATGAGCGTCAGCTCGCGCGGCTTCGTCGGCCGGTCGACGGCCGTGGCCGCCGTACCGGTCGCGAGACCGAGGGCGAGCAGCAGAGCGGTGGTCACGACGGCTGCGGCTGACCGGGGTCCGTAACGGTGCATGGATACAGGCCACCGGCAGCCGGTCCTTCCGGCCACTTCGGTGGGCCGTACGGGCTACCGGAGCGGCCGGGTCCGCACCGCTGCGGCGCCCGCGTCCGCGGCGACCGCCGTCACAGTGCCTGCGGGAAGTCGAACAGCCTGTCCGGGTCGTACTGCTTCTTCAGCGTCGCCAGCCGCCCCGCCGCCGAGCCGTAGTACGCGTTGCGCCAGTCCTTCAGCGTCGGGTCGATGTAGTTCTGGTACGCGGCGCCCGACGCGTAGCGGCGCATCGCGCCGTGCGCGCTCTTGAGCCACGCCTGCTGGGCCGAGCCCGAGGTGCCCTGCTGCCAGGAGCCGATGTACTGCGTCAGCATCCGCGAACGCCGGTGGACGAAGGCCGTGGCGGACGGGTCGACGCGGTTGACCGCGCCGCCGAGCGCCGTCAGGGCGACCGAGCCGCTGCCGCCGCCCTGGCTCGTCGGGATCTTGGTGAAGTCCTCCACAGCGGATATGAGGGCCTGCCGGCCGGCCGGTGACAGCGAGCGGTCGTAGAAATCCGAAGCGGCGGCGTACGTCTCGCGGTGCAGCCCGCCCTGCCTGCTGCGGCCCGGAGTGCCGCCGGGGAGCTTGCACTGTTCGGCGGTGAGGCCCGAGCAGCCGGCATACACCTGCATCGCGTCCTCGTACCCGCGCGGCTTGATCGAGACGGAACTCGCGGGCCCCGGACCGCCGGGGCCGTCGGCGAGGCGGTCGACCGCCTTGTGCAGCCCTGCCTCGTCGCCGAGCGAGAAGACCGAGAGGGACAGGGTGGGGGTGACGCCGCCGGGGCCCGCGTCGAGGTGCAGGGACGACCAGATCTCGTCCGGCTGCTCGGGGCCCCACTCCTGCCAGGCCGCGAGCAGGGTGTCGGCCTTCGACCAGGGCCAGTTCATGAATCCCGCGATGCCTTCGGGGGCGGGATGGGTGTCGAAGCGCAGCTCGGTGACGACCCCGAAGTTGCCGTTGCCCGCGCCGCGCAGCGCCCAGAAGAGGTCCTTGTTCTCGTCCGCGTCGGCGGTCAGCCGCCGGCCGTCCGCCGTGATGAGGGTCGCGGAGGTCAGGTTGTCGCAGGTGAGCCCGTAGGCGCGGGCGGCGACGCCGTGGCCGCCGCCGAGGGTCAGACCCGCGACGCCCACGGTGGGGCAGGAGCCCGCCGGGATCGTACGGCCGTGGTCGGCCATGGCCCGGTAGACGTCGGAGAGCTTGGCGCCTGCGCCGACCCTGCCGTCGGCGGCCCCGTCGAGCGAGTTGAGCTTCGATATGTCGATCACGAGCCGGCCGTTGCCGCTCGACCAGCCCGCGTACGAGTGGCCGCCGCCGCGTATGGAGACCGGCGTGCGGTGCGTACGGGCGAAGGCCAGGCACTCCTTGATGTCGCCCTCGCCGGTGACATACGCGACGGCTGCGGGCTTCAGGTTGTCGAAGCGCGTGTTGTAGAGCTGGCGCGCCGTGGCGTAGTCGGCGTCCCCGGGGCGTACGAGTTCGCCGTCCAGCCCCTTCGCCAGCGCGCCCCAGCTCGGCGCGCCCGGTGACGCGCTCGCCGACGCGGCGCCACCGGCCGGCCCGGTGCCGCCCGACGGGGAGTTGCCCGGGGAGTCACCGCCCTTCCCGGCAGTCGCGTCGTCGGGGGAGCAGGCGCTCAGTGCGCCGGTGGCGGCGAGCGCCGCCGCCGCGCCGAGCAGCGTGCGGCGTTGGACGGTACGAACCATGGGACGGCCTTCCGAGGGGGCGGCGAACCGGTGAACCGGGAGACCTGGGTGGGCCTCCCCGGAACGGGACGATCCCCGGGAGCCGCCGGGTTCCGTGGACAAGGTGAAGAGGTGACAAAGGAGCGTGACAGGCGGGCAAGGAGTGCGCGGCGCGCGGGTCCTGCGCGCGTCACGCACTCTTGCGGGTGTCCCGGCTTCGCCGTCTCAGTCCTAGGGCCTGTCTGACACAGAGCGCCGTCCGCCCTCGGGGCGGGGCTTGCGGCGTCTGGTGCGTGCGATCGCAAGGCGGAGGGCCGTTCTCGTACTGGATATACGTGAACGAGCCCGACAACGCGGCGAGCGTGCGTGCCAGGCGTCGCAAGCCAGGCGGGATGTGTCAGACAGGCCCTAGGTGACCTGCGGCTGTGCTTCGGCGTGGGCCTGCGCGTCCCTGCGCGCGAGGTCCCGTGATCTTCGGGCGGGCCCCGCCCAGCCGCAGACGCAGCGGGCGGTGCAGAAGGAACCGCGCTCGACGGTCGATGTGGTGTGGGGGGACGCGGTCTGGGCTTCGGAGATGCCTTGCTCGCACACGTCTCCACCGTACCGGGGTCCCCTCGCCGGGTGGTCCGGCGTGACGGGCGACGCCGGGCGTCGTTATCCGGAACGGGTGGCGTTTCGGACAAGCAGCGGTAAGGCGTTGGGGGTTGGCAGGCGATGGCGGTGCGGCAGCACGGACACAGGGGTGTGGCCCTGGCGGCGGTGACCATGGCCGGGGTCGTCGCGACGACCGGCGGGTGCACGCAGGGCGCGGGCGCGGCGGCCGACGACCGTCCGGGCGCCGACCCGGGGGCGGTGCGCAAGGCGGCCGACGTGCTGCTCGCCTCGGGGAGTGCCAAGGCCCGTACGTCGATGGAGATGGCGGCCGGCGGCACCCGGGTGACCATCAGGGGCGAGGGCGGGTACGACTTCGGCCGCCGGCGTGGCCGGCTCACCGTGACGCTGCCCAAGGACCCGGCGGGCGCGAGCGAGCACCGGCCGATCACCGAACTGCTGTCGCCCGGCGTGCTCTACATGAAGAACCGCGGCGCGGGGGTGCCCGCCGACAAGTGGGTCAGGGTGGATTCGACCGCGCTCGCCGACGGGAATCTGGTCACCGGCGGGGTGACCGATCCGCTCGCCGCCGCCGAACTGCTGCGTACCGCCCGTGATGTGAGATTCGTCGCCGAGCAGGATCTGGCCGGGACGCTGGTGTGGCACTACCGGGGCGTGACGGAGATCGGGCAGGCGGCGAAGGTGGCGTCGGCGGGGACGCGGGCGGCGCTGACGGCCGCGGCGAAAGGGTTCGCCAAGGACGTCGTCCCGTTCGACGCGTATCTCGACGAGGCGGGACGGCTGCGCAAGGTGAGACACCGCTTCAGCTATGTCAACGCGGGGAAGACGGTGGCGGTCTCGTCGACGACGCTCCTCTTCGGCTTCGGGACCCCGGTGACGGTGACCCTGCCGCCCGGCGCCGACATCTTCGCCGGGAAGGTCAAGTAGCGCTACGTACCGGTCAAGTAGCGGGGCACTCACCGGCAAGCGCTGCCAAGCGGCGGCAAATAGTGGCAAAGGGCGGGTAATCGGGGTATCAGGGCCTCTCGGTGACCGGAAATCCTCCAAGATCGTGGCGGAAATGGTCCGGACGTGCCATGCGCGGGGAGTGTCGTGCTCCCTACGCTAGGAAGCCGACACCGGCAGGAAGACACCGGCAGGAAGAGGTGATTGCACGTGGCTCCGTTGCCTACCGCGACCGTCCAGGACCACGTGGCCCTCGCCGAGATCGAGTTGTGCGGAGAGTTGATGATCGCGGCGTCCGCCGCGGACGAGGACCGGCTCAGCCCTGACCGTATCGACGAGGTGCTGAACGTCGCGGCCGAGAGTGGCCGCGAGTAATCCGAGTGACCCGAGTGGTCAGTGACCGCCCGACGCGGGGGTGCAGCTCGCTGCGCCCCCGCGGCCGGCGCTCTCAGGTGCGCAGCAGCCGGGCGATCGCCTTCGTCGCTTCCTCGACCTTCGCGTCGATCTCCTCGCCGCCCCGTACGGCCGCGTCGGCGACGCAGTGCCGCAGGTGCTCCTCCAGGAGCTGGAGCGCGAAGGACTGCAGGGCCTTGGTCGAGGCCGAGACCTGGGTGAGTATGTCGATGCAGTAGACGTCCTCGTCCACGAGCCGCTGCAGACCGCGGATCTGGCCCTCGATCCGGCGCAGCCGCTTGAGGTGCTCGTCCTTCTGCTTGTGGTATCCGTGCACCGCGTGACCGGTCTCACCCTCCGTCGTGGAGGGCGCTTCGCTGGCGGTCGAGCCGGCCGCTTCGGTGGTCGTCATCGCGTCCTCCTGTGGGGTGGGTGGCTGAGATCTTGCGGTGTCCGAAACGGGGGTATATACCCCAGGTAGGTATATGATACCCCGCTGGGAGCCTTGCGGCAGGGGGCCTGTTCGGATGGTGTTGCCTGATGAGCGACACTGGGGGCGCACTCATCTAGCATCAGCCTGACCGAATTCCATGTAACCCGAGGACCCCAGGTGCGATTTCGTCTGACCCCAAGGGAGACGAGCTTCTACGACATGTTTTCCGCCTCCGCGGACAACATCGTCACGGGCTCCAAGCTCCTCATGGAACTGCTCGGGGCGGATTCTTCCGCCAGAGCCGAGATCGCGGAGCGGATGAGGGCGGCGGAGCACGCGGGGGACGACGCCACCCACGCGATCTTCCATCAGCTCAACTCCTCCTTCATCACGCCGTTCGACCGCGAGGACATCTACAACCTGGCATCGCAGCTCGACGACATCATGGACTTCATGGAGGAGGCCGTCGACCTCGTCGTCCTCTACAACGTCGAAGAGCTGCCGAAGGGCGTCGAGCAGCAGATCGAGGTGCTGGCCAGGGCGGCGGATCTCACCGCCGAGGCCATGCCGCATCTGCGCACGATGAACAACCTCACCGAGTACTGGATCGAGGTCAACCGCCTGGAGAACCAGGCCGACCAGATCCACCGCAAGCTGCTGGCCCATCTCTTCAACGGCAAGTACGACGCGATGGAGGTGCTCAAGCTCAAGCAGATCGTCGATGTGCTTGAAGAGGCCGCCGACGCGTTCGAGCACGTCGCGAACACGGTGGAGACGATCACGGTCAAGGAGTCCTGACCCACGTGGACACCTTCGCTCTGATCGTGACCATCGGTGTCGCGCTCGGTTTCACCTACACCAATGGCTTCCACGACTCGGCGAACGCGATCGCGACCTCGGTGTCCACCCGGGCGCTGACTCCTCGTGCCGCTCTGGCCATGGCCGCCGTGATGAATCTCGCGGGCGCGTTCCTGGGGCAGGGAGTCGCCAAGACCGTCAGCGAGGGGCTGATCGACACGCCCTCCGGCGACAAGGGGATGGGCATCCTCTTCGCCGCGCTGGTCGGCGCGGTCGTCTGGAACCTCGGGACCTGGTACTTCGGCCTGCCGTCCTCGTCCTCGCACGCGCTGTTCGGCGGCCTGGTGGGCGCCGCGCTGGCCGGTGGCAGTGATGTCATCTGGTCCGGGGTCGTCGAGAAGGTCGTCGTCCCCATGTTCCTTTCGCCGATCGTCGGTCTCGTCGTCGGCTATTTGATCATGGTCGCGATCATGTGGCTGTTCCGCAGGTCGAACCCGCACAAGACGAAGCGCGGCTTCCGGATAGCCCAGACGGTCTCGGCCGCCGCCATGGCGCTCGGCCACGGTCTGCAGGACGCCCAGAAGACGATGGGTGTCGTGATGATGGCCCTGGTCATCTCCGGCTCGGAGAACTTCAGCGACCCGATCCCGGTCTGGGTCAAGATCGTCTGTGCGCTGATGCTGTCGCTCGGTACGTACGCGGGCGGCTGGCGCATCATGCGGACGCTCGGCCGCAAGATCATCGAGCTGGACCCGCCGCAGGGGTTCGCCGCCGAGACGACGGGCGCCGCGATCCTGTACTCGACGTCCTACATCTTCCAGGCGCCGGTCTCCACGACCCATGTGATCACCTCGGCGATCATGGGTGTCGGGGCGACGAAGCGGGTGAACGCCGTGCGCTGGGGCGTCGCCAAGAACATCATCCTCGGCTGGTTCATCACGATGCCGGCGGCCGCCCTGGTCGCGGCGGTCAGCTTCTGGATCGTGAACCTCGCCTTCGGCTGACCGGGAACCGTCCGCCTGGGCGGACCGGAACGCGCCTGGGCGGACCGGAACGTATGTGGGCCCGCCCCCTGGGAGAGGGGGCGGGCCCTTTCGTCGTGCGGTGGCACCGCCATGCAGCACCGCAGGACGGCTTGTCGACCGGTCGGATTCGTACGGACTATCCGAAACGGCCGGAGATGTAGTCCTCGGTGGCCGCGACGGACGGGTTGGAGAATATCCGTTCCGTTTCGTCTATCTCGATGAGCTTGCCGGGCTGGCCGACCGCCGAGAGGTTGAAGAAGGCCGTGCGGTCCGAGACACGGGCCGCCTGCTGCATGTTGTGCGTCACGATGACGATCGTGAAGCGCTCCTTCAACTCGCCGATCAGGTCCTCGATCGCGAGCGTCGAGATCGGGTCGAGCGCGGAGCACGGCTCGTCCATCAGCAGCACGTCCGGCTCGACCGCGATGGCGCGGGCGATGCACAGGCGCTGCTGCTGACCGCCGGAGAGGCCGGAACCCGGCTTGTTCAGCCGGTCCTTGACCTCGTTCCAGAGGTTGGCGCTCTTCAGGGACTTCTCGACGATGTTCGAGAGCTCCTGCTTGCCGTACCGGCCGTTGAGCCGCAGGCCCGCGGCGACGTTGTCGAAGATCGACATCGTCGGGAACGGGTTCGGGCGCTGGAAGACCATGCCGACCGTACGGCGCACGGCGACCGGGTCGACGGTCGAGGCGTACAGGTTCTCGTCGTCCAGCAGCACCTTGCCCTCGACCCGCCCGCCGGGCGTGACCTCGTGCATCCGGTTGAGCGTGCGCAGGAACGTGGACTTGCCGCAGCCGGACGGGCCGATGAAGGCCGTCACCGAGCGGGGCTCCACGGTCATCGAGATGTCGTCGATCGCCCGGTGGCTGCCGTAGTAGGCGGAGAGTCCGCTGACGTCGATTCGCTTGGCCATGTCAATCACTTCTTTCCGTGGCCTCAGCGGCCGGTCTTCGGGGCCTTCCAGCGGGCGATGCCGCGGGCGACGAGGTTCAGGATCATGACGAAGGCGATCAGCACCAGCGCCGCGCCCCAGGCACGGTCGTAGCTGGCCGGGTTGCCGTACCGGTACTGCTCGTAGATGTAGAACGGCAGCGACGACTGGGCTCCGTCGAAGGGGTTCGTGTTGATGAACTGGCTGCCGAACACGAGCAGGATGATCGGTGCCGTCTCACCCGCGATACGCGCGACGGCCAGCATGACACCGGTGGTGATACCGCCGATCGCGGTCGGCAGGACCACCTTGAGGATCATGCGCCACTTCGGCACACCCAGGGCGAGCGCCGCCTCACGCAGCTCGTTCGGTACGAGCTTCAGCATCTCCTCGGTGGAGCGGACCACCACGGGGATCATCAGGATCGTCAGCGCGAGCGAGCCTTCGAGGCCGGAAGGACCGGCCTTGATGATCAGGACGATCGACAGGATGAACAGACCGGCGACGATCGACGGGATACCCGTCATGACGTCCACGAAGAACGTCACGGCCTTGGCCAGCGCGCCCTTGCCGTACTCGACCAGGTAGACCGCGGTCAGCAGCCCGATCGGTACGGCGATCACCGTGGCGATGCCGACCTGCTCCAGCGTGCCGATGATGGCGTGGTAGACGCCGCCGCCCGCCTCGGTGTTGATGACCCCGCCCATCGAGTGGGTCAGGAAGTTCCCGTCGAGGACCTTCACGCCGCGCTTGATGGTCGTGTAGAGCAGCGAGAACAGCGGGATCACGGCGAGGATGAAGCACACCCAGACGATGCTGGTGGCGAGCCGGTCCTTGGCCTGGCGCTTGTTCTCGACCGTGCTCGTGACGACGTACGAGATGACGACGAAGGCGATGACGGCGATCAGGCCCCACTGGACCTTGCTGTCCAGCCCGGCGCCCGCGCCGACGGCCACGCCGACGACGATCCCGGCGGCGGCGAAGCCGGCCCCTGCCCAGCGCGGCAGTCGGCGCTCGCTCAGGCTGTTCTCGCCGTTGTCCGGCGGCGGAACGGGAGCGGGCTTGTCCTGTACGGCTGCGTGGCTCATGCGTTGGCCCCCGAGTACTCCTTGCGGCGGGCGATGATCAGCCGGGCGCCGCCGTTCACCAGCAGAGTGAGGACGAAGAGGACCAGACCGGAAGCGATCAGGGCGTCCCGCCCGAACTCGTTGGCCTCGTCGAACTTCGCCGCGATGTTCTGGGCGAACGTACCGCCGCCCGGGTCGAGCAGATGGAGCGACATCAGATAGCTGGGCGACAGGACCGTCGCGACGGCCATCGTCTCGCCGAGCGCGCGGCCGAGGCCCAGCATCGAGGCGGAGATGATGCCGGAGCGGCCGAAGGGGAGCACGGAGAGCCGGATGACTTCCCAGCGGGTCGCGCCGAGCGCGAGGGCCGCCTCCTCGTTCATCCGCGGCACCTGGAGGAAGACCTCACGGCTGACGCTGGTGACGATCGGCAGGATCATGATCGCCAGCAGGATGCCGACGGTGAACATGTTCCTGGCGACGCCGGGCTGCGTCTGGTCGAAGATGTACGTCCAGGCGAAGTAGTGGTCGAGCCAGAGGTTCAGGCCCTCGAGGTAGGGCACGAGGACGATCGCGCCCCAGATGCCGTAGATGATGCTGGGAACCGCTGCGAGCAGGTCCACCACGTAGGCGATCGGCGTCGCGAGCCTGCGGGGCGCGTAGTGCGAGATGAAGAGGGCGATGCCGACGGCGATCGGCACCGCGATGATCATCGCGACGATCGAGCTGACGATCGTGCCGACCAGCAGCACGGCGATGCCGAACACGGGCGGGGTGAGCCCGGTGTTCCATTCGAAGGTGGTGAGGAAGTTCGCGTGGTCGCCCGAGATGGCGATGGCCGCCCGGTACGTCAGGAAGCCGGCGATCGACGCCATGACGACGAGCAGCAGGATGCCCGAGCCTCTGGAGAGGCCCGAGAAGACTTTGTCGCCCATGCGGCCGGTCGAGGTGTCCGACGGGCGGTTGACGGGCGGCGCCGGTGGAGGCGTGTCTATCGGTGTGGTGGTAGCCATGGTCTTTCCGGTCTGTGTGGGGGAGCTTCGGCTCCCCTGGCGGCGGTGCACCGGATGAGTGGACGACGGACGGCCGGTCCCGGCAGGAGTGCCGGGCCGGCCGCCGTCAACTTTCAGCTGAGCAGGACGGGCCGGCTCGTACGGACTGTCGGTGGGACTAGGTCGTGTCCGCGAAGTCTCGTCTGGCTCGCCCAAAGGGCGGACGACGATACTTCGCGGACACTTCCTAGGAGAGTGCGGCGATGGCCGTACGGACCTTCGCGTTGATCTCCGTGGGGATCGGGGCGTAGCCCGCGGCTGCGAGCTGCTTCTGGCCCTCGTCGCCGGCCGTGTAGTTCAGGTACGACTTGACCGTGCCGAGGGTGTCGGCCTTGTTGCCCTTGTCGCAGACGATCTCGTACGTCACCAGGACGATCGGGTAGGCACCGTCGGCCTTGGTGGTGTAGTCGAGCTGGAGCGACAGGTCGCTGCCCGTGCCGACGACCTTCGCGGCGCCGATGGCCTTGGACGCGTTGTCCGTGGTGGCCTTCGCCGGAGTGGCGGCACCCGTGTCGATGTCGACCGTGGAGATCTGCTGCGAGGTGGCGTAGGAGAGCTCGAAGTAACCGATCGAGCCGTCGACCTGCTTGACCTGCGTGGCGACACCGGCGGAGCCGGAAGCGGCCTGGCCACCGGGGGCGGGCCACGACTTGCCGCCCTCGAACGTCCAGTCCTTCGGCGCGGCGGCGGTCAGGTACTTGCCCAGGTTGTCCGTGGTGCCGGAGTCCTCGGAGCGGTGGAAGGGCTGGATCGCCTTGCCGGGCAGCTTCGCGTCGGGGTTCAGCGCCTTGATCGCCGGGTCGTCCCACTTCTTGATCTTCGTGGCGAAGATCTTGGCGAGGGTCGGGGCGTCGAGCGTGAGGTTGTCCACGCCCTCCAGGTGGTAACCGATCGCGATCGGGCCGCCGACCATCGGGAGGTCGATGCCCTGGCCGCCGGAGCAGACCTTCTTGGAGTCCGCGACCTCTTCGGGCTTCAGCGGGGAGTCGGAACCGGCGAAGCCGACCGAACCCTGGTTGAAGGCGGTGATGCCCTCACCGGAGGAGGAAGCCTTGTAGTTGATCTCGACGCCGGGGCAAGCGGCCATGTAGCCCTTGGCCCACACGTTCTGGGCGTTGGCCTGCGCGCTGGAACCGGAGGCGCGCAGCTGACCCTTGGCGCCGTCGCACGCGGCGTTGGCCGCCGGGGCGCTCGCGGCCGCCGACGTGCTTCCGCTGCCCGTGTCGTCGCTGTTGTCGTCCGATCCGCACGCCGTGAGAACCAGGGCGCCGGAGACGGCGAGGGCACCGAGCGCGGTGGCGCGCAGCCCGTTCTTGCGCAAAAGCTTCACTTCGGGTGATTCCTTCCAAGAGCCGCCGGTAGTCGTATTTCTACGGCGGCGTGCGTCGGGGTGGTCGGTGCGGCGCTGTGCCCGTCACCGTGTACGTCCGAAATTAGGCAGATCAGGTGAAGCCGCCGACGGGAGCGAGTGAACGGAAGGTGAACCGTGATGGACGGCCTGGTGCGGCTCTGTGCGGGAGGGCGTACGCGGGCGGAGGAATCGGTTCCAGCGGCAGATGAGGACGCTACGGAGGCCCGGCCGGGGCGGTGGATGGACACGCCGTCGGGCCGGACCCCGGGGGCAGGGCGTGGGTGGAAGGGGCGCGGGGCGGGGGCGGGGCTGGGGCAGGAACGGTCAGGCGGTGTGCAGGGCGTTCAGCAGGGCGTCGACCAGGAGCCGGTCGCGGGGCTGGGTGAGCCGCTCACGCGCCGCGGCGGGGGACAGCCACAGGACGCGGTCGACCTCGTCGTTCGCCCGGAACGCGCCGCCGGACGCCTCGGCCGCCCAGTAGTCGACCTGCTTGGGCCGGCCCTGCACGGGATAGCGGACCGTACCCAGGCGTGCGCCCGGCACACAGTGGTGGCCCGTCTCCTCCAAGACCTCGCGCAGCGCGGCGGCCAGCGGGTCCTCGCCGCGGTGCAGCTTGCCCTTGGGGTGGGACCAGTCGTCGTACTTGGGGCGGTGCACCAGACACAGTTCGAGGCCGGCGTTGCCGTAGGGGGCGCGACGCCACAGCACGCAGCCCGCGGCGAGCACCGTGTTCGCGCCGTCGCCCGTGCTGCCCGTGCTGCCTGTGCCGTTCGTGTCGCCCGTGCCGCCCGTACCGTTTGTGCTGTTCACCGACATGTCCGGACTCCCGTCTGCCCCGTCGTCCCGTCTGTCCCGTCGTACCGAACCCACCGCTTCGAGCGCTTACCCGGTCAGGACGCGGCCACCGCCGCCTCCTGCCACACCTGCTGGAAGGCGAACCTGGCCGCC
Organism: Streptomyces sp. NBC_00370; assembly: GCF_036084755.1. NCBI lineage: Bacteria > Bacillati > Actinomycetota > Actinomycetes > Kitasatosporales > Streptomycetaceae > Streptomyces > Streptomyces sp. NBC_00370. The sequence continues at coordinate 4,679,539 of NZ_CP107968.1, forward strand.
TCCACCTCCAGCCGCTGATCCGCGTGAAGCACCCCGAGGGCGTACGCCGTGGCCGGCGCGATCCGGGGCGTGCGGGCCGCGTTCGCCGCCGCTGCCGCCGCCTCCGCCGCGTCCCTGTGCCGGTCCAGCGCCTGCCCGGCGCCGGCGAGCAGCGGGTCGGGCGCCCCGCCGACGCACCACACCTCCTGCGCGTACCTGTGCAGCCGCAGCAGCTGCCGTACCTGGTGCCAGGGCGCGTCCTGCGCCTCGCCGTCCGCAGCCGTGGCCAGCCCGTGCACCAGCGCCTCGGCGTTGTACGGATGCGCGGCGACCGCGAGCGGCAGCGCGGACACCGCTTCGAGGAGCTGCCGTTCGGTGGTGGTGAGCGGCGTCGCGAGTACGACCTCGGCAGCGGCAGCCGCCGCCGGCGCCAGCGGTACCTCGGAGGCCAGTACGGCGACGGCGTCGGCGACCGCGTGGAACCGTGACGAGCCGAGCGCCTGGAGCGCGGCCGAGTGCGAGCGTGTCCGGGCGAGGGTCAGCTGGCGCTCCAGCAGGGCGCCCGCGCGCGAGGCCCCGACGGTCAGCGTGCTCGTGACGGCAGGAGCGGTGGGGGCCGTGGGGGCCACCGTCGGTGTACCGCCGGGCAGCGCGGGCCCGGCGCCGTTCGCGCCTTCCGTCCGCGTCGCGGGCACGGACACCGCGACCGGTACGGACTCGGCGCCCGCCACCGCGCCCGCTCCCGACAGCCGGGCCAGCGCGCCGACCAGCCGGTGCAGCCGGGCCGTGCACGCGTGTTCCTGGGCGAGGGTGCCGGACAGCCAGCCCAGCTCCTTGCGGAGCTGGTCGGCCCAGGCCGGGTCGAGCAGCGCACGGTACGTGTGCAGACTCCCCCCGATCCGCCGGGCCGACGAGCGCAGCGCGCGCGCCGCCTGGTCGGCGGCTGCCGTGTCCGAACCGCTCTCGCTGTACAGCCGGAGGCTGCGCAGGAAGTCGGCGGCCCGGGCGTGCAGATAGCCGGCCAGGACCTCGCCCGCCGTCAGCCGGTCGGTGTCCGTGTCATGGTGCTGCACGCCGGCGCCTCCGGGCGTCTATGAGCATTTCCTGTACGTGCCGCAACGGCTGGCCTTCCGGGTCCGTGGCATGCCGGGTCCAGTTGCCGTCAGCGCCGAGGTGCCAGGAGGAGGTGGTGTCGGACATTCCGGTCTCCAGCAGCCGGGTCAGTGCCGCGCGGTGGGCCGGGTCGATGACCCGTACCAGCGCTTCGATACGGCGGTCGAGGTTGCGGTGCATCATGTCGGCGCTGCCCAGCCAGACCTCGGGCTCGCCGCCGTTGCCGAAGGCGAAGACCCGGGAGTGTTCGAGGAAGCGGCCGAGTATCGAGCGCACGCGTACGTTCTCGGACAGGCCCGCGACGCCCGGCCGTACGGCACAGATGCCACGCACCCAGATGTCGACGGGCACACCCGCCTGCGACGCCCGGTAACAGGCGTCGATGATGGCCTCGTCGACCATCGAGTTGACCTTGATCCGCACATAGGCGGGGCGTCCCGAGCGGTGGTGGGCCGCTTCCTTGTTGATCCGGGTGATCAGCCCGTCACGCAGGGACTTCGGTGCGACCAGCAGCCGGCGGTAGGTCTCCCGGCGCGAGTAGCCGGAGAGCCGGTTGAACAGGTCGGAGAGATCGGCGCCCACCTGCGGGTCGGCGGTGAGCAGGCCGAGGTCTTCGTACAGCCGGGCAGTCTTGGGGTGGTAGTTGCCCGTGCCGACATGGCTGTAGCGGCGGAGGTTCTCGCCCTCCTGGCGCACCACGAGGGACAGCTTGCAGTGCGTCTTCAGCCCGACGAGCCCGTACACCACATGGCAGCCGGCCTCTTCGAGCTTGCGCGCCCATTTGATGTTGGCCTGCTCGTCGAAGCGGGCCTTGATCTCGACGAGGACCAGCACCTGCTTGCCGGACTCGGCGGCGTCGATCAGGGCGTCCACGATCGGTGAGTCGCCCGAGGTGCGGTACAGCGTCTGTTTGATCGCCAGCACGTCGGGATCGGCGGCGGCCTGTTCCAGGAACGCCTGCACGGAGGTGGAGAACGAGTCGTACGGGTGGTGCAGCAGGACGTCGCGCTCGCGGAGAGCCGCGAATATGTCCGGTGCGGAGGCGGACTCCACCTGTGCGAGATCGCGGTGGGTGCCCGCGATGAACTTGGGGAACTTCAGCTCGGGCCGGTCCTGGGCGGAGATCCCGAAGAGCGCCGTGAGGTCCAGCAGCCCGGCCAGCGGATACACCTCCGCGTCGGACACCTTCAGCTCACGGACGAGCAGGTCGAGGACGTACGGGTCGATGGACTCCTCGACCTCCAGGCGCACCGGCGGCCCGAAGCGGCGCCGCATGAGCTCCTTCTCCAGCGCCTTGAGGAGGTTCTCGGCGTCGTCCTCCTCAACTTCCAGGTCCTCGTTGCGGGTGACCCGGAACATGTGGTGCGCCAGCACCTCCATCCCGGGGAACAGCTCCTCCAGGTGCGCGGCGATCACGTCCTCCAGCGGGACGAACCGCGCGGGGGACGCCTCCAGGAACCGCGACAGCAGCGGCGGCACCTTGACCCGGGCGAAGTGCTGATGGCCGCTGACGGGGTTGCGCACGACGACCGCGAGATTCAGCGAGAGACCCGAGATGTACGGGAAGGGGTGCGCGGGGTCCACGGCAAGCGGGGTCAGGACGGGGAAGATCTGCTGGCGGAAGAGAGTGAACAGGCGGGCCTGCTCCTTCTCGGTGAGTTCCGGCCAGCGGATGATGTGGATGCCCTCGTCGGCGAGGGCGGGGGCGACGTCCTGCTGGTAGCAGGCGGCGTGCCGGGCCATGAGTTCGCGGGAGCGGGTCCAGATCAGGTCCAGCACCTCGCGGGGCTGCAGCCCCGAGGCGGAGCGGGTGGCGACCCCGGTCGCGATGCGGCGTTTCAGGCCTGCCACCCGGACCATGAAGAACTCGTCCAGGTTGGACGCGAAAATCGCAAGGAAGTTCGCCCGTTCGAGGAGTGGCGTCGCGGGATCCTCCGCCAGCTCCAGCACGCGCTCGTTGAAGGCGAGCCAGCTGCGCTCGCGGTCGAGGAACCGCCCTCGGGGCAGCGCGGCGTCGTCGGGGTCGCCGTCCTCCTCGTACGTGTCGAGATCCGCGTCGAGATCAGGCTCCAGATCGGAGACGGCGGCGGCGACGGTATGGGGCCGGTGCGCGGCTATGAAACCGACGGACGGCTGGGGCTGCTGGACCGGAACCTCGGCGGGCTGCTGACTCATGTCCCTATTCTTCCGCGCTGAGGGGACAGGAGGCGCGTCGGAGAGCGCAGGAAGGAGTGGGTTCGGATTCCTGCCGTTCGGGGTGGGGGGCACAGCGGGCTGCATTCAGCGAGCGTCGCAAGGCCGTCTGAATGGCTGGTAACGGGGACATGACGTGGAGGGAAGCGGGGCGGGGCTCCCAGGGGGCGGGGGTGCGGGGGCTTGTCCGAAAAACGGGCGGGGAGCGGCTGGGTGGTCACATACGGTCACGGTCGGTCGCGTGCGGGCCCGTATAGACGTCAACCGCTCCCGTGCCGGGGCTTGAGCCTCGGGGACGGCTCAGGTCTCGGTGCGGTACATCAGGTCGACCTCGTACGTGCTGAAGCCCAGCCGCTCGTACACCGTCAGCGCCGCGATGTTGTCGGCGTCCACATAGAGCATCGCGGTCGGCAGCCCCTCGGCCGCCAGGTGGCGCAGTCCGATCGCGGTGAGCGCCTTGCCGAGACCGCCGCCCTGCGCGTCGGGGCGGATGCCGACGACGTACACCTCACCGAGCTGCTCCTCGGCGTGCACCTTCGTCCAGTGGAAGCCGAGCAGCTCGGCGGGTCCGTCGGTGCCGCTGTCGCTGCCGGCGCGCTCGGCGAGGAAGAAGCCCTTCGGGTCGAACCACGGCTCGGCCTTGCGGTCGTCGAGATCGCGCTGCGTCATCCCGCCCTGCTCGGGGTGGTGGGCGAAGGCGGCGGCGTTCACGGCGAGCCACGCGGCGTCGTCCTGCCCCGGCACGAACGTACGGACGGTGACGCCTGCGGGCCATACCGGCTCGGCGATCTCCAGCGGGCTCAACGGGCGGCGCAGCTGCCGCAGTTCGCGGAACATCGTCAGCCCGAGCACCTGCGCGAGATGCCGGGCCGCCGACTTGCCGCCGTGCGCCCAGACCCGCATCCGCTTGCCCGAGGCGGCCATCAGCGCGTTGCCCAGCGCCCGGCCGTGGCCGCGGCCCCTGCGCCCCGGATGCACGACCAGCTCGGCGGCGGGTGCTTCGACCGGGTCGGTGTCCTCCAACTGCGCGTAGCCGACGAGTTCGTCGCCGACGGTCAGCAGGAAGTGCCGTACGCCCTCGCGGTGACCGCCGCGCAACTGGAGCCTGCCCTGTTCGGAGACGGCCTGGACGCCGTCGGAAGCGGCGGCCTCGGCGAGCAGTCCGGCCACTGCCGCGGCCTGCTCGGAGGTGAGCGCGTCGAGGGTCTGGATCTGCCGGCCGGGCTCGCGGGTTGCTGCGTCAGTCATGCAACGAGGGTACGGCGCCGGTGCCGGTACGCAGGCGAGGTGAGTGCCCGGGTTGGCGGAGCGCGTGACCGTGTGTCAGGCGCCGCGGGGTCGTAATGGCAACCAGCTCGTAACCCGGGAGCCCCTGTCGCGCTACGCGCGTTGACTCTAGGCTGCGGCTGACATTCCTCATGAAGATTTCATGAACCTGCACGACCACCTGTACGACCTCACGACTCTCCATGCTCACGCTGAACTCACAAGGGGAACGATGTCAGCGACACCGCAGAAGAACCGTGCGGCCCGGCGGATGCTCACCGCCGTCGCCGGTCTGGCCACCGTGGGCGCGCTGATCGCCGCCGCCCCGGCCGCCCAGGCCCACGGAAACGGACATGGCCACGGGCACGGCTCGGGACATGGTTCCGGCCACAACTCCGGTCACGGCCACCACCAGCCGTCGCCGCGCACCGTCGACGTCCAGATGCTGTCCTTCAACGACCTGCACGGCAACCTGGAACCGCCGGCCGGCTCCTCCGGCAGCGTCACCGAGATACAGCCCGACGGTACGACGAAGGCGATCCCGGCCGGTGGCGTCGAGTACCTGGCCAGCTCGCTGCGCACCGCGCGCAAGGGCCACCCGTACTCCATCACCGCGGCGGGCGGCGACATGGTGGGCGCGAGCCCGCTGCTGTCGGGCCTCTTCCACGACGAGCCCACCATCGAGGCGCTCAACAAGATCGACCTCGATGTGACATCCGTCGGCAACCACGAGTTCGACGAGGGCGCGACGGAGCTGGCCCGCCTCCAGAACGGCGGCTGCCACCCGACGGCCGGCTGCTACGAGAAGGGGAAGAAGTTCCCCGGCGCCGACTTCCCTTACCTCGCGGCCAACGTGACGTCGGAGAAGACCGGCAAGCCGATCCTCAAGCCGTACACGGTCTGGAAGAAGAACGGCGTCAAGATCGGCTTCATCGGGGTGACCCTGGAGGGCACGCCGAACATCGTGACGGCCGAGGGCGTCAAGGGGCTCAAGTTCCACGACGAGATCGAGACCGTCAACAAGTACGCCAAGGAACTGGACAAGCAGGGCGTCAAGTCGATCGTCGCGCTGATCCACGAGGGCGGCCAGCCGGCCTCGACGTCGTACAACTACGACTGTGACAGCCCGGGTTCGGGCGACGGCATCTCGGGACCGATCGTCGACATCGCCAAGGGCATATCGCCCAAGGTGGACGCGCTGGTCACGGGCCACACGCACCAGGCGTACGTCTGCACGATCCCGGACCCGGCGGGCAAGCCGCGCATGGTGACGTCCGCTTCGTCCTTCGGCCGGCTGTACACGGACACGACGCTGACGTACGACCGCCGGACGAACGACATCGTCCGTACGGGCGTGGCGTCGGCGAACCACGTCGTCACCCGTGACCAGCCCAAGGCCAAGGACATGACGGACCTGATCGCCCGGTGGAACACCATCGCCGCGCCGATCGCCAACACCCCGCAGGGCTTCATCTCGGCGGACATCGGCCGCAGCGGCCCGGAGATGCCGCTGGGTGACGTGATCGCCGACGCGCAGCTCGCGGGCATGTCGGCGCCGGACAAGGGCGGCGCGCAGTTCGCGTTCATGAACCCGGGCGGTATCAGGACCGACCTGGTGTACGCGGCGTCGGGCAGCGAGGGCGACGGGGTCGTCACGTACGGCGAGGCGTTCGCCGTGCAGCCGTTCACCAACATGATGACGGCGATCGACCTGACGGGCGCGCAGGTCGTGACGGCACTGCAGCAGCAGGTCAGCGGCGCGAACGAGGCGTCGCCGAAGATCCTCCAGGTGTCGAAGAACTTCACGTACACGCTGGACATGACGAAGGCGGGCGCGGCCCGGGTGGTCACCGACTCGATCCGCCTGAACGGCGAACCGATCGACCCGGCGGCGACGTACCGCGTCGCGATGAACGAGTTCCTGTCGGGCGGCGGCGACGGCTTCGCGGTCCTGGGCCAGGGCGCGAACAAGCTGGTGGGCGCGTCGGACCTGGACATGTTCAACACCTACCTGGCGGCCAACTCGACGGCGGCGGCGCCGCTGGCGCCGCCGGCGACGGACCGGATCACGGTGGTGAAGTAACGAGCAGTCGGTAGTACGTGACTGACGGGGCGGCGGACACACGAGGGCGTGTCCGCCGCCCTTCGCTGTTGGCGGCGCGGGTGGTCTTCCCTGGGGGACTCGGGCCGGCTCGGCGTCCACCCCGGCCGGGTAGTGGCTGAGACTCATGCCCCGCTGGTCACTGGGGGTGGGTGTGTGCGGGTCAGGGCGCATGGGCCGGGAGCTGTGTGGGCCGGAGGGATGAGCCGCCCGTGGGGCCGCCCCTGGGGTTTGAGTGTCGCGGCTCCGGTCCGGGCGTCAAGGGCGCTCCTGCGTCGCGTCGGCTTCGCCGATGACCTGCGGTCACCCTTGACTCCCGAACCTCCACCGCAAGTGCACTTTTTTGGGGGGCGGCCGGGGGGGCTCCACGGGGGAGGCCGGGGAGTGGTGGCGGGTGCTTGGCCGACTGGCGGGTGCCGCGCGGCAGTTGCGTAGGGGGACTCGGGCTGGCTAAGCGTCCACCCAGGCCGGGTATCGGCTGAGACTCATGCCCCGCTGGTCATTGGGGGTGGGGCGAGGTCGGGAGGACGCCCTGGCGGGGGTAGTTGGGCCGGGGCAATGGGCCGGTAGGTGGTACGGATGTGACTCACGGGGGAGAACGCGACCTGTGGGGTGCTCGTCGGGAGCCTTTTGCGTCCCGTGTTGCGTTAGGTGCGCCGTAGGGCGCATCAAGCGGGTGGGCCGCCCGGCCGGGGGGCGAGGATGGGCTCGTGAGATGCCCGGCGGCCCGTCGCAGCCCTCTGCGCCTCCACACCGGACTGATGCGCCCTGCGGTGCGTCTAACGCAACTCCCCACGCATAAGGCGCCCGACGGGTGCCTCACAAGCCCACACCCGTCCCACCAGTCACACCCGCTCTGCTCACCCATCGACCGACGGGCGTTACGCGCGGAAATCGGGATAGGGTCACCGGCAAATGATCACGGGGGCGGGGGGAGCCATGATCAGGCAGTGGTACACGGCGCTCGGCATCAACCTGCTTCTTGGCATCCCGGCCGTCGTCCCGTTGTGGATGCTCTACTACATCGGCTCGACGTGGGTGGATCCCGCACCGGAAGAGAATGACGGCTTCGGCGTCGTCCTCTTCGGGCTGGGGATCCCCGTCGCCATCTGCGGATTCCTCTGGTGGCTGGCCAACCTGCCCCTTGCCCGCCGCACCCGCCTCCAGCCGGCCCAGTACTGGGCACTCAGCCTTCTCGGCACATCCGTCCCGACCGTCGCCCTCATCGGCAACAGCCTCTGAGCCCACCGGCGGGGGCGGACGCCGAGCCGATCCGAGTCCCCCGAGCAGCTGACGCGTGGCACCCGCAGTCGGCCGAGCCGCCGTCACCACGAGCCCAGCGCCTCCGTGGAGCCCCCCGGCCGCCCCCCCTCAAAGAAGTACTTGCGGTGGAGGGCCGGGGGTCAAGGGTGAAGCGAAGCGCAATCGGCGAAGCCGACGCGACGCAGGAGCGCCCTTGACGCCCGGACCGGAGCCGCGACACTCAACAGCAAGGGGCGGCGCTCGGTTCAGCTAACTTCCCGGCCCACACAGCTTCGCGTTCATGCGCCCTGACCGGTCAGCAGCCGCGCGGCTCACCGTGCTTGATCCCCTGGACGAACCGTGACCAGCTGTCGTGCTGGAAGACAAGCGCGGGTTCATGGGTGCTCTTGGAGTCACGGACCGGTACGAGGTTGTGGCCGTCAGCCACTTCGAGGCAGTCGTCGTTGTTCGGCCCGCTATAGCTGGACTTGCGCCACCCGAGCGGGGCGACGGCGTTAAAGGCCACGTGCTCATTGCTGTTCATGTGCGTACTCCTGTGCCACGGTCTTGATCATGGTCACCGACTCCTTGTGCGACAACGAATCACCCAGGGCCAGATCGAAGGCGTTCTTGCAGTCGTTCACCATTGCCGGGTCGTCGAAGACGTGCCCCGTTGCAACTCCTTCCACGTAGGCGATCGACGGAGCGTCGTCGAAGCTCATCAGGTAGAGCATGCCCGTCAGCAATGCGTGGGCTCCCGCCGCGAACGGCAAGATATGCAGGCGCAGCCGCTTGGCCTCTGCCATGGCTGCGATCTTGTGGAGTTGTTCGGCCATGACGCGCGGTCCGCCCACCCCTCGGCGGAGCGCCGCTTCGTCCAGCAGGATCCACGCTACGGGGCCCGACGGGTCTTCCAGGAGCTGACCGCGCTCGATCCGGTTGACAACTTGCTGGTCAATCTCCTGTCGGCGGCAGTTCACGTGATGCGCCCCGAGCACTTCCCTTGCGTACGCTTCTGTTTGAAGCAGTCCCGTGATCAACGACGAGCCGTAGTGACGTACTTCAGTGGCCCGCTGTTCGAACTCCGCAACCCCCGCGAAGTGGCTGGCGTACTTCGAGTCCAGGTCCTTCAACCACCGTACGAAGAACCCGTCCGTCCCCAGGGCCTGATCAATCCGCTGCGCGTCCTCCGGGTTCGGTAGTCGGCGGCCCGCTTCGATGTGGCTGATCAGGGTCGGAGAGCACACCACCAGCTCGGCCAGGGCCTCCTGGGTCATGCCCGCCGCCAGCCGTCGGAGCCTCAGTTCCTCTCCGTACTTCTGTCGGGGCGTGAGTGCTTTACCGGATCTCGCCATTAACTCAGCTCCCACTTGACAGATGTGCGGTCAGGTCATCACCCCTGGTAACGGTAGTCGCGCAAGCCCCACGCTGTGAGGGATTCGTCACAGAGAGTGGGAGCTTCGCCGTGCCGCCAGCCATTGGCCGTCTTTCTCAGACCGTTCCGCAGCCCGTCCCCCGTGGGGAGGTGGCGTGATGGCTCTGGATCCCCGCACCGCCGTCGTACTCCGCTGGTCCCGTCACCCCCGGTGCGTCCGCCTGGCCCGGCTTGAGCTTCGCAGGGCCCTCGCCGGTTGGGGGTTGGGCGTGCTGGAGGACTCAGCCGTGCTTGTGCTCTCGGAGTTGTTGACCAACGCCGGGCGGCACGCCCGGGTGTCTCCGGGGCGGGAGGTCGAGACGTGGTTCCAGCCCTTGCCCGGCGGCTTACGCATCGAGGTGCACGACGCGTCGTCCGAGAAGCCCGAGCAGCGGGCGGCCGGCGTCGAGGCCGAGGGGGGTCGGGGGCTCGCGCTCGTGGCCGCGTTGGCTGACGAGTGGGGCGTCGCCGACCGCGACGGGGTCGGGAAGCTGGTCTGGGCCGAGTTGTTCCTGGCGGCCGGGGCGGAGGATGGCGGCTGACCGGCGGCGGCGTCCGTCATACCGGGGTCTCCGGGGGTGGGGTCGGGGCTCCTGGGATGCGGATTGATGCCACCGTGCCGCCCCCCGGGGCCGGGCGCAACGTCACCTCGCCGCCTGCCTGTTGGACCGTGCGGGCCACGATCGACAGGCCCAGGCCTGAGCCTGGCAGGGCTCGGGCCGAGGATGAGCGCCAGAAGCGTTCGAAGACGTGGGGGAGGTCGTCCGGTGGGATGCCGGGGCCGTGGTCGCGGACCGTCAGGTCGCCGGTTTCGGTCAGGGCCACCTCGACCGTGCCGCCCTCCGGGCTGAACTTGACCGCGTTGTCGAGGATGTTGACCACCGCGCGCTCCAGCGTCGCCGGTTCGGCCCGTACGAACCAGGGGTGCAGCCGGGCGTCGATCGTCAGGCCCGGGCCGCGCAGCCGGGCGCGTTCCAGGGCCGTCTCGGCGATCTCGTGGAGTGCGACGACCTGGAGGGGGCCGGGGGTGGGGGCGTCGGGGCGGGACAGTTCCTGGAGGTCGCCGATCAGGGAGGCGAGTTCCGTCATCTGCGCCTTGACGGACGTCATCAGCGCCTTGCGGTCGGCGGGCGGGATCGCGCGGCCCGTGTCGTCGCTGCGGGCCAGCAGCTCGATGTTGGTACGCAGCGAGGTGAGCGGGGTGCGCAGCTCGTGCCCGGCGTCCGCGATCAGCTGGGACTGGCGGTCGCGGGAGGAGGCCAGCGCCGCGGTCATGGAGTTGAACGACCGGGACAGCCGGGCGATCTCGTCCTCGCCCTCCGCCGGGATCCGTACGGTCAGGTCCTCCGTACGCGCGACGTGCTCGACCGTGCGGGTCAGCTGGTCGACGGGGCGCAGCCCGGTCCTGGCGATCCACAGTCCGGCGGCGCCCGCGCCGATGACGCCCACGCCGGCCACGGCGGTGAGCAGCAGTGCCAGCCGGTTCAGGGACGTCTCGATCTCGCCGTCGGGGCGGGAGACGGACACGGCGACGGGACCGTTCAGGTTCGGGCTCCGGACGGTGACGACGGAGGTGTGGACGCGGACGTGCTCGCCCTTGTCGGTCGTGCTGTCGTGGAGCGTCATGCTGCTGACGCCGTGCAGGGTGAGGTTCCTGGCGACCTCGACGTCCGCCGGCTGGACCTTGACCGGCTGGGCGCCGGGGGTGACGCACCGGCCGCCGTTGGACAGGATCACCTGGGTGTAGGCGAATCCCCGCTGGGCCGTCGCCGCGGGGTTGGCGCCGCTCTGGCAGCTCTCCAGCGCCTGGACCACCTGGCTGTCGGAAGCGCCGATGTTCTTCAGCGAGGTGTCGAGTTCGTTGAACAGCTGGGAGCGGGTCAGCAGCCAGGAGCCGACGGCCACCGCCGCGACCGCGATGGCCACCGCGACCGCGACCAGCAGCGCGAGCCTGGACCGGATCGGCAGCGTGCGGAACCGGCGGAGGGGACCACCGCTCACGCCGCGCCGCCGGAGCCCGCCGCGCCGCCGGAGCCCGGGGCACTACCGCTGGGGCCGGTACCGCTCGCGCCCGCCGCGCCCGCCGCGCCGTCCGCCCGCAGCGCGTACCCCACGCCCCGCACCGTGTGCACGAGGCGCGGCTCCCCGCCGCCCTCCGTCTTGCGGCGCAGATACATCACGTACACGTCCAGCGAGTTGGAGCTGGGCTCGAAGTCGAATCCCCAGACGGACTTGAGGATCTGCTCCCGCGTCAGCACCTGCCTGGGGTGCGCCAGGAACATTTCGAGCAGGGTGAATTCGGTACGGGTCAGGTCCACCCGCCGCGTGCCACGCGTGACTTCGCGGGTGTTCAGGTCCATCCGCAGATCCGCGAAGGACAGGACGTCGTCGTCCGGCTGCTCGCCGATGGTGGTGGAGTACGAGCTGCGCCGCAGCAGGGCCCGGATGCGGGCGAACAGCTCGTCCAGTTCGAAGGGCTTGACCAGGTAGTCGTCGGCGCCCGCGTCGAGGCCGGTCACCCGGTCGCCGACCGTGTCACGCGCGGTCAGCATCAGGATCGGTACGGTCGAGCCGCCGGCCCTGAGCCGGCGCGCGGCGGTCAGGCCGTCCATCCGGGGCATCTGGATGTCGAGGACGATCAGGTCCGGCTGGTACGCCTCGGCCTTGGTGAGGGCGTCGTACCCGTCCACCGCGACCTCCGTCCCGTAGCCGTCGAAGGCGAGACTCCGCTGCAGCGCCTCGCGTACGGCGGGCTCGTCGTCGACGATCAGGATTCTCTGCGGATCGCCTTCGGCGGGACTCATGGCGCGTCCTCTCTCGGTTTCGTCGGCGGCTGTCCGCCTCCTCGGGGCTCTCTTCAGGAGACCATGGAATCAGTTCGAGCCGCCGTCACGCAGGTTGGCCAGGTCCGCCTTGATGGTGTTGGCGGGGATCGCGAAGCCCAGGCCGATGCTGCCGCCGGACCCCGAGTCGCCGCCGTCGGCGCTCTGCGCCGCCGCGTTCGCCGAGTTCAGTCCGACGACCTGGCCGTCCATGTTGAGCAGGGCGCCGCCCGAGTTGCCGGGGTTGATCGCCGCGTCCGTCTGGATCGCCTTGTACGTGGTCGTCGAGCTGCCGGTGTCCCCGTTGAACTGCTGCCCGCCGAACTGGAACGGCCAGTTGTCGCCCCCGCCCTGGCCCTGCTGCTGCCCCTGCTGCTGCGACTGGTCCTGGCCGTCCTCCTTGGGCACGGTGACGTCCCGGTTGAGCGCCGAGACGATACCGGTGGTGACCGTGCCGGTCAGGCCCTCGGGGGAGCCGATCGCCACGACCTGGTCACCGACCCGGAGCTGGCTGGAGTCCGCGAATCCGGCCGTCTTGAGCCCGCTCGCGCCCTGGAGCTTGATCAGGGCCAGGTCCTTGTCGGGGTCGGTGCCCACGACCTGCGCGGTGTACGTCTTGCCGTCGCCCGCCTTGACGGAGAGCTGCGAGGAGCCGGCCACCACGTGGTTGTTGGTGACGATCTCGCCGTCGGACGTGATGATCACGCCGGAGCCCTGCGAGGTGCCGGAGCTGGACGTGGCGGTGATCTCGACGACGGTCGGGGAGAGCGCCTGGGCGACACCCGCGACCGTGCCCTTGCTGCTCTGCGAGACCGTTGTACCGCTGACGGCGCTGCTGGTGCCGTCCCCGCCGTTGTCGCTGACGTGCTCCACGAGCGCGGCCGAACCGCCCCCGACGACCGCCGCCGCGATGGCGACAGCGGCGAGGAGACCGACCGGGCCCTTGGCGCGGCGGCCGTGGTGCGCGGTGTGTGCGGTGGGCGCGTACGCCGGGGGCGGCGGGAAGTCCGCCCCGTACGGCTGGGTGTGCTGGTGCTGGTGCTGGGTGTACGGGTCCTGGTGCTGCGGTTCCTGCCGGCTGCTGCTGTCGTCGTCGCCGCTGTGGCGGAAGTAGTTGGTCATGTCACTGACTGTCGCCGCCGGACATGAAAACAGGCTGAGTACGCTGTGAGAAGGCCGACAGAACCGCGTTCGCCCCATATAAAGGCCGCCAAATAAAGGCCGCCACACGAAGGCCGCCGCGCGTCAGGGGCGGGGTGTTACTCGCAGCCGCAGGAGCGCCGCACGATCAGTGCCGAGGGGAACTGCTTCACCCGCTCGCGCCGCGACCCCGCGACCCGCAGCCCGTCGTCCAGCACCAGGTCGACGGCGGCCCGCGCCATCGCCGGTCGGTCGGAGGAGATCGTCGTCAGGGGCGGGTCGGTGAGCCCGGCCTCCTTGACGTCGTCGAAGCCGGCCACCGCCAGCTGCTCCGGTACGTCGAGACGCAGCTCGCGCGCGGCCCGCAGCACACCGATCGCCTGGTCGTCCGTCGCGCAGAAGATCGCCGGGGGTCTGTCCGGGCCCGCAAGCAGGTCGAGCGCGACCCGGTAGGCGTCGTAGCGGTTGTAGGGCGCCTGGAAGAGCCGCCCCTCGATGGACCGGCCGGCTTCCTGCATCGCCCGCCGCCAGCCCTCCACGTGGTCGGCCACCGGGTCGCCGACGGCCGGCGTCGACTCCATGCCGCCGAGGCAGGCGACGTACGGGTGGCCGTGCTCCAGCAGATGGCGGGTGGCGAGCTGCGCACCGCCGATGTCGTCGGTGACGACGGCGACGTCGTCGATGGCCTCGGGGCGTTCGTGCAGCAGCACGACCCGTGCGTCCCAGGCCTCGATCTCGGCGGCGGCGCGCTCGCTCATGCCCTGGCTGACCAGGATCAGTCCCGAGACCCGCATTCCGAGGAAGGCCCGCAGATAGTGGACCTCGCGCTCGTCGCGGTAGTCGGAGTTCCCGACGAGGACCATCTTCCCGCGCTCGGCAGCCGCTTGCTCGACGGCATGTGCCATCTCGCCGAAGAACGGCTGCCGGGCGTCGGGGACGATCATTCCTATGAGGTCGGTGCGCCGCGACGCCATGGCCTGGGCCACCCGGTCGGGGCGGTAGCCCAGCTCCTTGATCGCGTTGAGCACCCGCTCGCGCGTGGCCGGGGCGACCGGCCGGGGTCCGTTGTTGATGACATAGCTGACGACAGCGGTCGAAGTCCCCGCCAGTCTTGCCACATCGTCCCGCGTCACCTTGGCCACGCGCGGCAGTCTACGCGTGGTGAACTACCGGTCGGCAGGCCGTACCTCGGCGTGCTCGGCGGGGGTGTCCGCCGCCTCCGCCGCGGGTTCCGCCGATGCCGGCGCAGCGGCCGTCGCGGACCCCGGAGCGGATCCCGTACGGGCCTGGTGGCCGGGGACCTCGCCCTGGTCGGGCTTCTCCGGCGTGACGAAGCGGTAGCCCACGTTGCGTACGGTCCCGATCAGGGACTCGTGCTCGGGGCCGAGCTTGGCGCGCAGCCGCCGTACGTGCACGTCGACGGTGCGGGTGCCGCCGAAGTAGTCGTATCCCCACACCTCTTGGAGCAGCTGGGCGCGGGTGAAGACCCGGCCGGGGTGCTGGGCGAGGTACTTCAGCAGCTCGAACTCCTTGAAGGTCAGGTCCAGGACCCGGCCCTTGAGCTTCGCGCTGTAGGTGGCCTCGTCGACCGAGAGGTCGCCGTTGCGGATCTCCATCGGGGAGTCGTCCGCGGTGATCTGCTGCCGGCCCATGGCCAGCCGCAGCCGCGCCTCGACCTCGGCGGGGCCCGCGGTGTCGAGCAGCACGTCGTCGATGCCCCAGTCGGCGGTGACGGCGGCGAGGCCGCCTTCCGTCACGACGAGGACCAGCGGGCAGCCGGGTCCCGTGGACCGCAGCAGCTGGCACAGCGACCGCACCTGCGGCAGGTCGCGGCGGCCGTCGATCAGGATGACGTCGGCACCAGGTGTGTCGACGAGGGCGGGTCCCTCCGCCGGGGCCACCCGCACGTTGTGGAGCAGCAGTCCTAGGGCGGGAAGCACCTCCGCCGACGGCTGGAGGGCGTTGGTCAGGAGCAGCAGTGAACTCATCGCCGCTCACCTGCCTGAGCCGTACAAGCCGTACATAGGTCGTGCGTGGTTCGCTTGCCCATCACGTCGGTTCCTCCTCGGTCCCTGCGAGGACGTATGCGGCACTGTTGGATCCGTGGTTCGGGTGGATCCGGTCGTTCTGATGGTTCCGGTCGAGCTGGTATCGAGCTGTGTTGCGAATTCCCGTCTGTTCATCTGTCTGTAACACCGGACGGGAAACACAAAAGGACCCGGGGGCTACGTTGCCCGGATCCTCTTGGAAGCAGAATAGCCCACATGCGTTCCGTGTCAGAGGGGCAATCCCGCAGATCATCTGTTTCCTCCCACCCGGCGGAGGCGGTACGGACCGTCCTGCGCACCGAGGACGGGGTCCGGATCGAGGCGATGTACGAGCCGTGTACGGCAGATGAAGCCGGCGATCCAGCACCCTCGCCGGGGACGGCGATCGTCGTCGCGCACGGCTTCACCGGGTGGCTGGAGCGGCCGGCCGTGCGGCGCGCCGCACGCGCGTTCGCGCAGCGTGCGGCCGTGGTGACCTTCTCGTTCCGTGGCCATGGCGGCTCCGGGGGACGCTCCACGGTCGGTGACCGTGAAGTGCTCGATCTGGCCGCCGCAGTGGAGTGGGCCAGGTCGCTCGGACATGAGCGGGTGGTGACCGTCGGCTTCTCGATGGGCGGGTCCGTCGTGCTGCGGCACGCCGCGTTGCACAGGGGGCGCACGGAGTCGCGGACGGACGCCGTGGCGTCCGTAAGCGCTCCCGCCCGTTGGTACTACCGGGGTACAGCCCCTATGCGCCGCGTTCACTGGGTGGTAACACGACGGGTCGGCCGGATCGTCGGCCGTTACGGGTTCCACACGCGCATCGTCGACCGCGACTGGGACCCGGTGCCGCTGTCCCCCGTCGAGTCCGTGCCGCTGATCGCGCCGACCCCGCTGCTGATCGTGCACGGCGACCGCGACGGTTACTTCCCGCTGGACCATCCGCGCATGCTGGCGGCCGCCGGGCCCGCCGAGCTGTGGGTGGAACCGGGGATGGGGCACGCGGAGGACGCCGCCGACGACGAGCTGCTGTCCCGTATCGCGGACTGGCTGATGAAGCAGTGACGAAGCGGCAATGAGGGAGCAGTGCCTCGCATCGGCCATCATGGGGGGCCACACGAGGCAACGGACCGCCGACGGAAGACGGAACGGGAAGACCGAAGGGAGAGCCGCTATGGCAGCGGGCACGATCCGCTACTGGGCCGCGGCGAAGGCGGCCGCAGGCGTCGCGGAGGAGCCGTATCTGGCCGATGACCTGGCCACGGCGCTCGACACGGCACGGCAGCGGCACCCGGGCGAGCTGGTCCGGGTACTCCAGCGGTGTTCGTTCCTTGTCGACGGTGACCCCGTCGGGTCCCGGGAGCATGAGACCGTACGGCTTGCCGAGGGCGGCACGGTCGAGGTGCTCCCGCCGTTCGCAGGAGGGTGAACCGCAGAAGATGAGCA
Organism: Streptomyces sp. NBC_00370; assembly: GCF_036084755.1. NCBI lineage: Bacteria > Bacillati > Actinomycetota > Actinomycetes > Kitasatosporales > Streptomycetaceae > Streptomyces > Streptomyces sp. NBC_00370. Next base: position 4,696,282 of record NZ_CP107968.1, read on the forward strand.
GCGATCAGCAGTATCCGTACGGCGAGCAGAGCGGCCAGACCGGCCAGGGCGGCCAGTACGGCGGGCACCAGCAGCCGAACGGGCACCAGCAGGGCAACGGCCAGCACCGGGCCGACGGTCAGCCGCAGCCGAACGGTCAGCCGCAGCCGCCGTACGACGAGTACGGCCGGTACCCGCAGGGACAGGCGCCGTACGACCCGGCGCCCCGGGCCCCCTCGTACCCGGAGCCCGCCTACCCGGACCCCTCGTATCCGGACCACGCGTACCAGAACCCGGCTCAGGACCCGTCGTTCCAGGACCCGTCGTTCCAGGACCCGTCGTTCCAGGACCCCGGGACCCAGACCTGGCAGGGCCAGACCTGGGACACCCAGTACCAGCCGCAGATCCAGCCGCTGCAGCCGCCGCCCGCCCAGCCGCAGCCGCGCCCCCAGCCCCGGCACGCCGCGGCGGCCGACACCGCGTACCTGCCGCCGCAGGGCGGCTACCCGCTGCCGCCCGAGGTCCCTTCGCCGTCCCCGGTCGCGCCAGCCGCCGCCTCGTACGAGCCGTACGAGCCCCCGACACCGCCGCACGCGGCCCCGCCGCAGGCCACTCCGTCGCACGCCGCACCGCCGTACGGCGCCGCCCCGCAGGCCACTCCGCCGCAGGCCGCCGGCGCCTCCGCAGCCGCGCCCTTCGCCGATCCGTCCGCCGCCGCCGGTTACAGCTCGCCCACGACCATGGGCAACACCCGCGTCACCGACGCCCAGCGGGCCCGCGCCGAGGGCCGGTCGCCGATCATTCCGCCCGGGATGCAGCCCGCGGGGCTGACCGCCGCGCTCGGCCTGCTGCTGGCCGGCGGCGCCGCCGTCGGGCCGTACGCGCTCGTCGTGCCGCTGGTGATCCTCCAGGCGGTGACCGCGGCCGGCTGGTTCCGGCTGAACGGCATGTGGCCGGCCCGGCAGGGCATCGCGCTCGCCTTCCTCGGCGGCCTCGTCTCCGACGTGGCGCTGCTCGCCGCGGGCAAGGAGAACGCGCCGGCGGCCATCATCGGCACGCTCGGCGTCTGGGTCCTGCTCACCGTCGTCCTCCAACTGCGCAGTCACGCGGGGGGTGACGAGCGGATGCAGGGCCTGATGGCCACCGTCGCCTCCGCCGCGCTCGCCATCATCGTCACCGGCCATCTCGCCGCGCCCTCGGACGCCGTCGTCGTCGGCGGGATCGCGGTGGCCGCCGCCACCGTCGCCCGCGCGCTGCCGCTGCCCGCGGTCGCGTCCGTCGTGGTCGCGCTGCTGGTCTCGGCGGGCGCCGGGATCGCGGTCGGCGGCTTCACCGACCTGGGGTCGGGCGGCGCGCTGCTGGGCCTCGGCGCCGGGGTATGCGCCCTGATCGGACTGCGTGCGGCGAGTTACGACTACCCGTCCCGCTTCGTCCATATGACCGCTGGTGTGGCTCTCCCGCTGGCGGCAGCGGCACCCGCCGTCTACTTGCTGGGGCGAGCGCTGACCTGATCGTCGTCACGTTAGGCTCACGGTCGTCAGGGGGACGTGTACGACCGATGGTGGGGGACACCGAGCGATGCGTGGGCTTCGAATACTGCTGATTCTTGTCGTGATCCTGGCGGGTCTTTTCGTCGCCGCCGACCGGCTGGCGGTCAATTTCGCCGAGGGCAAGGTCGCCGACAAGATCAAGTCGAGCCAGGGCCTGGAAAGCGATCCCCAGGTCTCCATCAAGGGCTTTCCCTTCCTGACGCAGGTGGCCAACTCCCAGCTCGACGAGGTCGACATCACCCTCGACGGGGTCACCGCCACGACGGAGGGCCACTCGGTCCGGGTCACCGAGGTGCGGGCGGTCCTGAAGGACGTCCGGATCAACAGCAGCTTCTCGTCGGCGACCGCTTCGCAGGCCGACGGCGCGGCCAGCATCTCGTACGCCGACCTCAGCGGCTCGGCGCCCAAGGGCGCGACCGTCAGCTACGCGGGTCCTGAGCGCGCGGCCAAGGGGCAGGTCAAGGTGGCGGGCAAGCTGACCGACATCCTCAAGGGCGCGGGCATCCCGATGCCGGACGCGGTCGCGGCCCTGCTCGGCGACAAGGTCTTCACCGCGTACAGCGAGGTGTCCGTCTCGGACGGCAAGACCGTGCGGCTGCGTGCCAAGAGCCTCCCCGACCTGCCGGTGCCCGGCCTGGACGAACAGCTCCAGAAGCTGATCGACTACGACCTGAAGATCGACGGAATGCCGTCGTCGGTCGCGCTCAGCAAGGTGACGGCGTCCCCGGACGGACTGCGCTTCTCAGGGACGGGCACGGACGTCTCGCTGACCAGCTGAGCCGGGCTCAGGGGGCGGCCCGCACCGGGCCGGATGGTGAGACGACGGTGTCCGGCTCGTAGAAGAAATATGACCGGGAGAGCGCCGCCGGGCCTGGGAAATCGCATGCGTGAGCCAAAATTCTCACGGAGTGGACGATCGCGTCTCATCATGTGACACACCGGTGACATTGCCGCCGCCACGTCCTTACGATCGACCCTATGCAGTGCTTCATCTGTGGCCTTCCGCAAGGAGGCCGCGCGGATCTCACCAAGCGGCGGGCAGTAGACCTGTGCCGCGTTTCCGCCATGCTCTGTCGCACTGTCTGAGCGGGACATTCGCATTCCCGCATTCCCGGCCCCCGACCGTGTCAGGCGGCCCAGGGCCACCCCCGCGCCGTTCAGCGGGTCTCCCCCCTTCGCGCCTCTGGCGCCCGGAGACTGTCCACGAACCCGCACCATCTCGCCGCACCTGCCCCGGAGGAGAACAGCATGAGCCGTAGTGACGTCCTGGTAGACGCCGACTGGGTCGAGGCCCACATCGACGACCCGAAGGTCGTCATCGTCGAGGTCGACGAGGACACCTCGGCGTATGACAAGAACCACATCAAGAACGCCGTCAAGATCGACTGGAAGTCCGACCTCCAGGACCCGGTCCGCCGCGACTTCGTCGACCAGGAGGGCTTCGAGAAGCTCCTGTCGGCCAGGGGCATCGGCAACGACGACACGGTCGTGCTCTACGGCGGCAACAACAACTGGTTCGCGTCGTACGCGTACTGGTACTTCAAGCTGTACGGCCACGACTCCGTCAAGCTCCTCGACGGCGGCCGCAAGAAGTGGGAGCTGGACTCCCGTGACCTGGTCGACGCCGTGCCCGAGCGCGCCGCCACCACGTACAAGGCGAAGGCGCAGGACACCTCGATCCGTGCCTACCGTGACGACGCCGTCGCCGCGATCGGCAGCCAGAACCTGGTCGACGTGCGCTCGCCCGACGAGTTCAGCGGCAAGCTGCTCGCCCCCGCGCACCTCCCGCAGGAGCAGTCGCAGCGTCCGGGCCACATCCCGTCCGCCCGCAACATCCCGTGGTCGAAGAACGCCAACGACGACGGCACCTTCAAGTCGGACGACGAGCTCAAGGAGCTCTACGGCGACGAGCAGGTCGACCTGGCGAAGGACACCATCGCGTACTGCCGTATCGGTGAGCGCTCCGCGCTGACCTGGTTCGTGCTGCACGAGCTGCTCGGCGTCCAGAACGTCAAGAACTACGACGGCTCGTGGACCGAGTACGGGTCCCTCGTCGGCGTGCCGATCGAGCTCGGCGCCGCCAAGTAAGCACGTCCCGACCAGCAATCACGCCTGACCCCGGAGGACTGAACAGTATGTGTGGAGCACAGGCCGGCGGCCCGGACGCCTCGACGATCAAGCCCGGTGAGACCACGATCCAGGGTTCCGTGACCCGTGACGGCGAGCCCGTCACCGGTTACGTACGCCTGCTGGACTCGACCGGTGAGTTCACCGCCGAGGTGCCCACCTCGGCGACCGGGCAGTTCCGCTTCTACGCGGCGGAAGGTACCTGGACCGTGCGCGCACTGGTCCCCGGGGGCACGGCCGACCGTACGGTCGTCGCGCAGACGGGCGGTCTCTCCGAGGTCGCCATCGCCGTTTGACAGCTGTCCGACGGAACTGCTGATCGGCCGGAACTGCTGATCGGCCGGAGGACCGCACCCCAGGGGAGTTGGACGCTCACTGGAAGGGGTGCGGTCCTTCGTGCCGTCGTACGCTGGAAACATGTACACGCGACGGCGTCGCGCTTATTTCCTGCTCATGGGCGGATGCCTGGTCCTGTTCGTCTCCGCCTGGTCCTTCGTGCGGCTGTGGTCGGTTCCGGCCGCCGTCGCCATGGCCGTGGTGGCCATGGTCATCCCGCCCGTCGCCGCGATCGTCGGAAACCGGCGGGGCAAGGACGACCGCTGGTGGGACGAGCCGCCGGACGACGCCAAGTCGGACGAGTGGTGGGACGAGATGGACGACAAGAAGCGCCCCCGCCGCCCTCAGTAGACGAGGGCCTGTACGCCGTCGGCCATGATCTCGCTGACGAAGACCTGCGCCCCGGCGATCCGTACGCCCTCGATGAGGTCCTTCTCCGCGATGTCCCGCCGGGCCGCGCACTGGGTGCAGAGCGTGATCTGTCCGCCGGCCTGGATCGACTCGATCAGGTCGGGCAGCGGCGCCGAATGCGGGAGTTCGAACTCGGCTGCCCGGCCGGGCAGCGCGAACCACGCGGATTCGCCCGTCAGCCACAGGGACACCTCGACACCGCTGGCGACGGCGACGGCCGCCACCGTGAAGGCCTGGGAACAGCGCTCGGGGGCGTCGGCCCCGGCCGTCACTTTGATCACGAGCTTCTTCGCCGATTGCATATACCGAACTGTAATCCGCCCCTGTACAACCGCGTTTCCCTCTCGCAAGTCAGCTCTGTGCGCAGGTAATTGGTACCTGCAGCCAGGTCTCGTGGGGGACCCCCTTGAAAACGAAACGAAGACGCGGCCGTACGACGCTGATCGTCGTCGCGGCGGCCGTGCTCGGCGTCGTCGCCGGCACGGCGACCGGATACGCCGTACAGGCGGACCGCGCGCCGAAGGCGCTGCCGCCGCTGAACCAGCCGGGTCTGGCGTACCCGGCGAAGTCCCTTCCCGAGGGCAAGGAGCCCGAGCCGCTGACCGTGGCGCACGACGCCGGGCTCAAGACCTCGGGCGACCTGCGGAAGCTGTTGATCAGCAAGCCCAGGGGCGCGACCAAGGTCGAGGGGAGCGAGGACGGCTGGATGGCGCTCGACACCTACGCCGGCCACTTCGCCGACCCGGAATCCCTGATCACGTCGCTGGCCCCCAGTTTCCGGCGGGCCGTGAACGTCTCCTGGAACGAAGGCAAGAACCGTGAGGTGGTCGTCACCCTCGTCCAGTTCAAACCCAGCGCGTTCCAGGACGCCGCCGGCTATGCGCTGGACCAGCAGTCGTACATGCCCGGAGCGACCGCGGCCGGCAACAACGGCTCGGTGATCGAGGGCACCGACGACGGCCGCTACTGGGTGTACGACAACCCCCGTCACCAGTCGCGCAACAGGGCCAGAGCAGTGGCCTGGCGCGGCGACATCATGATGGAGATCGACATCTTCGACAGGGGCACGATCCGCGAGAGCGCCATCAGGACGCTGGCCGAGCGGCAGATGGAGCGCCTGTGAACGAGGAAGAAGTCAGCACGCCCGCGCCGGGGGCCGTGCCGGTCACACCGGACGACGTTCCGCAGGTCCCCGCGCCCCGCCGCCGGGTGCGCCGGATCCTCGGGATCGCACTGCCCGTCGTACTCGTGCTCGGTGCCGTCGGCGGCGGTGCGGTGTACGTCAAATCCACCGTCGACGGTGCCGACAGGACCGTCCCCACCAAGCTGTGGCAGGCGGCACGCGCCAAACCGAACCGGGATCCGGCGGCGAACGCGTACAAGGGCCGCACCGACACCGAGCTGAGCAAGCAACTGCTGCCCGCGCCCGAGGGCTACCGCCTCGGTCCTGACCTCGACGAGTTCGGGAACGACACCTCGCTCTCGGCCCAGCAGGCCAGAGCGCTCCTGAAGGGCAGCGGTGAGGGCCTTCCGAGCAGGGTGCGCACCGAGATGAACAAGGAGATCGAGAAGGTCGGCATCAAGGGCATGGCCGCACGCTCCTACGTGGCCGCGACCGGCGACCTGGTCGTCGAGACGTTCGTGACGCAGATGAAGGACCGCTCGGCCGTGGCGGACATGTACCGGAACGCTTCGAGCATCGGCGGACGCAAGGGTCCTGCCGTCAAGGGCCAGAAGAACGCCAAGTGCTTTTTGGCGCCCGAGGGCTTGGAGTTCGATCCCCGCTACATGGTGTGCACGGCGTACAAGGGCGAACTCTTCATCAAGGTGAACGCCTTCGGTACGGAGCCGCTCGCGGCGTCCGAGGTCGCCGGCCTGCTCGGTGACCAGCTCGACCGTATCGACACCCCGGGGAAGGCCGTATGACCGAGCAGATCACCCCGCTGTCGGCCGACGCGACCGTACCGGCCGCCGAGCCCGCCCCCGTACCGGTCGCCGAGCCCGCGCCCGTACCGCTCGGCGCGTTCCCGCCCCCGCCCACCGAGCCGCCGGTCGTCGGCGTCCGGCCGCCCCGGCGCGTGCTGCGCGCGGTCGCCCGGTGGACACTCGCGGCGGTGGTCTTCGCCGGGGTCGGCGGCGGGGTCGCCTACGGCATCACCGGCATGGACCGCGACGACGTCCCCGGCCTCGCCACGCGGAGCGACGGCCGCTGGGACTACCCGAAGCTGTCCCTCCCCGCGCTGCCCGCGGGCTCCCCGCGCCCCTTCACCGTGGGCAACGACGGTGAGATCCACTACGCCGACCTGCGGAAGCTGCTCCTGCCCGCGCCTGCGGGCGCCGTCCAGGACAAGAAGCTGACCGGCGGCTGGATCAGTAACGCCCAGTACCTCTCGGAGTACGAGGCGGACAGCCGCGAGGTCATGGCGTCGGGCCTGCGCAACCTCCCCGTACGGCACATCGCGGCGCGTGGCTGGACGATGCCGGACGGCACCAGCACGCGGATCTACCTGCTGGCGTTCCTGTCGGTCAGCGCGGCCAACGACTACAAGGACGCGCAGATCCAGTCCCACGCCGGCCTCGACGCCGGCACCCCGCTCACCTCCGCGCCCCAGACCACCCTCGACAACGGCTGGCCCGGCGATCTCCAGGTCTCGGACACCTCGGTCAGCGTGTTCACCGAGCTCAAGCCGTACGGGGCCACCCATGTGCGGCAGGCGTACGTGCTGGCGGGTGACACCCTCGCGCTGGTGATCGAGGAGAAGAAGGGCACCGCTCCCGCCGTGCCGTTCCATCAGACGCTGCTGCTGCAGAGCCAGCTGCTCGGCTGACCGGCCCACCTCCGGAAGAAGGCCCGGTCCCCACCCATTAGGCTGGGGACCGGCCGTTCCGCTCATCCCGCTCATCCGAGGAGCACTCCGTGCTTGAGGACACTTACACCTCTCTGCTGATCCTGGTCTGCGTCGCCGTGCTCGCCTTCACCGTCCTGGTCGTGAAGAAGCTGTACCAGGGCCAGCGCTGACAGCCTCCAGCACCGGCAATTCCCACCAAGACCCAGCCAAGAGACTGAGCCGCTCATGATCGAGATCCCGTCCGACCTGAACCCGGGCCTTGTCCCCCTCGCCTTTCTCCTGGGCCGCTGGGAAGGCGTCGGTGTCTTCGACTTCCCCGGTGACGAGAAGGCCAACTTCGGCCAGGAAGTCACCTTCAGCCACGACGGCCGGGACTTCATCGAGTACGTCTCGCACACGTGGGCGCTCGACACCGAAGGCAACAAGGTCAGCCCCATCGAGTCGGAGTCCGGCTTCTGGCGGATCGACGAGGACCGCAAGGTCGAGGTCGTGATGGTCCGCGACCAGGGCGTGGTGGAGATCTGGTACGGCGAGCTGGCCGACCAGAAGCCGCAGATCGACCTGGTCACCGACGCGGTGGCCCGTACCGCGAGCGCCGGCCCGTACAGCGGCGGCAAGCGGCTCTACGGCTATGTGAACAGCGACCTGATGTGGGTGGGCGAGAAGTCGACGCCCGAGATCCCGCTGCGGCCGTACATGTCGGCGCATCTGAAGAAGGTCGTCAGCCCCGAGCAGGTCGCCGCCTGGGCCAAGGACCTCGGCGACCTCCCCGACGACGGCATCGCCTTCTTCAAGTAACCCGGCACGTTCTTCAAGTAACCCGGCAACCAGGAACGGCGGGCCGGAGCGGTCCGTTCCGCCGCACCGGCTGCCTACACTGGGGCCGTGGTGAGCATCGACTGGAAGAGCGACCTGCGACAGCGCGGCTACCGGCTGACGCCCCAGCGCCAGCTTGTCCTCGAAGCCGTCGACTCACTGGAACACGCGACGCCCGACGACATCCTCTGTGAAGTGCGCAAGACCGCGTCGGGCGTGAACATCTCCACCGTCTACCGGACGCTGGAGCTGCTGGAGGAGCTGGAGCTGGTCTCCCACGCCCATCTGGGCCACGGAGCGCCGACGTACCACCTCGCCGACCGGCACCACCACATCCACCTGGTCTGCCGCGACTGCGGGAACGTGATCGAGGCGGACACCAAGGTCGCCGCCGAGTTCGCGGAGAAGCTGCGCGAGGACTTCGGCTTCACGACCGACATGAAACACTTCGCGATCTTCGGCCGCTGCCGAGACTGCACGGCTCGCGCCGAACGCGCCGCTCGCGGCGAGTCGTAGGCTGATAAGCATGAAGAGCCCTCTGCTGTCGCTGCCCGGAGCTGTCGCCGCCGAAGGACAGGACGAAGGTGTCGCCGCCCACTACGGCGATCTGTTCCGTGAACAGCGCGCCCTTGCCGACGGCAAGGGGCTGGTCGACCTGTCGCACCACGGAGTCGTGACCGTCACCGGCGCCGACCGGCTGAGCTGGCTGCATCTGCTGCTCACGCAGCACGTCAGCGAGCTGCCGGCGGGACAGGCGACCGAGGCGCTGATCCTCTCCGCCAACGGCCACATCGAGCACGCGCTGTATCTCGTGGACGACGGCGAGACGGTCTGGGTGCACGTCGAGCCGGGTACGCAGGACGCGCTCGTCGCGTACCTGGAATCGATGAAGTTCTACTACCGCGTCGAGGTCGCCGACCGCACCGAGGACTTCGCGGTGGTCCATCTGCCTGCCGGGTCCATCACGGAGGCGCCGGACGGTGTCGTCGTACGGGAGACCCCGTACGGCCGCGACCTCTTCCTGCCGCGCGCGGAGCTTGAGGCGTACGCGGCGGCGCACGGTCCGCTCGCGGGGACGCTCGCCTACGAGGCGCTGCGCGTCGAGGGCCACCGGCCGCGCGTCGGCTTCGAGACGGACCACCGGACCATCCCGCACGAGCTGGGCTGGCTGGGCACCGCCGTCCATCTGGACAAGGGCTGCTACCGGGGCCAGGAGACCGTGGCGCGGGTCCAGAACCTGGGGAAGCCGCCGCGCCGGCTGGTCTTCCTGCACCTGGACGGCAGCGACGTCCACCTGCCGGGCCACGGCACACCCGTCCGGCTCGCCGCCGACGGCGAGGACGGCCGCCAGCTCGGCTTCATCACGACGTCCGCCCGCCACCACGAGCTGGGGCCGATCGCGCTGGCGCTGGTGAAGCGCAACGTGCCGCTGGACGCCGAGCTGATGGCGGGGGACACCGCGGCGGCCCAGGAGTCGGTCGTCGAGGTCTGAGCCGCGCCCCCGCGGGCGGTCACATCTCCAGGCCCTGCCGGCGGTCACATCTCCAGCTGCACCGTGAACGGGCCGTGATTCGTGAGCGAGACGCGCATGTCCGCCCCGAACCGGCCCGTTTCCACCTGTGCGCCCAGCGCGCGCAGCTGCGCCACCACCTCGTCGACCAGCGGCTCGGCCACGGGCCCCGGCGCGGCGGCGTTCCAGGTGGGGCGGCGGCCCTTGCGGGCGTCCCCGTAGAGAGTGAACTGCGAAATCACCAGGAGCGGGGCGTTCACCTCCGAACAGGACTTCTCGCCCTCCAGCATCCGTATCGACCAGAGCTTGCGGGCCAGCTGCGCCGCCTTCTCCTTCGTGTCCTCGTGGGTGACTCCCACCAGCACACACAGCCCTTCGCCGATGATCTCGCCGACGGTTTCCGTCCCTGATCCGGTCACGACGGCGACGCTCGCGCCGTCGACTCTCTGCACCACAGCTCGCATACGGACCAACCTATCCGGGGCCGAACGGGTGCAGAGTGCCCGCACGGGCAGCCGCATGAGTGGCACGATGCAGGGAGGCGGTGCGTTCGCGCACCGGTCGAGGGATGGGGGTCTCCCCAGCGGAGTGAGGGGAAGCACGCGCGATGAGCACATCTGGAGCCGGGCAGTCGCCCGGTCCCGTACCGACGACCCGTACGACCATGGGGACCGGCAGCAGCCCCGCCCTGCCGGGCGAAGCGGCCGGGTCGCGGCCACCGGCGCAGCGGACGGCCGGCGACACCGGCCAGGACGCCGCCGCACCGGCCGGCAGGCCCGCCGGGCCGACCGCTCTCGCCGCACTGCCGGCGCCGACCGACCCGCTCCCGTACGACTTCACCGAGCTGGGCCTGCCCGACCTGCGCATGCTGCGCAGGGACTCGCAGCGCGACGAGGCCGATCTCAGCTATCTGCGGCGGCTGTTGCAGGGGCGCATCGACATTCTGCGCGCCGAGCTGTCGCGCCGTAACGCCCCGGAGTCCCTGCCGACCGCCGGCAACCCGGCGCTGCTGGAGACCCCCGTGGTGGACCGGCTCTCCGAGATCCTGACCGACGCGCCCTCGCGCCACCGCTCGTCCGCCCGGCATCTCACCCTCTCCACGCCGCGCAGCGCCGAGTGCCGGCAGCTGGCCGCCGAGACGCTCGCCGAGGTGGAGCTGTCGGACCTCGACGCGCGTACGAGCGAGGAGCTGCACGCCGCGATGGGCCGGCTGGTGCGGCACGAGCGGCAGATCTCGCGCCGCAGGCACCTGCTGCAACGGACGGTCGACGATTGCAGCGCGGAGATCACCCGCAGGTACCGTGTGGGAGAAGCGCAGGTGGACGACCTGCTCACCTAGGGTCTCTCGGCCGGATCAGGCCGGAGCGGCCCGTATCGGGGCCGGACCGGCCCCGGTCAGGGTCGGGCGGGGGTCCCCAGGCCCCAGCACCCCTCGGAAGGCCGACCATGACGACCCAGCAAGCCCGCACCGCACACACCGCTCCCGCCACCCCCGCCCTGCCGGTCCTCGCCGAGGTCGTACGGTCCGGCTTCGTGGAGGGCCACCACCGAGGCTCGCTGGTGCTGCTCGCGGCCGACGGCGGTGTGGAGTTCGCGCTCGGCGACCCCGGCGTACCGGTCTTCCCGCGGTCCAGCAACAAGCCGATGCAGGCGGCGGCGATGCTGCGGGCCGGGCTCGACCTGTCGGGGGAGCGGCTGGCGCTGGCCTCGGCGAGCCATTCGGGCGAGGAGTTCCACCTCGATCTCGTCCGTACGATGCTCGCCGAGCACGGGCTGACGGAGGACGATCTGCGGACGCCGCCCGACCTGCCGCTGGACCGGGAGGCGGCCGAGGCGTATCTCGCCGCGGGGCACGAGCGGGCCAGGATCGCCATGAACTGCTCGGGCAAGCACACGGCGATGCTCGCCACCTGCCTGCTGAACGGCTGGCCGACCGCCACGTACCTCGACCCGGACCACCCGCTCCAGCGGCTGGTCCGTACGGTCGTGGAGGAGACGTCGGGCGAGGAGGTCGCCGCGGTCGGTACGGACGGCTGCGGCGCCCCGCTGATGGCGCTCAGCCTCACCGGACTCGCCCGCGCCTTCCGGCACTTCGTGCAGACCGACGCCGGTACGGCCGAGGGCCGGGTGGCCGCAGCGATGCGCGCCCATCCCGAGTATGTGGCGGGTACGCGCCGCTCGGACACGTGGCTGATGCGGGCGCTGCCGGGCGCGCTGTCCAAGAACGGCGCCGAGGCGGTCCAGGCGGTCGCGCTGGCCGACGGCCGGACGGTGGCCTTCAAGATCGACGACGGCGGCGGGCGCGCGGTGGGCCCGGTGCTGGCGCGGGCGCTGCGGATGCTGGGCGAGGACGACGAGGTGCTGGAGCGGATCGGGCGGGCGCCGGTGCTGGGCGGTGGTGCGGAGGTGGGCGAGGTGCGGGTGGCGTTCTGACCAGGTTCCTTGTCGTTCTCGCAGGGCCTCCCGCCGGCGGAAAACCGCGTGCGCGCTCGGAGGCGGTTCGCCTAGCGTGGCGCCATGAGCCTTGAGGTCCGTACCGTCACCGCATCCGAACTCCGCGACTGGACACGAGCGCTGGACACCGGATTCCTGCGGCCGCCGGTGGCGTCCGACGAGGCCGTGGCCGCGAGGCTGGCCTTGAGCGATCTGACGCGTACGCGCGGCGCGTTCGACGACGGGCGGTGCGTCGCGACGTTCCGCTCCTTCGGCCAGGAGCTGACGGTGGTGGGCGGCGCCGTGCTGGCGGCCGACGCGATCTCGAACGTGACCGTGTCGCCCACGCACCGCAGGCGCGGGCTGCTCAGCCGCATGATGGCCGACGACCAGGCGCAGGCGAAGGAGCGCGGCGACGTCGTCTCCACGCTGATCGCCGCCGAGTACCCGATCTACGGCCGCTACGGCTTCGGCCCCGCCGCCGCGATCACCGAGTGGAGCATCGACGTGCCGCGCGCGGGGCTCGACCCGCGCTGGTCGGGCCCCGACGACGGCGGCAGGATCGATCTGGTCGACGCAGCCGACGTACGCAAGCTCGGGCCCGAGTTCCACGACCGGTTCCGCGCGGCGCAGCCGGGCGCGATCAGCCTCGACGACGTGTGGTGGAAGGCGCACACGGGTCAGGACCCGGTGGGCCGCCCCTGGACCGAGCCGTTCTACGCGGTGTACCGCTCGGCGGCGGGCGAGGTGGAGGGGCTCGCCGCGTACACGGCGGACGCCGAGTGGGGCGATGCCAAGCAGCCCCTGAACACCGTGAGCGTCCGGCGCCTGATCGGCCTGACGCCGGCCGCCGACCGCGCGCTGTGGCGGTTCCTCTGCTCCATCGACTGGGTCAACACGGTCCGCACCGGCTACCGCGCCTCCGACGACCTGCTGCCGTACTTCCTCCCCGACCCGCGCGCCGCCAAGATCGTCACGCAGGCGGACTTCCTGTGGGTGCGGCTCCTCGACGTCCCGCGCGCCCTGGAGGCCCGTACGTACGACACGTCGGCCACCCTCACCCTGGAGGTCCAGGACAAGGCCGGGCTGGCGGCGGGCCGCTTCCGGCTGGACGCCACCCCGCAGGGCGCGAGCGTCACGGCGACGACGGAGTCGGCTGATCTCACCCTGGACGTCAGGGAGTTGGGCTCGCTCTACCTGGGCGAGGAGTCCGCCCTGCGGCTGGCGGCGCTGGGCGCTGTCGCGGAGGAGACTCCAGGGGCGGCGGCGACGGCGGAACACCTCTTCCGCACGCCCCGCCGCCCCTGGTGCCCGGACATCTTCTGAGCTCCGAACGTGGTTGTCCGGCTTGGTCAGTTGCTGAAGTCAGCTACTGAAGTCAGTTACTGAAGTAGAAGTACGACCACGCGCCGTACGTCGTGGTGTTCACGTTGTCACCCGACGAGGTGTCGATGTACGCGGCGCGCACCCGGGCGCGTACGCCCGACGTCCCCGGATGGCCCAGGTTGACGGCGCACTTGCCGTTCGTGCCGAGTTTGAAGTACTCCGAATCCGTCGTGTACCACTTGCCCTTGGAGTAGATCTGGAGGTCCAGACGCTCCTTGCGGCCCTTGTAGTACGTCATCGTCGTGTTCACGACGGCGTCGGTCTTCTTGTGGAAGTAGTAGTAGCGGGTCGAGCCGATCTTGCCTGTCCGGTAGTACTTGGACAGCGAGGAGGTGATCTTCGCGTGCGCGTACGCGGTGGACTTGACGGTCCGCGCGCTGTACCGGGAATCGCCCTTGAAGACGGCGGTCACGTTGGTGTCGCGCGACATGGGGACGGTCGCCGACAGGTTGCCGTGCGAGTCGGCCTTGCCGGTCTTCAGCAGCTTGTTCGGCTTGTCCCCGCCGTACGGGTCGGCCCAGATCTCCACCGTGCGGTTGGTGTAGGTGGCGCCGAGGTGGGCGGTGAAGACGACCTTCTTGCCGTAGTCGTACGTCTTGTGGTTGTTGGTGAGCGTCAGGGCGGGCGTGGCGCGGGTGACGGCGACGGTGTCGGAGGCGGACGCCGAGGTGTGCGCCGCGTCCCCCGCGTACGTCACCGTGTACCGCACCGAACCGCCGGACGGGGGCGCGTCGGTGAAGGAGAAAGCGCCCTTCGCGCCGAGCGCCTTGATGCCGAGGGACTTGCCCGACGGGGACAGCAGGTCCGTGCGTACGACGTTCAGCGGCGTCCCCGCGGGCGGCACGAGACCGGTGGTGAGCGTGCCCTTGACGGTGAGTGTCTTGGCGCGCGTGGCCGTGGCCGGGGCGACCGCGGTGAGCTTCGCCTCGTACTTGCGCGGTTCGTTCACGGCGTGGAACTGCGTGGAGCCGGACGACCCGGTCAGCACGAACAGCTTCGTGCCGTCCGCCGACCAGACCGTCGAGTGCCCGCCCCACGGCATCCACTCGTTCGACAGGTTGCGGACGCTGGCGGGGGCGCCGGCGCCGGCGGGGAAGACGTAGGTGTCGCCGGTGTTCTCGGTGTCGAGCGCGGTTGCCGCGACCGTGCCGTCCGGGGCGACGCTGACGGTCTCCGGCTCGTCCTTGACCGGGTACTCGTGTACCTCTTGGAGGTCGGAGAGCCGGTATTCGGTGACCGCCCGGTTCCCCGGCCCGGCCACGACGATCGACTGTCCGTCCGGCGTGAGCGCGGCGTCCCGGTAGAAGCCGCCCTCGTTCGCGGTGACGCGGATGACCGGGGTACCGGACGACACGTCGTAGACGACGATCGGCCCGGAACTGATGCCGCCGTCCAGGGCGACCAGGGTGTCCGGGTTCGCCGGGTCGGCGTACAGCATCGGCGTGGTGGCGAAGTCGTGGGCGCCCGCGAGGTCGAGCGTGACGGCCGCCGGGTCGGCGGTCAGATCGATCTCGCCGAGCCCGGAATCCCACTGGTCGCCGTAGCCGAACCAGATCCGCCCCTCGGTGAGCGCGATCCGGCGCGGCGCCGTCCCGTCACCGGTCGGGTACTCGGCGGTCTGTGCGAGCGTCGCAGTGTCGAAGGCGACGATCTTGTCGGCGCCGGTGACGGCGGCGTACAACGTGCCGCCGTCCGGGCTCAGTTGGAGGTCGGACACGCCGGAAAGACCGGTGAGCGTCCTGACCACCTTGCCGGTGTACCCGACGACGGCGATGGCGCTGTTGCCGCTCATGTAGAGCTGCTGGTGAGCGCCGTCGACGACGGTGTCGAGCACACTGTCGACGCCGATCGGCACGCTGGTGTCGGCGGCCGCCGGGACGGCCGCGAGCACCATGGAACTGAAGAGAGCCGCCGTCGCGACGGCGGCCGGAAGTATGCGCATGCGCAAGTTGATTCGAACCCCCCAAGCATGTGGCCACTGTGTGCGGCCTGTACCGGCTCTGTGGCCAGTGAGTGAAGATTAGGGCAGACCTCCAACACTCCACACGGCGCCTTCGGTTCTGCCTCGCGGGCAGCCTCACCAGGAGTTCCGTACCTGGATGAACTCTCGCCCGGCTAGACGCGATACGTACCCCGAGACCGAGGGAAGACAGTGACCGCTGAGCGGAACCTCCGCACCAACTTCGCCTTCTACCCGCCCGAGACGGACGGCGGAGCGTGGCGCGCCACCCTGGAGTCCCTGGAGGGGGCTTTGCGGCAGGGGTTTCCCGAACTCACCGTGGAATACCGGAAGTCCGGAATCCACGACAGGACCGCACTCGATTTCGAGGTCGAACTGGCCCCGGACGTATGGGTGGACGGAACGGCGGCGATGCCCAGGCCCGACTACGCCTACATCACCCTCACCGATGTCTCCGCCGACGAAGCCGCCGTCTTCGCCGTATGGCTCCGCGACTCCTTCGTCCCCGCCCCGCACCTCGTACGCTTCGCCACCAGCCTGGCCATGGCCAACGGCGAAACCACCCCACGGCCACTGCCGACCACGGGCGCCACCGAGGAGATCACGGCCACACTGCGAAACCACCTGGACGCCGTCGACACGCCGTAGCCGGGGCCAGGCTGGCGCGTTACCCGAGCGTGGCGCCGATGACGGCTACGGCCTGCTCCGGGTGTCTCTCCATCCATCCGCCCAAATGCTCCCGAACGGCCTCGCTGACGCTGGTGCGTACCGCGGCGTTGCCCAGCACACCGCGCGTGGCGCCCTCGAACTCCGGATGGTCCAGCTTCACCGACACGACCGCCGTCAGTCCCTCACTGATCCGGTCGGGGCTGAGATCGAGGTCCGTCGCCGTCAGCAGTTGCCGCTTCCGCGCATAGGCGTTGACCGCGCGCTACCCCGTCGCGGAAGCCCGCCAGGTTGTATACCGCCGCCGTGAGTCGGCCGACTGTTGGCGAAGGTGCGGATCCGCTCCTCGCGAGAGACGCACCACCTCAGGGCCACCTCCGCCGTCCCCGCCATCCGCTGATCCTCACAGGTGAATGTGACGACGCCCGGGTGGAGGGGCGTCCTCGCCGAGGCGTCAAGAAAGGCGACGAAGTCGCGCGCCGTGCCCAGGAATTGCACGGAACGGGGCTCGTCCGGAGGACGGGCGTCGGTCAGAGAGATGGCCAAGCCCGCGTTCAGAAGGGCCAGTTCCCTGGAGCGTTCCGCCGGCACGGCGAACGAGCACTCCACGGTGTCGAATATGGCGGAGTCGAGCCAGAAGGTGACGGTCGTCCCGCTACCGGATGCCGGCCGTACGGCGGTGGGCGGGGCGACGGCAACGCCGCGTTCGTATTCCTGAATCCAACGGACACCGTCGCGTCGTACCTCGGCCACCAGGCGGCTCGACAGGGCATTGGCGATGCAGGGCGCGGTGCCGGCCAGTCCGCACGACCGCGACGTTGCGACCGGCGTGCCATGCCCCGACAGGCATGCAGGTCAGGAGAGCTTCGAGATCGGTGGAACCATCCGTGTCCACATTGTCAGCCACCCGCACGCCGCCGTCGGGCATGAGGGCAACATCGACGGAACTGGCGCGGCCGGCCAGTACCTCGTTGGCGGCTCGGCCCAGCACATAGAACACCGCCTCGTGCAGGCCACGTTCGCCAACCGAGCCGACGTACATCCTGGGCCGCTGCCGAATGGTCTCCGCCCCGTACAGCACCGTGATGCGGGCGGCCTCGTACGTGTTGGCGTTCTCGCTCATGAACTCCCCCTGACCGTGTCCAACAGGGTTGCCCCGCCTAGGTAAGTTTCCAGAAAGGTGCAGTTCAGAGCCCATGTGACGAAGGCATGAGTGGGCGGGTGCATGCTTGCCCGGATACAGCTGACAGAGTTGTCGAGGCAGCCTCGCAAGTCACGGCCGGACCCGGCCCGAGGGCGCTTACGGCACCTTCCCGGCGGACCCAAGGTGCTTGATTTCAGGGCGGCATACGGAGAGACGCCAGGCCACCCCTTCTTGCGCTGTGACTGATCGCTGTTCTCCCGGAGGCATCAGAGGCCGTCCTCCCATTGCCGGACATCTGCGAGTCAGCGCTCCTCCTTCGCCAGAAGGGCCGCGACGCCCACAAGCTGGCTGCCCGCGAATTGTGGACCGAGTCCGACCTCGTCTTCACCACCCGATACGGCACCCCGGTCGAGCTCCGCAACTTCAACCGCCGCTTCGCCTTTCGTTGCGAGCAGGTCGGCGTCCGCCTGATCCGCGTCCACGACACCCGCCACACCTGCGGCTCCTTGCTCGCGGCCTTGGACGTCCACCCACGTGTCGCGATGCAAATCCTCCGCCACACCCAGATCGCCGTAACGATGGAGGTCTACACCCACGTCCCCTTGGAGGAGACGCGCAAGGCCCTCCGCAAGCTCGGCACGAGCCTGGGTGCCGGCCGAGTGGACTGGTCGGCTTCATCTCATGAGAGTGGTAGTTCCGAACCGGCGGAAAGCGACGAAAGGCGGCGGTGAAAGAAGGGGTAGTCTGGTGACTTAAAATACCGTCGCCCTTTTGCTTGAGCCTTGCGATCAACCACCGCATGAACTTGGGAGTCAATCTCATGGTTCATGCGGTGGTACGGGTTCTTGTAACGGACTTGGAAGGCGATGCTCGGCTCAGCAGCGGCTGCCTTAACGCTGGTTAGGGATAGAGATCAAGCCGTCGCCTCCCTCGGGAGCCTGGCTATCGAGAAGGTCAACGAGGTAGAGATAGGCCGCCCTAACGACCCAAAGCGCTGAGATGGTCGCCTTCTCTAGTTCCGTAATATCGACGGAGCTGAAGGTTTCCTTGGTCGGACCGGTGGGGCGTCCAAATGTTGCATGCACGAGTCGATGGGTCCCCGCGTTACGCAACAACTTCGCATCCGAATACATTCCATTTTCTATGTCGATGGCCAGTTCGGCGAGGGCTAGTATCGGTCGGCGGCCGGCGTCACCTGCAGTTAGGGAAGGACGAATATCGCTGCTTTTGGAGTCCATCCAGTACTTGGTGAATCCGACCTTCGCTGGATTCATCCCAGATTTGAAGTGTTCATTAGCGGTAACGGCAATCTTGTCGAGGACGTCAAGGGCGGAGCGCTGTGCCAGCAGGAGCATTGCTGTTCCCTCGCCGTAGAAGCCACCGTCGAGCGTGTCGGTGTAGACCCCGCTGTCATCCGGATGCTGGAGGAGTTCCGACTCGTTGATCATGGTGACGCCGCGGAAGGCGAGTCGACGCGCCACTAGGAATTCGGCCTTGAGGACGTTGAAGGCCGCGAAAATATTTGGAACTGACGCATCTGTGGAATCTGCAGCCACTGCAGAAACGGATGCGGAATCCCAGCGCTCGCCGTCGGAGCCGAGCCCTTCAACCACCTCCACAAGAGCTAGACGATGCTTGACGATCCATTGCTGATACGGGTCGAGCGTGTTACCGGTGTGGGAGAGGTGCCCTTCGGTATCTGCGAGTTCCAACGAGCGCCATCGTTCTGCAGCTCCGACACCTGCGATCTCGACCGTCTGTTCGTCCAGCACCTGCGCCAGAAGCACGTACCGGTTATAAACGGCTGCGAGGTGTCCTTGCTGGCCAGTGCCAATCATGAGCCTACGACGCAACAGCTCCGCGATGTTGCCAGCAGCATTCCCATTGCTCGGATCGGCAAGTAGTGAGTCAGTGTATGCGGCGTACGATTCCACCCAACGTCCTGATTCATCGAGGACGTTTCCGAGATTGCACAGTGCCCGCGACCGAGCTGGAGGTGGAACTGCAGCGTCATTCCCGACCGAGCTGAGAAGGGTACGTGCAACCCGAAGGTCTTCAGTGTTCTTGAGGCGGAACTCAGGATCAGAGACTTGAGAGAAGTGGCCGCATGTGTCGGTTGCTTCCTCTATTTGGTATCTCTCCAGAATCCCATTGGCGTAGTTGTATCGCCCCTGCTGACGTAGTTTCCAAGGGAGAGCCTCGTCGTCGATCAGTTGTGCCGCCCACTTGACACCGGTCTTGAGCCCTTCCACGTCGTGAGCATCTGCAGCGATGTTGATCATCACGGACGACAACATCAAACGAAGCAGAGCCCGTGGTATTCCGTCTTGTGTACTCTCGTCGACTGCTCTGTCCAGGCGGATAAGCGACCGCATTGCCTCTTCGCGATCGGCTTCGGTACAGTCGTTCAGTCTGATGATTTTTTCGCTGAGTGCATCGAAGACTGCAGATACTTCGACCTCATCCATGTGCCAGTCCTGTTCATCCGAGTCTGCCTTGGCGCCACGGGTCGCTGGCCGAAGTGACGGGGAGCTTAACAGTCAAGTCGCCGCGAGCACCAGCTTTTCCGCTGCTTGGGTGGACTGCCTCCGCTTTCGTACTTCCGACGTAGATGGTCGGTACCCGGTACGTCTTCCGAGAATCAACCAATGCCGCAGGTCAGCCTCGCCATCATGTTTGAGTTGCCCACTGGCTGTACGCCGAGTCCAGAGCCTCCTTCCCCGCGATCAACCGGTCGAGGTCCCTATTGAGAAAGCCCGAGGCTATCGGCATCGGCGACTTGGTCAGAGAATGCATCGGTGTCGGCCTGGACATAGGTGGCTGAGCGGCTTGTGGGGAGATCCTTATTAAGCAGGCAGGAGGGCCGCAACTGCCGAGTGGACGGCTTCGGCGGCGGTGACGACGCTGGGTATCGCGGCACATGTGGTGGTCAGTGTCTCGAGCATGAAGCGCAGTGCACCTGGGTCGCTGTCGGGAGCCGCGAGACGCGGGCTGATAGCGTCCAAGGCGCGTAGGGCTTGTTCGGCTTCGGGGTGCTGGAGGCGGAGAGCTTCGAGGCGTTGGCGTAGATCGGTGATGCTGTCTTGGGCGTGGTCCACTGCGCCGGGAGCGATGTGATTGGTCTGTGAGGCGTTCGAGGAAAAGGCTGCGGCCTGTACGGGGCCGTTGATCGAGCCGCTGTTGATGATGCCGAAGTTGGCGCCGTTGGGGTTGGGGTCCGGATGGTTGCGGCCGAGGGGCATGGCGACTCCTAACTCATCTGAGCGTCGTTGGAGAAGGGTGCTGACTGAACGGCGCCGTTCATGGTGCCGCCGTTCATGACGCCGAAGTTGTATATCGCGGTGGCTTGTTGCGCGTAGGCGGCGATGTCGACGTTGTGGTCGCGGAGGAATATCTCGGTGGAGTCGAAGACACGGCGCTGCATCATCTGGACGTAGTAGCGGGCATCGTCGTTCGTGTGCATGTCCTCGATCCGGCGCAGGCTGTAGACCTCCCGCAGGCTGACCGGCCCGGGATCTTCGCCGAGTTCGGGGACTGGTCGGGAAGTGCGGCCGCGGAACAGCCGGTTGATTCCTACGACGATGTCCCCGACGGCGTTCAGGCCGGCTCGGCTCAGCCACCGGGACGTCAGCGGTGCGGTGGCGCTCAGCCCGTCGACAGCAGGGTTGAGTGGCGCCATGATGTGCGGCCGGACGGTGACGCGTAGGAAGCCGCCGGCGTAGGCGAAGTGGACCAGGACAGATGCGACCAGCTCGCCGTTCCAGTCGGTGATCCGAGCCCAGACGTAGCGACGGGCGGTGTCGGTGCCCGGCAGGCTGCTGACTTTGTCGTTCGCCGCGAGGGATGCCAGTCCGCGCCAGGCGTCGTCATCCAGCCTTGCCCAGCGATCTCGAGAGATGCCGGCTATGCCGATGACGTCGATGAGGAGCTTCGGGTGGAGGCGGTCATGTGTGGGTGCGGGGTCGGACAGCCGCTTGATGATGTAGGCGTGCAGGTCGGTGTCCCGGAAGTGCTTCATCGGCTTGCGCGCGCTGGTCCGCTTGCCGTGCTGCGAGAGTGCAGCGAGGACTGCTGCGGCGACGTCCTCGTTCTTCGACCCGGTCTTCGGCCTTGGGACGAACGGGGTAGCGGGCTCGTCGTCATCCTGGCTCTCGGGCGCGGACTCGACGTCGATGCCGATCACCGCCTCCTGCCACGCAGTCAGGCCGGCGCCCAGGAATCGGTCGCGCGGCCCGCCACGGCCCGCCTCGCGTACATAGGGGAGGGCGGGACTCTGTGAGTCGGATGGCGCGGTGGGCAGGCCGCCGGAGAGGAGCGCGTTGGACCGTTGCTGGGCGGCGTACCTGTCTGCCAGGTAGACGAGCCAGCAGCCGATCAGCGCGAGGATGGCGGCCGTCCCGCTCGGAAGCCAGCCCATGATCGCTAAGCCGAAGGAACCGAGCACCACCGCGGCCAGGGTGGCGGTACGCCTTCGCACCTGTCGGATGGCCATGTCACAGACCCGCAGGACGGGTCCTTGATCGAAGGCGTGCGTCGGTACCCGACGGGCCTGTGAGGTGATCCGCTTCCGTACCCACATCGCGTAGTCCGGCCCGAGCACTACCGACGGCGCCGCAGGTTCGCTCTCTGGCGACGAGGCTTTCGGCGCAGCCACGGGTTTCAAGTGCAGGCGCTTCCGCACCCAAGCGATCAGCTGTGCACGTAACGCGAGCACCCAGCTCCGGACGTTCGCCAGCCGATCAGGCCGCACGTACGCCGCTGCGCATAACTGCCTGGTGATGCGTCCTGTGTACTCATCGGACTGTCCCTCGGTCGCCGGGCCGATCGGCACAGCAGGTACTGCGAAGATCGAGGATTTTTCGGTCGTGGACATTGCCCCCCCGGGCGCTCGTTCCCGTCACCAAGCCAACGAGGATGCCGATCCTCCTCGTGCCTGGCCTGCCTCGCTACTGAAACCCAGGAACAAGTCCGGCACCGGGCGCTTCGAGGAGGAAACTGACTGAAAGCAGCCAGACCGGTGCCTTGCATCGGCGCGGGTAAGCCGGACCCCGGGAGCCGAACAAGATATAGCGCGGAGCGCTAACCAGCACGATTGCTGTACTTCGCTGCTGTACGGGTACGCCAGAGGCCCTGCAGGATGATCCTGCAGGGCCTCTGACCTGGGTCGGGGTGGCGGGATTTGAACCCACGACCTCTTCGTCCCGAATGAGGTTCGATCAAGAACGACACCGAGCAGTTTAGTGTTTTGCCTGCTCAGGAGGTTGGATTGGAGTGGTCTCGGGCTGTCTGGACGAGGCTTCGGGAGCGGGCTGGCTCCCAGCGGGCAGCGCCTGTTGTCGAGCTTGCGCATCAGGTCGGTGACCAGCGCGTGATCGCGAGCAGCGTCGGAACACCCGGACGAATCCCGCAGGATCCGGGGCGTACTGGAGCCGTGTGTTCCGTTCTGCTTCCCGGAGCGCGAACACGCGCTCGGCTCTGCCGTACAGTCCCGGCCGCGCGGGAAGATCTTCAGCGGGATGACAGGGAGATTGCTGAACGACTCTCGGCAGACCACCTAGAAGTCATGGTCCGGCAGCCTCCCCAACTCAAAAGAGCCCATGCCAGATTCGCCCCGTGAATGCCGCCGCCGACCTCGGTTCTCCGGCTACTCCAGCACGGAGAGGAGTCCGCCCCACTTGCCCATATCTGGGGCGGGGAGCCCCCAGTCAAGGTACGGGCACCCGTCGCCGCCGCACGTGCCCCCGAGGAGAGGTTGGACTCCGGCGGCAACGAGCTCGGCCGCCAAGCCCTGGGGCGGGAGCAGGGCCATAGGGGGCCCGGCGAGCTCCGCACGTTCCAAGACAAGCCGGTCACGGGTGAGGAAAACGTGAGCGCCAACGGCCTGAGCCTCAAGTACCAAGTCGCGGTCAGCGCCATCAGGAAGGCCGGTCACTTCACCGACGGGAGTGGGCGACGGTCCGTGCGACGGCGCAGGCACAGACCAGTTTCCCACCTGGAATGCCAAGCTGTCCGCTAACGCGTTGATCGACGGAAGCCGCTGTTCCAGGAAGCGCTCGGTGACCTTCTTGGCGTCGGTCTTCGAGCGGGGGGTTACCACGAATCGAATATCGCGCAACAGCCAAAGGTTGAGAAGGTCCGCGAGGCCGTACAGCTCGTTGGTGTAGGCGATGTCCGCCGCAACTCGATCGGGCAGCGACTCATCGTTCATGACCGCGGCCCCATGCTGCTGGAGGTCGATCAGGACGTTCGAGTCGACGGCGACGACCAACGGACCGTGGTAGCCGGGTGGCAGCAGCCCCGGAAGGACGTGATGGCAGAAGCCCAGCCCGCCATCCTCGGTGACTTCGTGGAGCACCGCCGCAGACTACGCCGGTGCGGGAAAGCGATGTAGACCAGCCGAGGCACCGACCTTGCTGGCCAGGCTCAACTACCATCCTGCATAGGTGGGGATTTGGCCCGGGGGATGAGAACAGAGCTACTTGCGAGACGTCCAGAGGAACGTCTCGGTTCTCAGCTCCGTGGATCGCTCGGACACCACGCGTCGGCAAGGGGTTGCAACGGGGAGCAGGGCTGGAACTGGGCATGAAATACGACATCGCAGCCCCTGAACCTGCAGGCATGGTCGCCTCGCTCAGCTCTCTCGGCTATTCACTGCCCGCCGCCATCGCGGATCTCGTGGACAACAGCATCTCCGCGAAGGCAGCCAACATCGACATCGAGTTCACATGGGCTGGACAGGACTCGTGGATCGCTGTCGTCGACAACGGCGAAGGGATGAGTGCGGACGATCTCGTGACCGCCATGACCGTGGCTGCGCGCGGTCCCGCCACACCGCGTACCGCCACGGACCTGGGGCGCTTCGGCGTCGGACTCAAGTCCGCGTCGTTCTCCCAGGCCCGTCAGCTCACCGTCGCGACCGCTGTCTCCGGAGAGTGGCACGTACGTACGTGGGATCTCGACGTCGTTGAGAAGTTCGGTGAGTGGAGGCTGTTGCACGGCGCGGACGAGGCGACGGCGGACCTGCTCGACAGGATCCGCGGTAGGGCTGACCATGGCACGGTCGTTTTGTGGCGGCGGCTAAACGGATACCACGTCGACGGCGTGACCGAGGACGACGAGCGGACCCAGAAGCAGTTCTACGCAGAGGCCGCCCGCGCGGAGTCGCACTTGGGCATGGTCTTCGCCCGGTTCCTGACGGGCAGTCGTCGCCGCACCATGCGTGTCTCCGGTAGCCCGGTCGAGCCCTGGGACCCCTTCCTCTCCGGGCACCCTTCTGTTCAGCCCCTCCCTGTGGAGCAACTTCCGCTCGGCACCGGCTTCGTACGAGTGGAGGCGTTCGTCCTCCCCAGCGAGCAGCGGCTCACGCCTGCCGAGTACGACAAGGCCAGCGGCCCACGCGGTTGGCTCGACCAGCAGGGGTTCTACGTGTACCGGCGGGACCGTCTGATCCTGGCCGGTGACTGGCTTGGCCAGCGCGGTGTACGCCGCGAGGAGAAGTACAACCTGGCACGGATCGCCGTGGACATCCCCGCTGGGACGGACGTCGAGTGGGGCGTCGACGTCCGTAAGTCCAGCGTTGTGCCGCCCGTCGGCCTGCGTCCCCACCTCCGCCGGATCGCTCTGCAGGCTCGGAGGAGAGCCGCCGACGTGCTGCGCCACCGCGGGCAGATCGCGGCGCGAACGCACGGTGACCCACTCCTCTACGCGTGGAACGTCCGCCGTGCGAGTGACCAGGTCACCTGCAGGATCAACCGTGGTCACCCCTTGGTGAGGGCGGCGCTACGCCCCGGCGGCGCCAGTACAGATGACGTGCGAGCCCTGATCCGCCTGTTGGAGGAGACCGTGCCGGTTACGGCCCTCCGTGTGATGCATGAGACGGACACCAGTGACGACCCCGAGCCCTTCGGCGGTCCGGGACCTGCCGACGCCGGCGCGACGGAGGTCGCACAACGGATCTACGAGGCGATGGTCTCCGACGGTCGTTCGCCCGCAGCCGCCCGGGAGCGACTCCGGACCATGCCCCCCTTCGACCAAATGCAGGGCTTCTGGAGCGGGTGAGCCCGTTGTCAGCAGCCGCCCCTACCCTGCCCGATACCGTCCCCGTTCAGCTGGAGGTCAGCTGTGAGTTCCACCCCTGAGGACTCCTTCGAGTCCCTTGCCAAAGCCAGGCGCCTGGTTCTCGCGCTGCTGTCCCAGGACCGTCAGCCGACTCCGGAAGAGGTGCAGAACGCCGTCACCGTCATCTTCGGGATGTTGGCCGGCCAAGGGGAGGTTGTCGATCGAGACCAGCTGGCCAAGGAGATCGAGGCCATAACCGCCGTTTTCCAGGAGGGCTCCTCCGGACTGGAGAGCGACAGGGGACACGAGCCGTGGCTGCCAGAGGCGAAGAACGACCGCGAATGGGACTTCTGGGAGCGCTACCGTCGCTACCTCGAGGACGTCCGTAGCCTGCCCCCGGTAGTCGTGCGTCGGCTGGACCAGAGCACGGACGAGGTCCTGAGCCAGCTGGAGGACCCGCGCCGCATCGGATCCTGGCGCCGTACCGGCCTTGTGATCGGTCAGGTTCAGTCGGGCAAGACAGGGCAGTACATCGGGCTCGCCGCGAAGGCCGTGGACGCGGGATACCAGTTCGTGGTGGTCTTGGCCGGAATCCACAACGACCTCCGCAGCCAGACGCAGCTGCGTGTCGACGAGGGCCTCTTGGGTTTCGACACACAGCACCAGCAGCGGTCCAACCAGAACGGGAAGTCCCGTCTCATGGGTGCTGGGCGGATGCCCGGCGCCAAGAGGCTCGACATCGCGTCGCCCACGAACAGCTCCGAGAAGGGCGACTTCGGTCGTCAGGCGGCCAACGCGGTCAACTTCCCCCTCGGCCGGTTCCCGGTCGTCCTCGTCGTGAAGAAGCACTGGAAGATCCTTGAGTACCTCCGTACGTGGGTGACGGAGGTACAAGGCGCCGAGGATGAGACCGGCCGCAAGGTCGTGCGTGACATCCCGCTCTTCGTCATCGACGACGAGGCCGACAACGCCTCCATCAACACCAAGCGGGACCCTGACGCGGATCCGACGAAGACCAACGCCGCGATCCGAGACCTCATGCAGAGTTTCGAGAAGTCGGCCTACGTCGGGTACACCGCGACGCCGTACGCCAACATCTACATTGATCCCGATGTGGACCACGCCGCCCTCGGCGCCGACCTCTTCCCCGACAGCTTCATCCGGACGCTGCCCTCACCGTCCAACTACCTCGGCCCTGAGCGGGTCTTCGGACTCCAGGTCGACAACGACGACGAGGACGACGTGCCCCCGTTGCCGCTCGTGCGTCCCGTGGACGACGCCGAGAGCTGGGTTCCGAGCAAGCACAAGTCCTCCTTTGTCCCGTCCGACGACCTACCCCAGTCTCTGCGTGAGGCGATCGCCTCGTTCGTGCTCTCGTGTGCCGCTCGCAGGGCGCGGGGGCAGACGAAGGTGCACAACTCCATGCTGGTGCACGTCACCCGCTTCACCGCGGTCCAGGGGATCGTTCGTGACCAAGTGGCCGACCATCTGGGCCTTCTCGTGGACTCGCTCCGTGACCGGTACGGGCAGGCTCCGGAGCGGATGGCAGAGCTCCAAGCCCTGTGGGAGCGCGACTTCGTCCCCACCACGGACCACTTCCCCGCGGACGAGGCCGAGCCATTGACCTGGGAGGAGGTGGCCCCACAGGTCACGCCGGCCCTGCGCAAGATCGTGGTCAAGACGGTGAACGGCGCCTCACGTGACGCGCTCGACTACTACGAGCACCGTAGGACCGGTCTCTCCGTCATTGCCATCGGAGGTCAGAAACTCTCCCGAGGACTCACCCTGGAAGGGCTGACCGTCAGCTACTACCTGCGTACGTCCAATACCTACGACACCCTGCTGCAGATGGGCCGGTGGTTCGGATTCCGCCCGGGGTACGAGGACCTGTGCCGTCTCTACACGACGTCCGACCTCCAGGCCAAGTACGTCGAGGTGACCGCCGCGACCGACGAACTTCGCCGTGAGGTGGAGGAAATGGCCGCGCTCAACCTCACCCCAAGGAACTTCGGGCTGAAGGTACGTGCCTCCTCGCTCGGCCTCGCGATCACAGCCACCAACAAGATGCGCCAGGGTACGAAGGTCATGCTCAGTTACTCCGGCGAGGGCCCGGAGACTGTGATCTTCAACCTTGCTGAGAAGACCGTTGACCAAAACCTCAAGGCACTTGAGGACTTCGTCCAGCGGCTCGACGGCGTCGCGGCGGCCGAGTCGAAGGTTCCGGGCGGCAATGTCGCGTGGAAGTCGGTGCCTTCCGAGGTGATTGCCGACTTCCTCTCCAGCTACGAGACCGACCGCATGGCGCAGCGCGTCCGTCCAAGGTTCATCGCGAAGTACATCGACCAGTGCGTGGCGGTGGGCGAACTGCACGAGTGGACGGTGCACCTGGTCGGCAAGTCCGCGGCACAGGATCCGCAGAACGTCGCCGGACACACCATCGGGCCGGTGACCCGCGCGGCGATCAATCCCGGTTTCAGGACGGAGGGGCGCTACACGATCCGCCGGGTACTCAGCCCGCCTGACGAGTACCTCGACCTCGAACCGGCCCAGGTGAAGGCCGCTCTTGACGCCACGCAGATAGCCGCGGCGATGAAGAAGAAGGAGAAGGTTCCCCAGACCCCCTCGGGCGAGCACCTACGCTGGCAGAGGAGGCCCGACCAGGCCCTGCTGCTGATCTACCTGATCGAGCGGCCGGCGGCCTCTCCGGACGGTGAGGCAGAGCCGCCTCTGGTGGGCTTCAAGGTGAGCTTCCCCCGCTCCGAGCACCAGTCCGACACGGAGTACGTCGTCAACACCATCTGGCAGCAGGAGGGCCTCGACGCCTTCGACGACGAGGAGGGCGGGGAGTGACCGTCACCGAGGCCGAGTGGCGTGGCCTGGAGACCCCCCAGAGCACGCCCGGTAGGTCCCGGCTTCGGCTACACCCGAACGCTCCTCTGGACGTCTTCCTGTCCGTCTCCCACCCCGGTCACCAACGCATGTTGGTTCTCAGGACCGACGCCCGCTCCGCGGACCACATCGTGCGCTCGGTGGGGCGGCTGCCGCGTGCGGCCGGACTGGAGATGAACCTGAGCGCGGTGTCGCGGCTCGAGTACGAACTCCAGGTGGTCCTGACCGCGAACGAACTGCGTGAGGTTTTCAACCCGCTCGTCACCGACGTTGCCGACACCGTCAGGGACGCCCCCGAGGCCGCTGCCGCCCTGACCGCCGCCGTGGACAGGTTCGAGCGGTGGCAGGACCTCCTTCGCTCCGTAAGTAGGGCCGGCCTGGCTCCCGAGGCGCGCCGCGGCCTCGCGGGCGAGCTCCTCGTACTCCGAGAGCACGTCCTGCCCGCCGTCGACCCGGCTGACGCCGTGGAGGCGTGGACTGGTCCGAGCGGAGCCAACCAGGACTTCCAGCTATCCGAGGTGGCGATCGAGGCGAAGGCCAGCACCGCCAAGCGTCCGCGTAGCATCAGTATCGCCAGCGAGCGGCAGCTGGACGGCACCGGCACGCCCGCGCTGCTGCTGGCACTGGTGATGCTTGACGAACGGCGTGGTGGTTCGGGCGAGAGTCTGAACCGGCTGGTCGAACGCATACGCGAGCGGCTCACCAGCTCCGCTGACCGGGCTCAGTTCGATGGGCGTCTCGTCCGAGCCGGATACCTTCCCGGACAGCGAGACATGTACGACGAGCCCCGCTACACCCTTCGCGACCTGCACTTCTGGCATGTGCGGGGGGATTTTCCGAGAATTGTTGAAGCGGATCTCGCCGCAGGTGTCGGCGACTGCACTTACCACGTGAGTACCTCGGGGCTGGATCAGTACCGTGCCACGACCGACGAGGTGACCGAACTGATCGGGGGCTTGCATGCCTGAGCTCGACCTGTCCGAGTACTCCCGCGATCTCGTGGCAGATGTCCAGGCGACCGCCGACGCTGAGGGAACCAACCCCCCGGAGGCGTTCACCCGACGGGTCTTCGAAGACCTGGAGCAGGCGGGCATCGCTTCCAACACCTTCACCGCTTACCACAAGGCGCAAGGGCATCTGGTCCACGGATATGGCATCGGGGAGTCCGGGGAGTGCCTCGACCTGTTCGTCACGGACTTCACCTTGGGCCCCTCGGAGTCCAAGCTCACGAAGAGCCAGACCGAGACGGCCTTCAAGCGGCTGCTGACGTTCGTAAAACGGTGCCGGGACGGGCTGCGTCAGCACATCGACGAGTCGTTCGATGTCTACGACATGTGCGCGGCGGTCGAGAAGGCCCTCACCGAGGTACAGAGGATCCGGCTCTTCCTCCTCAGCAACCGTGTCGGCACCAGCACCGTGGTTTCGCCCACCGACTTCGACGGTCTCCCCGTGACCCACGAGGTGTGGGACCTGGCGCGGCTGCACCGCCATGCGACGTCCGGCAGCATCAGCGAGCCCATCGTGGTCTCCTTCGAACCTCCGCTGCCGTGTGTCTCCGCGCCCAGCAGCGAGTCGGACCACTCGGTGGCCATGGCGGTCATCCCGGGGCGGAGACTGGCCGAGCTGTACGGGGAGTACGGCACCCGACTCCTCGAACTCAACGTCCGCTCGTTCCTGCAGGCCCGTGGCTCGGTGAACCGGGGAATCAGGGAGACGCTCCTGAGTGCGCCCGGCAGGTTCCTGGCGTACAACAACGGCATCACGGCGACCGCCTCGCAGGTCGACTTCGTGCACGGCCCGGACGGACAGCCGACAGGCATTTCCCGTGTTCACGGACTCCAAGTGGTGAACGGTGGCCAGACGACGGCGTCACTGCACTACGCGCAGAGCCGCGACAAGGCGGATCTCTCGCATGTGTCGGTACAGATGAAACTGACGGAGGTGTCACCCGAGCGGCTCGCGGAGATCGTGCCGATGATCTCCGAGTACTCGAACACACAGAACCGGGTGACGCTGGTCGACTTCAGTTCGAACCACGAGTACCACGTGGCCGTCCAGCGGATCACGCGATCCCTTTGGGCGTCGGCGACCGACGGGAGCGGTCAGGAGACTCACTGGTTTTACGAGCGTGCACGCGGCCAGTACACCGACGAGGTGGCCAAGGCCCGGACCCCTGCGAAGCAGCGCACCTTCAAGAAGCTCAACCCTACGAGGCAGAAGTTCACGAAGGCGGACCTCGCCAAGTACGTCAACTCTTGGAACCACCTTCCGTTCCAGGTCAGTCGTGGAGCGCAGAAGAATTTTGCGGCGTTCATGATCCGCATCGACGAGGCGCCCCCTCACGTCGACGTGCAGTACTGCCAACGCGTGATCGCGATGGCTGTTCTGTTCAACGCGGTCGACCGCATCGCGGCGACCCACGAGGCAGGCAGTTACAAGAGCATGATCACGACCTACACGGTGGCACGCCTGTCCCTCGCCACGGACCGGCGCATCGACCTCGACCGGATCTGGCGTGAACAGCGGATCTCGCCGGCTCTCGAAGACGCGATCGACGATCTGTGTCCCAGGGTCATGGCGGTGGTGACCAATCCACGCGAAGGCAACCACGTGGGCGAATGGGCCAAGAAGCCCAGCTGTTGGGACGCGGTCTCCAGGGTTCGCTGGACCGTCCCCCGCGACCTGCAGTCGGAGCTCCTTGAGCATCCCTTGGACGAGGAGGCGCTGGCGGGCGGCACCGAGGGAGACGAGGGGGCCAGGGATGAGGTGACGATGGTCCCCGCGGACGAGTGGTACGCGCTCGAGCAGTGGGCCAAGGAGACCCACAACCTCGTACCCGCACAGCGTCAGCTGGCCCAGTACGTCGGAAGGCGTCTCGAACTCGACCAAGAGGTCCCCGAGCCGCAGGCGGTGCAGGCCCTGCACGCTCGCAACGAGGCCCTGTCCCTCGGGTTCACCCCCGGGGCGTAGACGACACCCCACCTACGGTCAGAGCTGCCCCCGCTCGATCAGGTCACTCATCGCGTCCTCGGCGCGGCGGAGCACCGTCCGTCCGTCTCCGTCACTGAACGCGATGAGCGCAGCCTCCGGCGTGATGCCCGCCTCCGCGAGCAGGCTCATGGGGAGTTCGATCCGGCCCTGGCTGTCGATCCGGAGTTCAGATGGTTCCCTAAGCATGGGAAGAGTGTGGCGCCCCTCCCTTCGCCCAGATTGGCCGACGGCGGGACAACGAACATGGCAACGGGAGACGACACGGCGGGCACCGGTTGGGTCACAGTACCGGGAAGAGCGGTCACCGACTTCAGCGCCGGGTGGCGGCCCGCTGCAGAGCGGACTTCGTCCTGCCCAGGTGCCGCGTTGCCGTCTTCGTCGACGGATGCTTCTGGCACGGCTGCCCTGTACACGGGCCCAAGGACTTCCGAGGCCCGAACGCCTCGCTGTGGAGGGAGAAGATCGAGATCAACAGAGAGCGGGACCGCCGCAACACAATGGCAGCCGAGTCAGAGGAGTGGACCGTCGTCCGCGTCTGGGAGTGCGAGATCCGCACCGATGTCGAGCAGGCCGCGCGCAGGGTGTACACAGCTTGCATCGGGCAGTCCTCCTGAACGCCCTCTTCCAGCGTGCCCCCTACGCCGAAGGGCGCTTCCTATCTCCGCGTTCCTTGACCTCTGATGCCCTGTTGCCGTTTGTGGTCACTGAGACGTCTGAGGCATCGGACTTCCGCTTGCAGTGTTTACTCAGCGGGCATTCGGCGCACATCGGTTCACGCGCGCTGCAGACGGTGCTGCTGATGAGACGCAACGCAGCCATGCGGAGCGGTGCATCCTCGCCCCCGGCGCCCACGAGCCTCACCAGGTTGACCCGGCCGTCACTGAGTCTGTTCGTACGGTCCGCGTCGCTGTCGTTCAGACGTGCGGCAACCCGCAGCGCCCCTTGGCCCACCCAGAGGAGGTCCTCGCCCACCAGCAGGCGATAGAGAGATGCTTCCGCCGGCTTGAGAGCGAGGCGCTTGGGAATCTCAAGACGCCTGCTCTCCTGCCAGGCAGCTGTGTCATCGACGAGGGGAGCAAGCCGTTCCAGTCGTGTCCTGACCTTCTCGGAGGGGGCTGCTTCCAAGAGGTTATGGAAGGCCTTGGACGTGAGGGTCTTGCGCCATCTCACGTCCTTCAGGATCTCGTCCAGTTGGGCTGCCGACGGTTTGGCGCCGGAGAGAAGCGCAATCACGGCTGCCGAGAGCTGTGACATCTGCTCGCCGGGGAGGTGGCACCAGTCGTCGCCGTTCCGCCTCTCCCGGGCCCAGGCCACTAGCTCCTCTCTGACCTGCCGCCAATGCGGCTGTAGTCCTCCGAGCTGTGCCTGTACGCCTTCCACGGGTGCCAGTGCTTCGGCTGCCGCCTTGCCCAACAGTGGTGGTACCGCGTTCCCGATCTGCCGAAAGGCGTCGCTACGGGTGCCGGCGAACCGGAACCAGTCTGGGAAGGTCTGCACCCTGGCCGCCTCACGCACAGTGAGTGTTCGGGGTTCGTCCGGATGGATGTACCAGTAGCCGTCCTTGGCGATATGCGCAGTGATGGAACGGCTGCGCTCGCCCCAGGCCAGCTTCTTGTACTTGTCCGTGAAGTTCTCGGCACTGTAGCGACGGAACTCCTTCGGAATATCCGAGTACAGGGTCTTGGAGTCCATGTGCTCGGAGAAGATCTTCCAGTCGTCGTCTCGGACCCGGCGCGTCATGTGGTCCCAGACAAGCCCCTCCGGGGCGCCCTTACGCATCATCTCCACGAAGGCTGAGGGAGCCTCTGGCATGCGGTAGGCCATCTCTCGTTCGCCGACGCGTTTCCTGGGCTGCGGATCGAGGCGGGGAAGGTCGCCGATCGCCTCACGGAGGTTGGTGAAGCCGTCCTGCTTCGGCTGCCAGTCGAAGCGCTCGACGTCGTTCCTCGCGAGCAGGATCAGGCGCTTCCGGTGCTGGGGAACACCGTAGTGCCAGGCGTCGACAAGGCGGACCTGCGTGGCGTACCCAAGATCCTCCAGGTGCTGCTCGATTGTGCGCACCACGAAGAAGTCGTCTCCAAGCCCCATGTCTGGCACGTTTTCCATGAGGATGGCCCGGGGCCTGACACGCGTGACAACGTCCACGTAGGCGCGCCACAGTTCCTTGCGAAGATCCTCCGGGTCCCGCTTGTGGTTCGTCACAAGATCCCGGATCTTGCTGCGTCCGGCGCGGCTGAAGGGCTGGCAGGGAGGCCCGCCTGCGATCAGGTCGATGTCAGCAGTCTTCAGGAGCTCAACCAAGTGGTCACGCTCGTCAGGGTTACCGAGGTCCATGTGGAGACTCATGCCGGGAAAGTTCGCCGCATGGGTCTCCAGAGCGCGCTCGTCGAAGTCGACGGCAGCCGCGACCGTCCAACCCGCCTGCTTCACGCCGTAGCTCAGACCACCGGCGCCGGAGAACAGGTCGACGGCGAGCCGCTGGCCCTTACCGTGGGTCTTCAGCCATTTCCGGAAGTCCTCCGGAGAGCAGCTCTCCTCGTGCCGTTCGAGCGGAAGGTAGTCGCTCCGCTCCAGGGGTACGCCGTACTTCCCCTTCTCCACAGCACAACCTCCAACAGGCACGGGACGAACGAGCACCAGGAGATCACGGACACGCTCGCGGAAGCAACAACTTCGACGAGGTCGAGCCACCCGAACACCCGGCATCCACCTGGCTTGATTCACCAGTGGGCTTCATGATCGGTGAGGTCCGCACTCTGTGTTTTCGAGGTGATGTTCCTGGGACACCCCTCGAAATGATCGATCGTACGGGATGCCACCGACAGCTCGATCACGGGCCTCGCGGACAAGCGCCCCGTTCCACCCCCTACGCCTCAACGGGTCGGCTCACCAGAAGGAATATCCGAGTGACCTTCTTCCTGGTCGGCGCCACTCAGGGGCGGTATTCGGCCACTTCCGAGCAACGGGCCCTCGGTCGCACAGCCACACACGGGCGGTCATCCGCAACGTCGATACAATCTACCTCTCTGGCTACGCTGAGGCTGGACCGTGACGGACCGAAAGTGAGGCCCAGTTGGATTCGGAGGGTACGGAAGCGTATCTCCGGCCGCGCGCGCGGCTGATGAGCACCTTGGGTGAGGAGCTGATCAGCAACGAGCGGGTGGCACTCACCGAACTTGTGAAGAACTCCTACGACGCCGATGCCAGCCTCGTGCTGATCCGCTTCAACCCGCCGCTAGTGGAGGGGCATGGCTCGATCGAAGTATGGGACGACGGGCACGGCATGTCCCCGGACACAGTGCGTGGCACCTGGATGGAGATCGCTACTCCGCATAGGCACCGGAACCGCCGCAGCGAGTCGGGTGTGCGGCGTGTGCTCGGGGCCAAGGGCATCGGTCGGTTCGCAGCCGCCCGCTTGGCCAACGTCACCACCATCACGACGCGACGGGCCAGCGACCCAGAAGTCACCCTCCGTATCAACTGGGGAAACTTCACGCAGGGTGACGCCTACCTGGACGAGGTTCCGGTCACTTGGTCCACGGCCTTGCCGTCCGTCTTCGCGGTGGGTGGCGAGGCGGCGCGGAACTTCGCTGACGTCGTCACGGGGTTCCAGACCGCATCGATCGACGCGTCGGTTGGCCACGGAACCGTAGTCCGACTTGAGAAGCTGAGGATGCCTTGGGGGCCTGACGCCGTTGAGGCCCTCAAGCGCTCGCTGTCACGGCTCCTGCCTCCGCCGCCTCCCGCTGAGTTGTCGGTGCCGGACCAGCCTGAGTTTGCCATCTACATAGACACCCCTGATGGTCCCCTTCGTCACCACCATGGCTTTGTCGCCGCGAGCGAAGCGCTGGCCCACCCGCTCTATCGGCTCGTCGGCACAGTGGATGCCGACGGTAATGCCCACTTGGCCATCTACTCCAACGGGAGCGAACCCGCGGTGGTCGTCGAGGAGAACATCCGGAAGGATTCGGACAGACCGTCCTGCGGACCACTGAAGCTGGACTTTCGCGTATGGGACCTAGAGAAGTCGGCGCTGGACCCGCTCTTCCATATTGATACCGGGTCGAAGAACCTCACCGAGGTGCGGAAGCTGATCCGGGACAACAGCGGCGTAGCGCTGTACCGGGACGGGTTCCGAGTCCAGCCTTTCGGCGAACCGGGCTACGACTGGCTTGGATTCGACCAGCGACGCGTCAATAACCCGACCATGCGGCTGTCCAATAACCAGGTTGCCGGATTTGTCTATATCTCGGCGGATGAGAACCCGGGCCTCCAGGACCGGTCGCACCGGGAAGGGCTGATTGATAGTCCGGAGTACGAGGAACTGAAGATGGTGATAGTGCAGGCGATCTCGAAACTTGAGATCCTGCGCTACAAGTTGCGCCGTCCGGAGTCCACCGTGGAAGTGGCCGACGAACCCTTGGTCAGTCCTCCCGAAGGGCGAGGTCACGGAGTCTTCCGGAGTTTCAACCTGGATCCTCTTCGGCAAGTCGCCAGCGAGCGGTATCCAGATGATGTCGTCCTGGGGCGAGCCATCGAGGAAGCCACGGAGACGATCAACGAAGGTGTGCGCAAAGTCCAGGAGATCATCTCCCAGTTCTCCCGGCTCGCGACACTAGGCACCCTTGTCGACGTTGTCCTCCACGAGGGTAGGACCGCCCTGGCCCGCATCGCATTCGACCTTCGTCGACTTAGGAAGATCACGGGAAAGGTCGAGGTCCATGACGCCGACCTGTCCGACGCGCTCGGGGAACTGCACACGGATTTCACCGCGCAGGAGAGGGCTATCGACCGGCTCTTCACTCGCATCGAACCTCTCAGTGGTCGGCAACGTGGGCGGCCACGAGAACTCTCGCTTCACCAGAGCATCTCTGCGGCTGTCTCCGTACTGGAATCTGAGATCGCCAAGTACGGTGTGACCGTCACAATCGGCGGAGAGGACGTAACGGTCACGGCCGAGCCGGGTGATATCAGGACACTCGTGCTAAATCTCGTCAATAACGCGGTCTACTGGTTGTCAACGATGCCCAGCGAGGCAGACCGGGAGATCTTGATCGAAACTGAGCGCAACCAAGAGGGCGAAGCCGACGTGGTGGATATCACGGTCAGCGACAGCGGGCCTGGAGTGCGTGTGGAGATCAAAGATCTGATCTTCGACACCTATTTCAGTGACAAGCCGGACGGCATCGGCCTCGGCCTCAGTATCGCAGGCAGCGTCGTGAAGGACTTCTACGATGGTGACCTGTCGCTGGTAAGCCCCGGCGCCCTCTCCGGCGCGAGTTTCCGGGCACGACTGCGAAGGAGAGTTGGGTGACGACGGCGGACGCCGCGTATCGCGTGCTCATCGTTGACGACGACGCCAAGATGACCGAGGACCTTCGTGGGCTCCTAACGGAAGAGCTCGCGGATCTGGGAGTCATCCAGTTCGAAGTCGAGCAGGACTTTGCCACCGCCGAAGAGCGGCTGAACCAAGAAGACTTCGACTTGGTCATCCTCGATGTCCGGGATGTTACTGAAGGTAGCCCGTCCGCAGACGCCGAGGGGCGCGGACGTGAGCTGTACAAGAAGATCGCCAGCGTCAGGTGGGTGCCAGTGGTCTTCTTCACGGGCGTCCCCCAGCAGGTACGCGGCTTGGAGGAGCCTCCCCTCATTCGAGTGGTGACGAAGAATGCTTTGGACGATATCGCCCCTGCGGTCAGGGAGGGGTTGCTCTCAGGAGTGCCGGCGTTGACACGTCGCATCTCCGGTCTCGTGGAGCGCCAGGTCCGCGACTTTATGCGCGACGTGGTTGCTCCGCACTGGACCGAGATGGCAGCTGCCGACCCGAACGAGATCGCTCCTGTCATCGTCAATCGCCTCGCAGCCTGGCTCAAGGAGAACGGTCTCCATGAGCTGGATCGCGTCGTGGAGGGTGACCTCGTCGCAACAGCACGGCGGTCCGAGGCGGCACGGGTCTATCTGATGCCCCCTGTGACCCATCACCTCACGGCGACAGACCTCCTTATCGACCCACAGGGCGGCTGGTGGCTGGTCCTTACGCCGGCTTGCGACCTCTATGAGGACCGTCCTGAATCAAGGGTTTCGAAGCCTCGTGTGGCGAAGGTCCAGTACGTGCACCTGGCCAAAGCAGACCGGGTGTTCACCGATGAGGGGAACAGCTCCGAGTCCCCGCCCATCATTTCGTGGCAGTCGAGCGCCAAGAGTAATAGGGATAAGGGCCTAGCGCAGCGCGCGTTCAGAGTCGATGACAATCGGTACCGTGCTCTCCCTCGCTATCTGGATGTTCCGGATCTAGTGATCGACTTCGAGAACGTAAGCTCCGTCGCGCTCGATGAGGCACGGGGTTGGAAGCGGGTTGCTACCCTCGATAGCCCCTTCTCCGAAGCAATGCTGATTGCATATAGCCGATCCGTCGGCCGTATCGGCACGCCGGACCTCAGCTTCGACGAGGTGCAGATGCGGCTAGGGCTCACGAAGCCGAAATCCGGGAGCTTCCCAGAGCAGCTGTCCTCCGCCCCGCAGAACGGTGCGGTGATCAGCCCCTGAGTTCTGCACTGTTGGTGTCGGCTGTGGTCCATACCCGTCGCCGACGACGCGACCCGCAGGAAGGTGGGGTGCATTGCGCAACCGGAGCGGTGGAGCGGCGAACAGCCCCATCTTTATCGCTCGGCGCTCTGGACGGTCTGGGGCAGGGGTCGGCCGCAGCGGAAGCTGTGGAAGCAGACGTACGAGTAGATGACGAGGGCCGCCGGAAAACGAGGGCGCGGGGAGAGGTGGAGTGGTTCAGGGCGGGCGCCCGGCGTCGGTACCCTGGAGCGCATGTCTACTGCCCCGGTTCGCGTTCGTTTCGCCCCGTCCCCGACCGGCATGTTCCATGTCGGTGGCGCACGGTCCGCTCTCTACAACTGGGCCGTGGCACGACAGTCCGGCGGCACGTTCGTCCTGCGGATCGAGGACACCGACGCGGCCCGGAACAAGCCGGAGTGGATCGACGGCATCATCAGCGCGCTCGCGGCGATCGGCATCCATGGTGAGGACGCGGCCTTCGAGGGGCCGTATTTCCAGTCTCACAACGCGGCCCGGCACAGCGAGGCCGCCCAGCAGCTGTACGCGGCGGGCAAGGCGTACTACTGCGACTGCACCCGGGAGCAGCTGAAGGAGCGCACCGGGTCGGAGCACCTTGGGTACGACGGGTTCTGTCGGGACCGGGGGCTGGCCTTCGAGGCGGGGCGGGCGCTGCGGTTCCAGACACCGGATGAGGGCGAGACCGTTGTGGTCGACCTGATCCGCGGGGAGCCGGCATTCCCGAACAGTGCGATCGAGGACTTCGTGATCGCCCGCGGTGACGGGTCCCCCGTCTTCCTGATCGCGAACGTGGTCGATGACCTGGACGAGGGCATTACTCAGGTCATCCGCGGCGAGGAGCACCTCTCGAACACGCCGAAGCAGCAGCTGCTGTGGGAGGCGCTCGGTGCCCGGCCGCCGGTGTGGGCGCACCTACCGGTGATCGTGAACGAGAAGCGGCAGAAGCTGTCCAAGCGTCGCGACAAGGTCGCGCTGGAGGACTACCTCGCCGAGGGCTTCCTTCCCGAGGCGATGGTGAACTACCTGATGCTCCTCGGCTGGGGCCCCGGCGGTGACCGGGAGCTCATGCCGTACGAGGAGCTGGAGCAGCTCTTCCGAATCGAGGACGTCAACACCGCCCCGGCGTTCTTCGACGTGAAGAAGCTGACGGCGTTCAACGGCGACTACATCCGTGCCCTGGCGCCCGCGCAGTTCGCAGCCGCCTGCGCGCCGTGGCTCGTCGCCCCGTACGCGCCGTGGCAGCCGGAGGCGTTCGACCAGGCGGTCTTCGAGACGGTGGCACCGCTGGCCCAGACCCGGCTGGCGTTGCTGTCCGAGATCACCAACAACGTGGACTTCCTGTTCCTCGACTCGCCTGTCGAGGACGAGGCGTCGTGGAACAAGGCGATGAAGGCGGGCGCCGACGGCATCCTGGCCGATGTCCGCGCCGAGTTCGCCACCGTCGCGGACTGGGAAGCGGACGGCCTGAAGGCCGTCACGCTCGCTGTGGGAGAGAAGCACGGGCTGAAGCTGGGCAAGGCCCAGGCGCCCATCCGGGTCGCGGTCACCGGCCGAACGATCGGACTCCCGCTGTTCGAGTCCATGGAGCTGCTCGGCCGGGACCGCGTGCTGGCCCGTCTGGACGCCGCGGCCGAGAAGCTGGCCGCGCAGGCGTAAGCGGCCCCGGTCAGGCGACCTGCGCGAGAAGGTCGCCCCAGGCGTTTCCGAAGTAGTGCAGGTCGAACCGGGCCAGGGCCTCGTACGCGGCCTTGGCTTCGGTTCGGCGCGCCGTAGCGTGTTCCCGGACCTGCGTCGATAGACGGTCGAGGTCTGGCGCCGGCTGGCCGGTCAGGGCCGCGAGATCGCCGAGGCCCGCGACCGGCCGGATCAGGCAGGGCAGCCCGAGCAGCAGTGCCTCGGCTGCGCAGCGGCTCCAGCCCTCCCGCATCCGGGGCAGGAAGACGCCGACGTCGCATGCCCGCAGCAGCCGCAGGTATCGCTCGCGCTCCACGTCGTAGTGCGTACCGCCGAAGCCGATGGTGTTGCTGCCGCTGGTGATCACTTGAAGCCCGGGTGCGCCGGCCAAGACCTCCGCGACCTCCGCGGTGCCCTTCCAGTGGACGGCCTTGCCCGCGTACACGCCGATCGTGTCCGCGGCCAGGTCGAATTCGGCGCGGCACTCGGCCCGGTCAAGGGCGCGTGCCCGCTCGATCTCGGTCATGTCGAAGGCGTTGTAGATCACCCGTACGTTGTGGACACCGCGGGACCGGAGGAAGTCAGCCCAGTACGGGGATACGCACACCACGGCCGCACACTGCGGCAGCACCCGGAACAGCCGTTCCCAGAGCATGGCCTCCACAGGAGTGGAGTCGTGCTGTAACGGCTCGTAGTGGTGCAGGAGGAACACCGTGCGGGCCCGCATCTCCGGTGTGAAGAGCAGCAGGCTGAGGTCGTCCCACACGAAGGTGCCGGTGGCGGCGGAACTCAGCGCCCGGACGGTCGGGGCCAGTCGGGCGAGGTGGCGGATCTTCCGCCAGCGGCGGACGCGGTAGGTGCGCTTGTGGTCCGGAACCGTGCGCCACTCAACATCGCCGGCGGTCGCCTCGTGAAGCATCCGGAGGTAGACCCGGCCGCCGGTCCGACCAACCGGCTCCATCGAGTACACGATCCGTCTCACGGGCGTATCTCCTGTTGGTGGTGGATGTACTCGGCGTTGAGCAGCGTGTGCGCGGCTTCCAGGTGAGGGCTGAGGCGGCGTGCGGCGGCGGCCAGGGGGAGGTGGAAGTCTGTGAGGTTCCGTACGAACTTCCGCCGGCGTTCATGGTTCGGCGAGGCGGCCAGGTCGCGCAGGTTGTGGATACGGTCGGCCAGCCGTATCAGGAGCTCCTCCGCGGGGAGGGCCGCTGTCTTCACGCGCCATCGGTTCTCGTCGCCCGGAACCTTGGGCCGGCGTTCGAGCCGATGGTCGGGCGTCATCGCGCGTAGGCGTTCAGCGAAGGGTGCCCCCAGCTGGTGGGTGACGAGAGCCTCTGAGCCCGGATCGACCTCCAGGGCGTCGTGCAAAAGGCCGAGGAGGAGGGTTTCGGGCTGTGTGACGCCGAGCTCGGACCGCAGAACCGTGACGACGGCGAGCGGATGCTGGACGTACGGGGTGCCCTGATCCCGGGTATGCCCGGCGTAGATCGCGAGGGCCAGACCGGCAGCCACACGGGCGCGGGAACGGTCCCCGACGGCCCATGTGCTGGTAGCGAGTGTGGTCAGGATGTGAGGCAGATTGGCAACGGCCATTTCCGTCACCCCTCTCGTAAGGATGGCTGGGGTAGAGCCCGGGGGTCGGGGACTTGGTCGGCGATCAGGAGGGTGTCTCCGACGGCGAGGGCGTCGAGCCCGAGGCCGGCTGCCGCCTGTACGGCCTGCTCGGCGGATCGCAGGATCGGCGTGCCTTTGAGGTTGAAGGAGGTGTTCAACAGCAGCGGCAGGCCGGTGTGCTCGTGGAACCGCTGGAGGAGTTCGTGCAGGCCTTGGTGGTCTGTGGCCACGGATTGGACGCGCGCGGTGCCGTCGTGGTGGGTGACCGCGGCTATGCGGTCGGCTCGGCACCGGCGGACGTGGGCGACGCGGTTCATGAAGGGGTCGCCCGTCGACATGAACCACTTCGTGGCGTGCTCGGCGAGGACGGCCGGGGCGAACGGGCGGTACGTAGCTCGTTGCTTGATCGCGTTGAGTCGATCCCGCGTGGCGGCGTGGCCCGGGTGGGCGAGGATCGAGCGGTGCCCGAGGGCCCTGGGCCCGAATTCGAGCGGTCCCTGTACCCAGCCGACGATGCGGTGCTGAGCGAGCAGCGCTGCCGCCGCCGGTGCCAGGTCCGCCCCCAGGCCGGTCAGAGCGCGGTACCCGGATGGCATCGCACCCGCTTTCAGAGTGCCCGGGTTAGGGCCCCAGGCCGCGTCGGTCGGCACCTGGAGACATTCCTGCCCGAGCTGGTAGTGCCAGGCGTACAAGGCGGCGCCCACAGCGGTGCCCGCGTCGTGTGGTGCCGGCGCCACGAAGAGGGTGTCGAAACCGCTGTCGTCGGCCAGTCGGCCGTTGAGATGGGAGTTCAGGGCGCACCCACCCGAGAACACCAGCGCCGAGGCTCTTGTGAGCCGTTGCAGATGGCGTGCGATGTGGATGACCGACTCGGAGAAGACATCCTGGACTGCGGCGGCCAGGTCGGCCCGTTCCGCGTCGGTTTGCTCCACGACGTTGTCAGCGGTCCAGACGCGGCCACGGAGCAGCAGCGGTGTGCTGCTGTCCGCCGAGCCCCAGGGGTGGCCGATCCGGACCTCGCCGTCATCGCCGAGCCGTACGAGTTCGCGGATCTGCGGCCGGTAGCGATGGGGGTCGCCGAACGCGGCGAGCGCCATCATGCTGCCCTCGGGTTCGTCGCCCGGTGGGATCACTCTGCGGGCC
Source organism: Streptomyces sp. NBC_00370 (assembly GCF_036084755.1). NCBI lineage: Bacteria > Bacillati > Actinomycetota > Actinomycetes > Kitasatosporales > Streptomycetaceae > Streptomyces > Streptomyces sp. NBC_00370. The sequence goes on from NZ_CP107968.1 coordinate 4,738,403, forward strand.
AGGTTTCGGTAGAAGTGCCCGAGGGAGGAGTGAACGCGCCGAGGGCCGACAGGGCCGGGAACCACGGTCGGCATGCTCTGGTGGATGCGGTCGATGCGATCCAGTCGCAGGTCGTAGCCGGTGATGCGTTCCCGCCCCGGACCGAAGTCGGAGCCGAGGGAGGAGCCGCCGGCGTCAATGACGAGACCCGCCGCGTGGTCGTGTCCGGAGAGCAGGTACCCAGAGAGCACATGGGCGGTGTGGTGGGAGAGGAGGCGGAGCTGGTCACCGAGCGGGGTAGGTAAGAGAGCGGCGAGTTCGTCCCGCTCCTCGGTGAGCCACCAGCCGGCTGCGGGGTTGGGGCGCATGGAGGCGGCCCAGACGGCGTCGACGTCTTGCGGTTCGATGCCGGCGGCCTCCAGACACCACTGAAGGGCACGGACCGGTGCGGCGAGCGTGCCCTTGCGGGTGGGGTGGTTGTGCTTGACGCCGCTCCAGCGTTCCTCTTCTGCCGCGTAGAGGCGGTCGTCGACGATCAAGGCGGCGGCGGTGTCGTGGTGGAAGTTCAGCCCGAGGACTGCGGGCATGGTCGTGTACCTCCGATCTGGAGTCATGCGGTCGGAATGCGGGCGGGCAGGAGAGCGGCGCCCGAGTCGGTGTACTCGTGGCAGCGAAGGCAGAACCGGAAGTGATGGCCTCGGGGAGCGAACACTTTGGCCGCGAAGTCCTCGTCCCAGATGCTGAATTCGCTGTCGACCTTCGCCATGGCGTTGAAGCAGCGGTAGCAGGAGCCGTCCATCTCGATCATCAGGTGCTGGTCGAGGTAGCGATCGCAGATGCCGCGCAGCTCGTTCGACGGCTGGCCGACGTCGACGTGGTGCACGTGGTTGGTGACGTGGATCGCGCCGTACGTGTCGCACAGCCTCGTGAGCTCCACGAGACGGGAGGAACTGATGCCTTCCAGCACGCTGTTGACGACCACGGTCTTGCCGGCTTCGCGGAGACGGGGCACGACGGCGTGCACTTCGGCGTAGTTCTCGTGTTCGTCGTCGCAGCCGATGAGGACCTGGTCGTACGAGCGGAGCGTGGCCTCCATGATCCGCTGGTTGCGGGCCAGCGTGATGGCGTTCGTGCCCAGAACCATGACCTTGTCCGGCAGGTGTGTCCGGGCGGCTTCGCTGAGAGCGGGGAAGTCCCGGTGCACGGTGGGTTCGCCGCCGTTGATGTGCAACTGCTGGAAAGGGATGGTCTCCAGCCGGGTCAGGATGGTGGAGAACAGCTCTGGGGCCATGTTCTCGCCCTGGGCGCCGTCGGCGAATATGCAGAAGTCGCAGGACCGGTTGCACTTCGTCGTGATCTTGATCTTCGTCGTTTTCAGGGCGCGGGGCTGGGACGCACGCGCGGGCATGGCGAGGCTCCTTGTGTCAGGGGTGGATGGCACCGGGCGGGAGGCTGAGGAAGTCCTGCACCGTGGACCTCTGCCGGTGCCAGAGCGCGAGGGTGGTGCGCAGAGTGTCGACAGTCGTCGGTCCGGTGGGGATCAGCCCGGCCATTCGGGCGGCCAGGCGTTGGGCGGGAGTGGCCCCTTCCTCCGCGAGCGCGTTCAGGGTCTGCGCGGCGGAACGGAGTTCCTTTGCCTCCCGCCGGATCAGGTACTCGGTCGCGACACCGGGCGGCGGAGCTAGGTAGTACAGCCAGCGGGCGACACGTACGCGGAGCATTCCGGCGGTCATTGCCCAGTCGGTGGCAGCGGACTCCTTGCCCCTGTCGGGAGGGTGGCTTGCCTGCGGAATGCGGCGCATGGCCGCTTCCAGGGAGACGTGTGCCGCGCGGAGCAGGTGGCGCGGGCTGCGGAGTCGCCCGTCGGGTCCGCCTTCGGCGTGCCGGAGAAACAGCTCGGCGTACGCGTCCAGCCCGTCCGGACGCCACTGGGTGAGCGCGGCGGTCTTGCCGGGGCAGCGCGTCCGTGTCGCGAGTGCGGCGGCGGCGAACCAGCAGGGTGCGAGGTAGTGCCAGGCCACGCAGTGACGCCGGTACGCGGTGATGTCCTCGACCACGTTGTCCGTACTGTCCGCCGCGAGCTGGTACCGGCCTCCGAGCCTCGACTGGAGAATTGCCCGGTAGAAGCGTTCGTCGATCTCGCACCAGGGGGCCATCTGGGCCCGGGACCTCCAGCGTTGCAAGTTCCGGGCGCTACCGCTGATCAACGACCAGGTCGCCAGCTCAGGTGCGGAGACGAGCCGTCCGTCCGCTTCGGGGACGGTGAATGCGAACCCGGGAGGATGCTCCAGAAGCCGCCCGTGGGAGACCTCCCGGCGGACCGCGGACTTATGCGCGGCGGCCAGACGGTGATTCCACTCCTCCCAGTTCGCGGGGGCTTCGGGAAGGAGGACACGTACGTCGATGTCGGAGTGGGGAGCCAGCAGATCGGCCGGCTGCCACTTGTGCGTGAGCATCACGGCCCCGACCCCGTGGGCGTCCAGCTCGTGTTCGTACAGCGTTCCGAGACCCGGGTAGAGCGGCGGCGCTTCGGCCGCGACCATCACTGCTCTCCGGTGGAGGCTCGGGTGCACGAGGGCTGGGCCGCGTCCGAGGGGAGGACGGGGAGCAGGGGCAGCAGGACCGGGGTGCCCTCGGGACGCTCCATCCGGTCCCAGCGAAGGTCGTAGTCGACGTAATGGAAGCCCTGCCAGGCGTCGTTCGTGTTGCGGTCGAGCATGGCCTGGAAGAGGTGGGCGAAGGCGTCGCCGAGGGTGCTGTCGGCGAGGTGGGGCTTCAGGGGGATGTCACGGTTGTGGAGGATGCAGGGGCGGGCCATACCAGTGGGCGTGATCTTGATGCGATTGGCGTCGGAGCAGGTGGCACAGCTGGAGTTGGAGATGAAGCCGATCGAGCCCGCCCAGCCGTCGGGACGGAGATACTGCCCGGGGCTACGGACCCCGAGCTGTTCACGAGAGACCTCCCCCGCACCCGCGAACCATTCATGGAGACGATTGCGGACGTCCGCCTCGTTGATGAACTCGGTGTCGAACAGCGCCTGTGCGGGGCCGATGTTCTGGAGTTCGATCAGACGGACGGCGACAGGTAGGTCGCGGGCCAGCTCGGCCACGGCGAAGGCGTCGTCCAGGTAAGTGCGTTGGAGGACGCAGTTGATCTTCACCCGCATTCCGAGGGAGAGGGCCTCGTCGAGGGTGCGCATAGTCGTGCGCGGGTCGCCGCCGCCCATGATCGTGGCGGATCGCGTCGGGTCGAGGCTGTGGAGGCTGAGGTTGAGGTACGTCAGTCCGGCGCGGTGCAGCTTCTTCACGCTAAGCCCGCGGCGCAGGTTGCCGTGGCTCGTCATGCCGATCGCGGCGTCGGGCCCGAGGCCGTCGGCGAGGCCCTCGATCACGTCGAGGATGTCCGCCCGCAGGGTCGGTTCGCCGCCGGAGCAGTGCGCCTTCCGAATCTTCCAGACTCCGGCCTCGGCGGCGATGGCAGCGTAGTCGGCGGTGGTCAGGGGGCGGTCTTTGTGCCCGTAGTCCGGCATGCAGCGGGGCTTGCAGAACACGCAGTCCAGGTTGCACAACGAGTTCAGAGTGAAGGCCAGATAGGGGTGGTTGCGGCCGGTAGCCGCGAAGGCTGCGGTCAGGTCACGGTGGCGGGTGGTGGGCATGGGTCAGCCTCCTGCGAGGGGGGAATGGGCGTCGGGTACTTCGGCCAGGCCGTTGAGCGGCTGGCCAGCAAGGAATCGGCGCAGGTTCTCGGCGAAGAACGCGACCGCCTCGTCCATGTACGTGTGGCAGAGCGTCGAACTCTTCGGCGTGAGCACGACCCGGGGGTGGAGCCGCAGCGGATGGCGAGCGGGCAGGGGCCTCGGGTCGGATACGTCCAGCGCGGCGCCCCGCAGGTGGCCGGTATTGAGGGCGGCTAGGAGGGCCGACTGGTCGACGGTTGTCGCACGGCCGAGGTTGAGGAAGACGGCTCCCGGCTTACAGGCCGCGAAGAGGCCGTGGTCGAAGAGATGGTTTGTGGCCCGGGTGGCCGGCAGCAGGTCGACCACCACGTCGCCGACGGCAACGGCCTGGTGCACCGCCGAGGCGTGCATCCAGGTGATCCCGTCCCCCGCTGCCACAGGTGGCGTCCGACGTACTCCGATCACGTCCATACCGAAGGCGCGCGCGGTGCGAGCGAGGTGGCCTCCGATGCTGCCGCAGCCGACGATGGTCATCGTCGACCCGGCCAGGTCGAAGAACTCCTCGGCGAGGTCGTCCTTCCACCAGGTCCGGTTCCGCTGAACGCGCTGGCTCGTGAACAACCCGCGAGAGAAGCCCAGGATCAGCCCCATGGCGTGCTCGGCCATGGGACGGCCGTGGAACCCGTACGAGCGGGTCAGGGCCACCCCGGCGGAGTGCGCCTCGGCAGCGGGCAGATGGTCGGTGCCGGCGGCCGGGGATGCGATCCAGTTCAGATGCGGTGCGCCGACCAGCCAGGAGGGTTCGAACCGCCAGCCGAAGTAGACGCTGGCTTCCGCCAGCCGGTACGGCACGTCCTCCTCGGCGGCCGTACAGAACTCCACACTCGGGAAGGAAGCACGTAGGGAACGCTTGTGCTCGGCGGACAACCGCCAGAACGAGTGGGGGGATTCCAGGTTGATGAGCACCACCGGCCGGGTCACTGGCTCCTGCTTTCCCCGGTGGGCGACGGAGCCAGAGCCCAGGGGGCGATGCGGCCGATGGCGGAGCCGATGTTGGCCTCGTAGTCGTGGCGTGAACGCACCAGAGCCGCACCGGCGTTCCGGAGCCGCTCGCGTTCTCGAGGCAGGGCGGTCAGGGCTCGGTGCAGGGCGGACGCCAGAGACGGGGAGTCCCTGGGTGCGGCGGTGAATCCGGTCTCGCCTTCGATGACGGTCTGGGCCAGTCCGCCGGCGCTGGTGGCGACGACCGCCCCCGCCCCCGCTGCGAACGCCTCCAGAGGTATCCGTCCGAAGGGCTCCTCGCGTGAGGGAACGACGACCGCGTGCAGCGCGGGGCTGTGCAGCCAGGAGCGGATGGAGGGGGTGAAGCGGGTGATCAGCGTCGCGGACAAGTCGTAGGCGCGGATACCTGCCGCCAGGTCCCTCTGGTACGAGGTCAGGTGCTCGTGATCACCTGACGTGACGGCCGCCAGGAGCAGATGCGGAAGGCGGACCCCTCGTTCCTTCAGAACGTGCAGCGCCTCCAGGAGGTCTTCGAACCCCTTGCTGGGCACCGCGCGCCCCATCGCAAGCAGAAAGCCGGCTCGGGCCTTGAAGGGCAGGGGCCGAACATGCGTCGGCCTGGCCATCTCCTCTCGGATCAGCCCGTTCGGGATGTTCACAATGTCCGCTCGCGGGATGGCACAGTTCGTGACGAGGTGGTTTCGCATGTGGGTGGAGATGGCCCCGATCCGACCGCCCTGGGCGGTCGCCGCCCGCAGGGCCTCACGTTCCCAGTGGATTCGGGACAGGTCGCCAGGCCGCGTCAGGGCCGCTGCGGAGCGGGGGACGAGCAGCAGGTCTGTGGTCGGTGACGTGTAAGCCGCGAGGCCGAGGAAGGGAACGTCGAGGCCGACGAGCAGGCAGTGGCTCGTGCGATCGGCGACGCGTGCGGCAGCCCTCCCCGCCAGGGCGCACAGGTGCGTGGAGCCGCGGACCGAATCCGGGGGCATCTGGACCTCGGGAATCGTGATCACCTCGGCCTCCGCCTCGTCCAGCATCAGCTGGACCTCGCGGCGCCACCGCCGATCGTGCGCGACCGCTGTTTCAGAGACGGGTGGGGAGATCACGGAGAGGCGGCCCGTCGGCAGGAGGCGAGCGAGCGCCGTGAGGAAGGCACGGTTACTGAAGCCGGTGCCCGACTCAGCGCCGTAAAGGCCCTCGTGAAGGGCGACGACTACGCGAGGATGACGAACGGCCGTCGGTGCTTCAGCGGACGGGGACGGTGGGGTCGCATGGTCGATGCGCACTGTGTGGTGTCTCCTTCGAAGACAGGACCTTGCAGGCGCGGGCATCAGAGCGTTCTCGCAGGCGAAGAGCTGGACGCGCGCGTCAGCCGGCACCAGGCGCGGGTGCCGTCGGTTCCGGTCGTCAAGGACCAGGCGTCGGCCAGTGCCTCGACGAGGACCAGGCCCCGCCCCGATTCGGCCTGCTCCTCGGGCGCCGGGTGACAGGTAGGCGCGGGTCGAGGGCAGCCACCGTCGGTCACGGTGATCTCGACCTCCAGGCCACCGACGACCGGGCTCCTGCGGTCCACGCACAGGACCAGGGGCGGGTTCCCCGAGGCGAACGCATTCGTTGCGAGTTCCGACCCGATCAGTCGGGCGTCGTCGAGCAGGTCCGCCTCGGTGCCGAGGAGCGCCACAGCGACGGCTTCCCGAGCGACCGCAGCCGCCTTCGGCCCGTACGGCAGGTCCGTGATCAGCGTGGTCGTACCGCCGCCATCGGCGTACCCGTGTGAGGGCGCGGAGATCGGTCGCCCGGTGTCGCGCTCCAGCACACTGCCCGGACGGTCTCGGGAGGTGCTCGTGTGGTCTCTCAAAGCCCACCTCTTTCTCCGCCGACGTCGAAGGCGGCGCCTTCCGCCGTGACTCAAGAACACCGGAGGAGGCCGGTCGTGCAGCACCCGATCAGTCGGTCAACTCGGTCAACTTCCTTGATAGGCAGAAGATTCGGCAGCTGCCTGCCCCACCATGGGGAGCACGAAGTGGTCGACGAACCCCTGGGACGCGAGGTGGTCGCACGTGGCACAGCAGGCGGGGGGACCGAACGCCGTGCTGTCGGGCTGCCTCGACGAACTCGGATGGAGCCCCAAGGCGCTTGCTCGCAAGCTCAACAGGGTGTTCGGAGCGGGCACTGTCGCCGAGTCGGCGCCGTACCACTGGAGGGACGGCGGTTCCCTTCCGCGTTCGCCGTTACCGATGATGGCTGCCTACGTGCTTTCCCAGGAGTTGGGCAGAGCCATCTCGGTGGCCGAACTGTGGCAAGGCCGCGCGGGCGACTCCTCGGCTCTCGTCCCTGCGGACACGGATCTCGCACGGCCCTGGACCGTGCAGGGCATGGAGGCGATCGTGGAGGACTGGGTGATGGGAGGGCTCGTCGACCGGCGCCGATTCCTCGCGATTTCAGGCGCGGGACTCCTCGCGATCGTCGCCCAGTACCTTGACGGAACGGCAGGGCGAGGCCAGTACGCGCCCCGGATAGCTCCGTCGAACGGCGCCGATCCACTTGTCGACCAGGTTGAGCAGCACCTGCCCATGCTCCAGTTGCTTGACGACGAGCACGGAGGAGCGCGCCACCTCCCTTACGTAGGTGCTCAGTTCCGTGCGGTGGGGCTACTCATTCACGATGGTGGGCACTCGCCCGTCGTGACGAGCAGGCTTATTCGCGCGCTTGCGGAGATCGGCCAGCTGGCCGGCTGGATGGCCTTCGACGCCGCCGATCACGGCCTGGCGCAGCGCTACTTCGCCACGGCGCTGAGAGCCGCGCATCAGGCCAACGACCTGCCCCTGTGCGCCCACATTCTGGGCGACCTCTCCTTCCAAGCAGCGAGCCGAGGACACCCAGCGGACGCAATCGCCCTCGGCGAGGCCGCCCACCGCGCCAGCGAAGCTGCTCCGCCCGCAGCCCGGGCATCCGTCCTTTCCCGGCTCGCCTACGCGTATGCCGCTGCCGGCCGTGACAACGACTTCGCACACACCCGCGGCTCTGCCCGAGAACTGATCGCAAGTCGGGACGGCAGCCAGGAGGAGCCCCGGTGGATGTACTTCCTGACCGACAACCACCTGGACTGCCAGGCCGGCTACGGCTTCATCCAGATGGGGCGCGCGCGGCAGAAGGCGGACGGCGGCACGAAGGCCCGACGATTCCTCGCGCAGGGGACCGAGATGCTCCGGTCAGGGGCATACGACGTTCCACGTGGCGATCCCAGCCAACGTAGGGCCATGTTCGAGGGTGCCTGGCTGGCCTTGGGGCACAGCGCTCACGGAGACCTGGAGGCAGCCTGCGAGATCGGACAGATCGCGGCTGATCGCCTTGGCGTCGTGCGTTCACCGAGGAGCGCCGCCCTACTGCACCAGCTTGCCGCGGACCTCCGCCGCCGCCAGCGCAACCCGCATGTCCGCAGCTTCCTGCCGGTCCTCGAAGACGCCCTCGCCCGACATGCTCCATCCTCGCCACCCGGCCGTTAATGTCGAGACATGAACGCAGGGGAGCGCGTTGTCGTTGTCGGGGCTGGGGTGGCAGGACTGACCTCCGCCGTCGTTCTCGCCGAGGCCGGGGCCTTGGTGCGAGTGATCGCCGAGCAGGTGCCGGGTGCGACCTCGCTGGCCGCCGGAGCGATGTGGGGCCCGTACCTGGTGGAGCCGAAGGACAAGGTCGACCGGTGGGGACAGCGGTCCCTGGAGGTATTCCGGGAGCTGGCCGAGGACCAGGCCACAGGTGTCCGGCTCACCAGCGGCATCGAGGCATCGCGTACGGCCGAGTCTCCACCGGACTGGGCTACGACCCTGCCGGGATTTCGGCCGTGCGAGCCGACCGAACTTCCGACCGGGTTCACCGCCGGGTACCGGTTCACAGTGCCGCTGATCGACATGCCCGCGTATCTCGACTACCTCCTGCGCCGGCTGCATGCGGCCGGCGCAACGGTCGAGCAGCGACGTTTGACTTCGCTCGCGGAAGTCGGCCCAGTCTCTGTGATCGTCAATTGCGCGGGCCTGGGAGCCCGCGACCTGGTCCTGGATCAAGAACTGCGGCCGATTCGCGGCCAGCACGTAGTCGTCACCAACCCGGGGCTCACCGAGTTCTTTTCCGAGGACACCGGCACTTCACCGGATCTGTTGTGCTTCTACCCGCATGGAGAGACCGTCGTCCTGGGCGGCACAGCTATCGACAGCGAAGGCGGCCTCGCCCCTGACGACAAGGCGGCGGCTGGCATTCTCGCTCGATGCGCCAAGGTCGAACCCCGCCTCGCCCGCGCCCGTGTCCTGGAGTACCGGATCGGCGCTCGGCCGACCCGTTCTCCGGTCCGCGTGGAGGCGGAGCGGAGGGAGGGCGGTGCGCTGGTCGTGCACAACTACGGTCACGGCGGTGCCGGTGTCACCCTGTCGTGGGGGTGCGCCGAGGAGGTTCGGGATTGCTTGCTCTGAACTGACTCTGGGTCTAAGGCCGCCAGACGGAGAGCAGCAGACCACTCAGCTCACGGAGGCGTCCGTCCAGCAGGCGCTCGGTGCGGTGGTTGGTGTGGCGGGTGCGCTCGACAGAGTCGAGCTGTATCTCAAGGTTGGCCGCAAGGTGGCCCCCTCCACGGCGACTTCGTTCACGGAGTGCCACCGCGCTTATAGCCGACCCACAGCCGACCGCCGACCTGCTCCAGCACCTCGTCCACGACTTCCACGAGCGGCTCAATCCGCCTCGCCAGTACGTCACGAAGGCCGTCGTGAAGGCGCATGCTGAGTCCCGGCGCCGTTGTCTCAAGACGGCGCGCCAGCCACTTCCCGCCTCCGTTCCAAGATCCGTCGGCGGTCAGCGCCAACTCGCCGGTGCGTCGCACCAATTCGGTGGCAATGAACAGCCGTTCGCTCCGATCTTCGCTCCCCGCAAGGTCGTCGAGAAGGTCAGTGATCGCATAGCGGCGATCATCGATCTCTTCGGCCGACACCGTAGGCGGTCCCGCCGCGGCCAGCTTCCGGGCCTCAGCGGCGACGTAGGCGCCGACCCCGTCGTGGTCGAAGAGCAGGATCCCGTCGGCGCACATCCAGAGCAGCGGTGATCTGCGCTTTCGTACTTCCCGTTCGACGAATGCGTGCCACGTTGCCTCGGTGTGCACGAACATCTCCACGGGCCACTCACCGTGCTGGATGCTTGCCCGGTACGGGGCTGGGGGTCCATGGAGAAGCACCACGATGTCGAGGTCCGACATCGCCGTGCGACGGTCCGCCACGACGCTGCCTCCTAGGAAGGCGGCCCGGGCGTCAGGGTGGTGCTCCTTGATGACGGCATGTGCGGCGTCGATCGCATCCATGCAGCAACTGTTCAGCACTCTGTCTGTCGTGCGCACCGGGTTTCTATGGGGATACGGCAGAGCTGTCCCCAGGGGCAGACTGCTGCTCCATCTGGCATGTCTCCAGGTCAGCGGGACCGTGCCTGCGGGCAAAAGGTGTTCGCCTTGGCCTCCCTCTGCGCTGACATTGACGCGGGATGGGGTTCACGGCTCCTACGCGGCCCCTCCGGCGACGTATGAGCGTCGCCTGTGGCCTAGTTCGCCGGGGGCAGACAGGAAAGAGTCTCGAAAGACCGGTCAGCGAGTGCAGAGGGACGTCAACGTAGACGACCTGCCAGACCTCCAGGTCAGAGCATTGCTCGGCGAGCCTACGACTTCCCTGACCGCAGCTTCTCCACTTGTCTATCTAGCGGAGGCATGACGCCGACAGTGGGCTCGGGCGCCCATCGCCCGAGGGGGCCGGCGCCATAAACCGGCAGGCTCCCGTCCGGACGCTGCCGCTCCGCGTTGCCGACGGCAAGTACACCCGAACCCGGCCCTTGGAGGCACTCCTGAATCCGCACCACCCGTTCGATCCGTCTTCTATGGCTGGCGCGCTTCCCGCGTATTGGGTCAGCCCTCGGCACTTGGCCGGCGATGACGGTCGTCTCTGCGATGTCGTCGCGGACAGTCTCGCCGGTTTGGGCTGGGCGATTCTGACAGCCGTGCGAGGACGGCGAGACTTCGACGCGCAGGGAGATCACCAGGTGGTGCGCAGCACCGTCCTGCACATCAGTCCCGACGCCCTTCGGTGGGCACAGTGGGTGCTGGCAGACGAGCCGTTCCACCTCGGTGGTCTGCCGATCGCGTGGCAGGTCTCTGCCCGCTCGGACACCACCAGTTCGCTCGCGGACTGGTCCGCCTATTTCACCCCAGGCGTACCGGGAGAGGCCATCACCGAGTTTCTCCTGGCGCTCGACCGATGCAACCCGCCCACCACCTTGTACGACGGCCCCGAACTGGTCCTCGCCGCAGCTGCCGGGCACGGTTGGCTCCGCGACGCCGACCAACCCCACGCGGCGGCGATGCACCCCACCTTCACCGCCCGCCTCAGCCTCAGCGAGGTGCCGCCCCTCATCCAGGATGCCGACCCCAGCGTCCTGACCGCCCACGGCCACCGACTAACTGATCGTTTCAGAATGAGATCGGTTTGGTGGCTTGGTAGTTGGGTGTTGTGTCGGCAGGATTTGGTGGGTATCTGCTGATCTTGTGCCTGATGACCTGTGGGAACGCGTAGCCCCACTGCTGCAGTTCGACCGCCTCGGCGGCGTCAGCATCCGGGGCGGTTGTCGGCTGATGACGGTGCTGCTCTGCGGGGCATCGTGTACGTGTTGCGCAAGGGTGTGAGCTGGCGGGATGTTCCCGCAGGGCTGGTGGGCTGCAGCGAGGTGACTGCCTGGCGGCGTCTGCGGGACTGGACCGAGGCCGGAGTGTGGCCCCGCCTGCACGAGGTTTCCTGGCGGAACTGCGTAAAGAGGGCCTGCTGGAGATGGGCGACGCCGCGATCGACGGCTCGCACATCAGGGCTCTCAAAGGGGGGCTCACACCGGACCTCCGCCAGTCGACCGAGCCCGCCCCGGCAGCAAGCACCACCTGATCGTCGACCGGCACGGAACCCGGCTCGCCGTTTCCCTGACCAGCGGAAACCGTCACGACATCACCCAGCTCATGCCTCTGCCGGGTGACATACCCCGCGTCCGTGGCCTGCGCGGCCGGCCATGCCACCGGCCCCGTCGGCTGTTCGCCGACCGTGGGTACGACTACGACAAGTACCGGCGTCTTGTCTTCGCCCGTGGGATCATCCCCAAGTTCGACCGTCGAGGAACCCCGCACCGGCTCGGGGCTGGGTAAAACACGGTGGGTCGTCGAGCGGACATTCGCCTGGCTCCACCAGTTCAAACGACTGCGCATCCGCTACGAGATTCGAGCCGACCTCCACCTCGGACTCCTCCCACTCGCCTGCAGCGTCATCTGCTTGAGGCGGCTTGGGATCTCATTCTGAAACGATCAGTAAGGCAGTATCCGCAACCGCTCGCCCAGTGGAATGGGCCGACACCCGCGAGGAATAGGTCACTTGCCCAGACAGATGGTGGCAGAGTGACGACATATCGAAACTCTCGTGAGCAGGGTGACTTGGGAGGTTCGCCTCGTGCAACCGGAGTTGCGTTGCCTCCGGGACGGGTAATCCGCGCCACCCTGCACCACTACGACCCGCAGGCTTACGTGATCATCAGGGCTACAGAACGCCCGTGGACGTCAGCGGTCGACGATCACGCTCTTGAGGAAAGTCGAATCACACTTCGAACACTTCAGGCGGTTGGTGCTGGTTGGATGCAGTGTCTGGGTGCCGCAAACCGGACACTTGTGACCCTTGGGCATCTTGCACTCCTGAGATCAGATGCGTGCGCTTCACGCGATAACCGCGAGAGTACGCTCGCACTGCGCCAAGAACTGCGTTTCGGCCTAATCATTACAGGTCTGCTGAAATCCGTGAGTTAGCAGCATTTCCGCAGGTCGGTGGCCTCATTCTGGCTTAGCCGTCAGGCGTTCCTGTCAGGGCATCAGCTCCGGGTGGGGCCGCGAAACACGTGTTGACCTGCGCGTACGGCTGCTGGGTCAGATGCAGCAATAGTCGGCACGGCTCAACCATGCCGGACTTTGCAACGGCCCTGAGTCGCCGAGTCGCGGGCCTGTGTGGGGACCGCCTCGGCCGTCCGGGACTAGCTTGGCCGCCGATCCCGGACGTGTTGGGCGTCTCCCATCGTGGCGCGGACGGGCGAAGGCGGGGTGGGACAAGACTATGCGGAGTATGTGTCAGTTCGAGCTTAGAGACCCGCACGGGTCGGGCCTCCTGCCACGCTACGGGCCGGTACACCTCGGAAGTTCCAACAGGTTGGAACTTTAGGCTCGTCCAGGCAGCGCCGCTATATGAACACGCTGGGCAAGCCCAGCAGGACAGGAGTGAATGCGATGCGAGGTAGAGAGCTTCCTGCGACTGAGGCAAGCGGGCGGGAAGATGCTCAGCGGTATATGCAGGAGTGCTACCTGGTCGAAGGTACGGACAGGCGCAACGAGCCAGCTGTGCCTGTGCGGGCGAGCGCACCAGGCAACCGGGATGTCTTCCACAGTGATGATTGCTGCGGGTCGGCGACAGGGGAGGGCCGACAGCCGGACAAGGCGAGCTGGATGTTGTTTGGCGACGCTCAATCGGCCGGGTACGGACCTTGTGCCCGCTGCGAGTCATCCGCCTAACGGCCGGTCCCGACCAAGTGGAGTGGAAGTGCCCTTCGCGTGGCTCCCCAGTTCGTAAGCCAAGCCGGGGCGCTGCTGTCATCTCGCCATTGTGGTCAGTGAACAGGAAGGGCACTCGCAGTCACGGCATCACAGACTGGAGACCCCCTCAGGTGTTGAGAATGCGCCGGAGAGCGTCCTCACGAAGGCGTTGAACCGGGTCGTCGGCATCCCCGTCGAAGCGTGTGGCTTCCCTGTTCAGGAGGTCTGCGGCAGTGTCCGTGCGAGAGGGGCCTATTGGAAGCCGGGGCCTACCGTCCCTGCTGCCGTGAGAACTCGCCAGGGGTTCGGGCATTGGCCGCAGGTGCCCAGATGTCTGCCGATCGGAACGGTATGGCTGCCGACCACCGTCGTCACTTGTCGTAGATGGTCCACTACTTTCCGGCGGGGATGGCAGCGGGCAGGGTGTGTAGACCGGTCTAGCGCTTGCCGGTGCCGATGAGCTGCCTGGCCAGCCACGTGAGATCGGTGTCCGCCAGCTTGGCCCATTCCTCAGGATCGACGTCGGCGGGCACATGGGCGGTGTCCACGTCCCACCACGTCGTTCCCTGTATGCCGTCGGCGGTGCGACCGGTCACGCCCGTAAAGATGTGATTGGCCAGCCCGGTAGGCGAGTAGGAGGCTCCGTCCGCGTCCCAGACCAGTGGCTTGGCGGTGTTGTTAACCCAGGTGGCGGTCGCTCGACGGGTGTCTTCGGCCACCCAGGAGTGGATGTCGTTGCGTATGGCGTCCGTCACGCCATGGCGCGGCCTCATCAGTAGCCTGGTTCCGTCGGGCAGCAGGCCCGCGTCGAAGAGCACGTGGACGGCGTTGCGCGAGCGTGAGCGTTCCTGCAGTTTCTTGGCCGCCGCCTCGCCTTCGACCCGAGCCGGTGCGAGCGTGAACTCCTCCACCTCCGGAGTCGGGTAGACCTTGGTGAAGCCGGCGACGAGGTGACCTTCCACCTTCCACAGGCCCACCTGGATGAGGTCGATGTCGAGGCTCATCTCCGACAGCCAGACCACGGAATGGGTGACCTGCTTGGGGAAGTCGGCGGCGATGATCACTTGGCGGGGGCGCTGGAGCAGCTCCGGGCTCCATTCCCCGTCCACGTGATCGAGTAGGCGCTGCGGGCACGCGTCGATATCGAGGTCCTGGCCCCTGCGCGACAGGAAGTCGCGGTGCGCCTGGGCCAGGGTGCCGAGGTCGAACCGGGACACCAGAGCGGCATACGTGATCGCCTGGAGGTGCACGTCCCGGTCGGCCGTTCCGCGCTTCAGCTCGACCACGACGAGGCGTCCGGTCACGTCCAGCCCCAATACGTCCAGCCTGTCGCGCGCCGGCACCCCGTCCGTGTCGGCCCACCGGTCGTACTCCGCGGTTACCACGAGCACGGACTCCCCGAGCACCTGCGGATGGGCGATCACCCACTCCTGAAGGTGCTGCCGCTCAAGAAGGCTTTCTGCGGCTAGCCCAGTGCGCGATATGGGCGTGGCCGTCTGGCCGGCGACGGTAAAGAGATGATCCACGGCGCCCCCTGGTACGCGCCCGGCAGCGGTGTGCCGGACCTCCAGACCCTACGCGGGTGGGCCTACCTCTTGAAGGTTCTTTCGCCAGACCACGGACATGCCCTCTCGTCGCCTTCTGGGAGCCGGATCCTGAGATTGGCTCCCAAACGGCTCCCAAAACGCCCCCGGAAACCACTCAGGGGCCCGACCCGCTAAGCGGATCAGGCCCCTGACCTGGTGTTAAAGCTGTCGGGGTGGCGGGATTTGAACCCACGACCTCTTCGTCCCGAACGAAGCGCGCTGCCAAGCTGCGCTACACCCCGATGTCGCCCGTGTCGCGGCGACATCGATTACTTTAGCCCACCGTCGGCCGGAGGCGAAATCCGATTCGGTTGGGTCAGGGGCGGGCTGTCAGGGTCAGGAGGGTGGCTTCCGGGGGGCAGGCGAAGCGGAGGGGGGTGTAGCGGTTGGTGCCGCAGCCTGCCGAGACGTGGAGGTGGGCGGTGTGGCCTGCGGTGGTGTGGGTGGAGAGGCCCTTCACGCGGGCCGTGTCCAGGTCGCAGTTGGTGACCAGGGCGCCGTAGAAGGGGACGCAGAGCTGGCCGCCGTGGGTGTGGCCGGCCAGGATCAAGGGGTAGCCGTCCGCCGTGAACGCGTCCAGGGCGCGTAGGTACGGGGCGTGCACGACGGCGATCGACAGGTCCGCCGCCTCGTCCGGGCCGCCGGCGACGTGCTCGTACCTGTCCCGTTTGATGTGCGGGTCGTCCAGGCCCGTGAAGGCGATCTCGTGGCCGTCGATTTTCAGCCGGCCGCGGGTGTTGGTCAGGCCCACCCAGCCAGCCGCGTCGAACGCGTCGCGCATCGGCTCCCACGGGTTGTGGATCGCGTGGACCGCCGGGGGGTTGCCGTTCAGGCCGTGGCTGCCCTGGGCCTTCTCGAAGAGGTAGCGGGCGGGGTTGCGGAGCTTCGGGCCGTAGTAGTCGTTCGAGCCGAAGACGTAGACGCCCGGCAGCTCCAGCAGCGGCCCCAGCGCGTCCAGGACCTCCGGGACGCCGTCCGGGTCCGAGAGGTTGTCGCCCGTGTTCACGACGAAGTCCGGGCGCAGCCCCGCCAGCGACTGGAGCCAGCGCCGTTTCTTGCCCTGGCCGCTCACCATGTGGATGTCGGAGACCTGCAGCACCCGGATGTCGTGCATGCCGCGCGGCAGTACGGGTACGGTCACCCGCCGCAGCCGGAACGAGCGGACTTCGAATCCGGCGGCGTAGGCGATACCCGCCGCGCCGACCGCCGCGATGGACAGAGGTACTCCGTAGCGTGCGCGCATGCGCCCATCGTCGCAGACGCCGCAGGGCTCGGAAATCCGGGCGGGCCGGTAATCGCACCTGCCACACTTGGCCGTATGACCAGCCTCAAGTCCAAGCTGCACGACGACCTCACCGACTCCATCAGGGCGCGTGACGAGCTGCGCTCCGCCACGCTCCGGCTGACCCTGTCCGCCATCACGAAGGAGGAGGTCTCGGGCAAGACAGCCCGTGAGCTCTCCGACGAAGAGGTGCGGAAGGTGATCGCCAGGGAGGCCAAGAAGCGACGCGAGGCCGCCGACGCCTTCGCGCAGGGCGGTCGGCCCGAGCAGGCCGAGAAGGAGCGGGCCGAGGGCGTCATCCTCGACGCGTACCTGCCGCAGCAGCTCTCCGACGAGGAGCTGGGCGCCATCGTCGCGCAGGCCGTCGACGAGGCGCGGGCGGCCGGGGCCGAGGGGCCGCGGGCCATGGGCGCCGTCATGAAGATCGTCAGCCCGAAGGTCGCAGGGCGGGCCGAGGGCGGCCGCGTCGCCGGCGCCGTCAAGCGTCTTCTCGCCGGCTGAGGTCTCGCTGCTGTTTTCTCCTCCCCGGCTCGCTCCCGGCGGCCTCCTTCTCGTCTGCTGCCGGCCTGGTGCCGGCTGCCGGCCTGGTGCCTGAAGGCCCGGCATGACAGAGGGGCGGGCGCCTCTTCCGGCGCCCGCCCCTCCGCTCACGTCACATCAGCCGCTACGGCCCGTTCCCGCCGTTCCCCTGGTTTCCGCCGTCCTGGGGGCCGCCGTTGCCGCCCGTCGTGAAGCCCGGGAACCCCGGGTTCCCGTTGTCGCCCGGCTTTCCGTCGCCGCCCTGGTCGGCCCCCTGGTCGCCACCTTGGTCGCCGCCCTGGTTCGCGCCCTGGTCGTTCCCCTGGTCGCCGCCCTGGTTCCCGCCGTCGTCGCCCGGCTTACCGTGGCCCTTGTCGGGGTCGTTCTCCTTCGGCGGGTCCGGGATGTTGATCTCGTTGAAGTTCAGCGCCGGCACGCCCTGCAGAGCGCCGCTCATCGCGTCGCGCCAGATCGGGCCCGGGGTGTCACCACCGAAGACCTTCTCGTGGTACTGCCCGCCGATGGTGATGTTCTCCATCCGCTTCTTGTGCATCGGGTCGCCGACCCACACCGCGGCCGCCATGTTCGGCGTGTAGCCCACGAACCAGGCCGCGTAACGGAAGTCCGTCGTACCGGTCTTGCCCGCGCTCGGGCGGTCGCTGAGGCCCGCCTCCGTACCCGTACCGTCCTCGACCACACCCTTCAGCAGGGCGCTGACCGTGTCGGCGGTCTTCTCGGACATCGCCCGATCGCACTTCGACTTCGGCACGGCCATCGGCTTCTTGTCCGGGCCGGTGATCGACTCGATGGCGATCGGGGTGCAGTACGTGCCCCGGCTGGCGAAGGTGGCGTACGCGCCGGCCATCGTCAGCGGCGAGACCTCCTGCGAGCCCAGGGTGATCGACGGGACCTGCTGGATCGGGTTGCCGTCGGCCCGTACGACGCCCATCTTCTTCGACAGGTCCGTCACCGGGCAGACGCCGATCTGGCTGATCAGCTGGACGTAGTAGGTGTTGACCGACTTCGCGGTCGCCTCCTTCATGCCCATCGGGCCCTTCTCGGACTCGTTCTCGTTCTCGACCGGGACGTCCTTGTCCGTCCACGGGCCGTTGCAGGTCTGCACCGGCGTCGGGTACGTCATCTTGTACGGCGCAGGGAACGTCTGCGTCGCCGGAATGCCCCGCTCCAGCGCCGCGGCCGCGACGATCGGCTTGAACGTCGACCCCGGCTGGTAACCGGCGCCGCCGCCCATGTCCTTGTCGACGGACAGGTTGATCTGGGTCTCGTTCTTCTTGAAGCCGTACGGCCTCGACTGCCCCATCGCGAGGATCTTGCCGGTGCCGGGCTGCACGATCGACAGCGCCGTCGCGACCGGGTCGGTCTTGTAGACGTGGTCCTTGATCGACGCCTGCGCCGAGTCCTGCGCCTGCGGGTCCAGCGTCGTACGGACCGTCAGACCGCCCTGGTCCCAGATCGCGGCCCGTTCCTTCGGTGTCTTGCCGAAGACCGGGTCGTTCAGGAACACCTGGCGTACGTAGTCACAGAAGAAGCCGGCGCCCTTGACCGCGGTGATGCAGCCGTTCTTCGGCTCGGTCACATGGAGCTTGATCGGCTTGGCGATGGCCTTGTCCGCCTCGCCCTGCGAGATGTCGCCGACGGCCGCCATCCGCGCCAGCACCGTGTTACGGCGCTTGGTGGCCTCCTGCACGTCGTTGACCGGGTCGTAGCGGCTCGGCGACTGGACGATGCCGGCGAGCAGCGCCGACTCCTCCAGCGTCAGGTCCTTGGCCGACTTGGAGAAGTACCGCTGGGCGGCCGCCTCGACGCCGTAGGCCTGCTCGCCGAAGAAGGTGATGTTCAGGTAGTTCTCGAGGATCTTCTTCTTGCCCAGCTCTTCCTCGACCTGGATCGCGTACTTGAGCTCCTGGACCTTGCGGCCGAGGGTCTGCTGGGTTGCCTGCGCGACCTTCGTCGGGTCGTTGCCCGCCTCTTCGACGAAGACGTTCTTCACGTACTGCTGGGTGAGGGTCGAAGCGCCCTCGGAGACCCCGCCCTCCTGCGCGTTGCGGTTCAGCGCGCGCAGTACGCCCTTGAGGTCGACCGCGCCGTGCTCGTAGAAGCGCGAGTCCTCGATGGCGACGAGCGCCTTCTGCATGTACGGCGAGATGGCCTTCAGCGGCACCACGGTGCGGTCGCGTGAGTAGACCGTCGCGATCTTGCCGCCCTTGGCGTCCAGGATCGTGGTGCGCTGACTCAGCGGCGGCGTCTTGAGGTTGGCGGGGATCTCGTCGAACCCGTCGACGGTTCCCTTGGCGGCCAGCCCCAGCGCCCCGGCGGCAGGCAGGGCGATTCCGGCGAGCACCGCCCCTGCGAGCACGCTGACACCGAGGAACTTGGCGGCCTGCTGGGTCTTGGTCAGACCCCCGCCCGAGCGCTTCTTTGGCATGAGGGCAGCCTACGTTCTCATTCGCCGGACACGCGTCAAGGCTCTGGCCTAAGCTGTACCCAACTGTCACAGCAGTGCGGTTGTGCATCAAGACACCGGCATGAACTTCCCGTGAACCCGAATCGCGGAAAGCTCTGCCCGATTCCGCCCCATGCGTCCGCTGACGCCCGTTGTGACACAAGTGAACTGCCCGGCTATGTCTGGTTGGTCGGTTATGCCACAGGTCACTCCCCTGGGTGATCTGCCGCGCACCCATAGTCCGTTCGGGCCATGCAAGATTGGGCCCGAAGGGGGTGTTGCGCTGTGCCCCCCGGCCGTAACGTCCTCAACTGGCAGCGGTGAATATGCCGCTGCCGCCGTGGGGGAGCCTCGATTCGGGAGAGGACGGCGCCGGCATGGGCTGGGTAACCGACTGGAGTGCGCAGGCAGCTTGCCGCACTACCGATCCGGATGAACTGTTCGTTCAAGGTGCAGCGCAGAACAGAGCCAAGGCGGTGTGCACCGGGTGCCCGGTACGCACCGAATGCCTGGCCGATGCGCTGGACAATCGCGTCGAATTCGGCGTGTGGGGCGGAATGACCGAGCGGGAGCGCCGCGCTTTGCTGCGCAGGCGCCCCACCGTCACCTCGTGGCGACGGCTGCTTGAGACCGCGCGCACGGAGTACGAGCGCAGTGCGGGGATCCTGCCCGTGGGCTTGGAGGACGACGAGACGTACGCGACGTACGCAGCGGTCGGCTAGCGCCGCAGGCCGGCACAGCGGATCGGCTGACGTCGCAGGTCAGCCGTGCGCCGCAGGCCGGTCATGGGCGGGCATGGGACAGCCGCGCCGTCACAGGGTGACGGCGCGCGGTCCGATGCGCTCGCCTGCGTGCATCACCCTGCCCGCGCCGCGTCGACCGTGCGGAGCCGATGCGGGCAACGGCCGCGGGCAACGGTCGCGTGCCCGTACATGCCGCCGCATGCCCGTACGCCGATCCGTACGACGTCGCGCGGACGACCCGCACGTACCTCACGTACGTACGGCTCCTACGTCGGGTGCTGGTCCCTTCCGTACCGCCAACGGCTGACTTCTGCCCTGGTCAGGGGCTTCCGCTCAGGCCGTACGGCCCGGACGGCTCGTACGCCCCGCCGCCAGCCGGTCGCCGATCGTCCGCAGACCCGTGAGGTCATGGACATCGCCGGGCAGGGCGGCCACTTCGACCACGGCGACTTCCGGGTGAAGCGCCGTGAAGCGGTCGCGCGTGCGCTGTTCGCGTGCGAGAACCTGCATGCGCTCGGCATGCAGCCGCAGCAAACCGGCGGTCAGCTGTTCCACAGTTGTGACAGAAGGCGTGTCGGGATCGGGGGTCGGCGACGACGCGGATGTGCTTTTTTCGGTTGAATCGGACACGGTCTCGGGGGCTCCGGCGGCGGTCTCGGGAGAAGAACCGGCCAGAGGTGTGGCGGTGCCAGGGAGACCATTCCCGGCCTCCTGATCCACAATGCCGCCCTCTTCAAGATTTTCCGCAGCCGCCCGCGCCCGCTCGGCCGACAGCCGCGAAGCGCCGCTGCCGTGCACCCGGTTGAGGACGAGCCCGGCGAGCGGCATCCCCTCCGCAGCCAGCCGCTGTACGAAGTAGGCCGCCTCGCGCAGCGCGTCCCGCTCCGGGGCCGCGACCACCAGGAACGCCGTGCCCGGCGCCTGCAGCAGTCGGTACGTCGCGTCGGCGCGCGTCCGGAAGCCGCCGAACATCGTGTCCATCGCGGCGATGAACGTCTGCACGTCCTGGAGGAACTGGCCGCCGAGGAGTTTCCCGAGGGTGCCGGTCATCATCGACATCCCGACGTTCAGGAACTTCATTCCGGCCCGGCCGCCCATCTTCGCCGGAGCCATCAGCAGCTTGATGAACTTCCCGTCCAGGAACGAGCCGAGACGTTTCGGCGCGTCCAGGAAGTCCAGCGCGGAGCGCGACGGCGGGGTGTCGACGACGATCAGGTCCCACTCGTCGCGGGACCGCAGCTGCCCCAGCTTCTCCATCGCCATGTACTCCTGCGTGCCCGCGAAACCGGCCGACAGGGACTGGTAGAAGGGGTTCTCCAGGATGGAGCGGGCCCGCTCGCCGTCGGCGTGCGCCTCGACGATCTCGTCGAAGGTCCGCTTCATGTCGAGCATCATCGCGTGCAGTTCGCCGGGGCCCTCGACGCCCTTCACCTGCCGCGGGGTGTTGTCGAGGGAGTCGATGCCCATCGACTGCGCCAGCCTGCGGGCCGGGTCGATGGTCAGCACGACCACCTTGCGGCCCCGCTCGGCCGCCCGTACGCCGAGGGCCGCGGCCGTGGTGGTCTTGCCGACGCCGCCCGAGCCGCAGCACACGATGATGCGGGTGGCGGGGTCGTCGAGCAGCGCGTCGACTTCGAGCGGGGCAGCGGCGGAGTCGAGGTTCATGCGAAGACCTCCCCAAGTTTCCTTAGCTCCCCCGCCAGCCGGTAGAGACCCGCGAGATCCATGCCCTCGCCGATCAGGGGGAGTTCGTACGTGGGCAGCCCGAGCTTCGCCAGGACGGCCCGCTGCTCACGCTCCAGCTCGACGCGCTGCGCGTGCTCCGCCGCCTGTTCCAGCAGCGGACCCACCAGCTTCGTCGGCGCGGAGACCCCGGCGGCGGCGAGCGCCTTGGAGACCTCCTTGCGGCGGTCGCCGGCCGCGGCCTGCACCGCCGCCTCGTCCAGCAGACGCGGCCGCACCATGTTCACGATCACGTTCCCGACCGGCAGCTCGGCGGCGCGCAGCTCGCTGATGCCGTCGGCGGTCTCCTGGACCGGCATCTCCTCCAGCTGCGTCACCAGATGGACCGCCGTCTCGCTCGACCGCAGCACCCGCATCACGGCCTGCGCCTGCTTGTGTATGGGGCCGATCTTGGCCAGCCCCGCCACCTCGTAGTTCACGTTCAGGAAGCGGGTGATGCGGCCGGTGGGCGGCGCGTCCATCACGACGT
This sequence comes from Streptomyces sp. NBC_00370, assembly GCF_036084755.1. Lineage (NCBI taxonomy): Bacteria > Bacillati > Actinomycetota > Actinomycetes > Kitasatosporales > Streptomycetaceae > Streptomyces > Streptomyces sp. NBC_00370. The sequence goes on from NZ_CP107968.1 coordinate 4,760,495, forward strand.
AGTCGTACGCGTACCGGCCCTGCCGGTCCCTGCGCCGTACCGCCTCGCACGCCTTGCCGGTAAGCAGGACGTCCCTGACCCCGGGCGCGATCGTCGTCGCGAAGTCGATCGCGCCGAACTTCTTGAGGGCCCGGCCCGCGCTGCCGAGCTTGTAGAACATCTGGAGATAGTCGAGGAGGGCCCGCTCTGCGTCTATGGCCAGCGCGTACACCTCACCGCCGCCCGAGGCCACGGCGATTTTGCGCTCCTCGTACGGAAGGGCTTCCGTCTCGAAGAGCTGGGCGATGCCCTGTCTTCCCTCGACCTCGACGAGGAGAGTGCGTTTGCCCTCGGTCGCGAGGGCAAGCGCGAGGGCGGCGGCGACCGTCGTCTTACCGGTACCACCCTTGCCGCTGACGACCTGGAGCCTGCTCACGTATTCGAGCCTAACCAGTCAGGTCGTGGGCTACGCACGAGGCCGCCACACGGTTACGGCTACAGTCGCCCTCATGACCAAGTGGGAATACGCGACCGTGCCCCTTCTCGTGCACGCGACCAAGCAGATTCTGGACACCTGGGGCGAGGACGGCTGGGAGCTCGTCCAGGTCGTTCCCGGGCCGAACAACCCCGAGCAGCTGGTGGCCTACCTGAAGCGGGAGAAGTCGGCATGAGCGTGTCCGCCGCGGCCGGGGGCGCCCTGGGGGCCGTCGAGTCGTCCATCGCGAAGCTCGGACTGAGCCTGCCGGCGGTCGTACCGCCATTGGCGTCGTACCAGCCCGCCGTGCAGACCGGTCTGTACGTGTACACGTCCGGCCAGCTGCCGATGGTGGACGGCAAGCTTCCGGTCACCGGCAAGGTCGGCGCCGAAGTCACCGCCGACGAGGCCAAGGAACTCGCCCGCACCTGCGCGCTGAACGCGCTGGCGGCCGTGAAGTCCGTCACCGGCGACCTGGACCGCATCGCGCGCGTCGTGAAGGTCGTGGGGTACGTGGCGTCGGCGGCCGACTTCACGGGCCAGCCGGCCGTCGTGAACGGCGCGAGCGAGCTGCTGGGACAGGTCCTCGGCGACAAGGGCGTGCACGCGCGCAGCGCGGTGGGCGTGGCGGTGCTGCCGCTGGACGCGCCGGTCGAGGTCGAGATCCTGGTCGAGCTGACCGAGGCCTGAGGCCTGACTGGAACTTGAGCAGCGCTATGGGGTGAGGGTGTGGGACGCGGTACGTCACTGATGAGGCGCGTGCCACACCCTCTCGAACATCCGCACATCAGCGCATAGCATCCGGCCATGCCCAATGGTCAGTGGTACCCGCCCGAATGGCCGGACCGGATCCGCGCCCTCGCCGCCGGCGAACTGACGCCGGTGACACCGCGCAGGGCCGCGACCGTGATGCTGGTACGCGACGATCCGGGCGCCGACGGTACGGGCGGTCTCGCCGTCCATATGCTGCGCCGCCAGGCGTCCATGGCGTTCGCCGCGGGCGCGTACGTCTATCCGGGTGGCGGGGTCGACCCCAGGGACGCCCCAGGCCCGGACGACCGGCCCGTCGGCTGGGCGGGGCCCGGCCGGGACGTCTGGGCACGGCGGCTCGGTGTCGACGCCGCCTCGGCGCAGGCCGTCGTGTGCGCCGCTGTCCGTGAGACGTACGAGGAAGCCGGCGTCCTGCTCGCGGGGGAGAGCCCCACGACCGTCGTCACCGACACCACGGGTGACGACTGGGAGGCGGACCGCGCGGCGCTGGTCGAGCGGAAGCTGTCCTTCGCCGAGTTCCTGCACCGGCGGAAGCTGGTGCTGCGCAGCGACCTGCTCGGCGCGTGGGCCCGCTGGATCACCCCGGAGTTCGAACCGCGCCGCTACGACACGTGGTTCTTCGTCGCCACCCTGCCGGCGGGCCAGCGCACCAGGAACGCGTCGACCGAGGCCGACCGTACGGTGTGGATCGCACCGGCCGACGCGCTCGGCGCGTACGAGAAGGGCGAGCTGCTGATGATGCCGCCGACCGTCTCGACCCTGCGGCAGCTCGGCCGCAGCGCGACGGCCGCGGAGGCGCTGGCGGCGGCGGAGACGTGCGACATGACGCCCGTGCTGGCCAAGGCGCGGCTGGAGGGCGACGAGCTGGTGCTGAGCTGGCCGGGCCACGACGAGTTCACCAAACGGGTCGGACCGGCGGGTCCGGGCGGTGGCGCGGGCGCGGGTTCGGACGGGGGCCCCGGTGCGGATCCGGGCGGTCCCGCCGGCGTTGACGCCGACGTTGACGCCGCACACAGCGAGGGGGAGTCCCGATGACCGAGGCCGCAGCTCTTCCAGGTCAGCCGCGCGGCGGCGTGCTGTCCGGCCCCGCCACGGCGCGCGCGGTCAACGTACTCGCGCCCAACGCCTCGCCGATGACGCTCGACGGCACCAACACCTGGATCGTCGCCGAACCGGACTCCGACCTCGCTGTCGTCATCGACCCGGGCCCCTTGGACGACCTGCACCTCAAGGCGGTCATGACGGCGGTGGAGCGGGCGGGCAAGCGGGTCGGGCTGACCCTCCTCACCCACGGCCACCCGGACCACGCGGAGGGCGCCGCGCGCTTCGCCGAGCTGACCCGTACCGGCGTACGGGCCCTGGACCCGGCGCTGCGGCTCGGGGACGAGGGCCTGGCGGCCGGGGACGTGATCAGCACCGGCGGCCTTGAGCTGCGGGTCGTACCGGCGCCCGGCCACACCGCTGACTCGCTCTGCTTCCATCTGCCCGCCGACCGGGCGGTACTGACCGGCGACACCGTCCTCGGGCGCGGTACCACGCTGGTGGCGCACCCGGACGGCCGGCTCGGTGACTACCTCGACTCGCTGCGCCGGCTGCGCTCGCTCACGGTCGACGACGGCGTCGACACCGTCCTGCCGGGGCACGGCCCGGTGCTGGACGACGCGCGGGGCGCGATCGAGTTCTATCTCGCCCACCGGGCGAACCGTCTCGCGCAGGTCGAGACGGCCGTCGAGAACGGCCACCGGACAGCGGCCGACGTGGTCGCCCACGTGTACGCGGGCGTCGACAGGTCACTGTGGCCGGCGGCCGAGCTTTCGGTCCGGGCGCAACTGGCCTACCTGCGGGAACACGGCCTGATCGACGTGCCCGACGACTACTGAGATGTCGACGGCCACTGCGGCGTCAGGGCGAGCGACGTCAGCGACGTCAGCGCGAGCGCTTCGCGAGGCGTTCCACGTCCAGCAGGATCACCGCGCGGGCCTCAAGCCGCAGCCAGCCGCGCTGTGCGAAGTCGGCGAGCGCCTTGTTGACCGTCTCGCGTGAGGCGCCGACCAGCTGGGCCAGCTCTTCCTGCGTCAGGTCGTGCACGACGTGGATGCCCTCCTCGGACTGCACACCGAAGCGGCGCGACAGGTCCAGGAGCGCCCTGGCCACCCGGCCGGGGACGTCCGAGAAGACGAGGTCGGACATCTGGTCGTTCGTCTTGCGCAGTCGGCGCGCCACCGCGCGCAGCAGGGCCGTCGCGACCTCGGGGCGGGCGTTCAGCCAGGGCTGGAGGTCGCCGTGGCCGAGACCGAGGAGCTTGACCTCGGTGAGGGCCGTCGCCGTGGCCGTACGCGGGCCGGGGTCGAAGAGCGACAGCTCGCCGATCAGCTCGCCGGGGCCGAGGACCGCCAGCATGTTCTCGCGGCCGTCGGGGGAGGTGCGGTGCAGCTTGACCTTGCCCTCCGTCACCACGTACAGGCGGTCGCCGGGGTCGCCTTCGTGGAACAGCGCGTCGCCGCGGGCGAGCGTCGTCTCACCCATCGAGGCGCGCAGCTCCGAAGCCTGCTCGTCATCGAGCGCCGCGAAGAGCGGGGCACGCCGCAGAACGTCGTCCACGAGTTCTCTCCTATCGACCTGCTCTTGAAATGCTCAGAATGCTCAGGGATCCATGGTCAGGAAACCGTGGTCCCCATGATGCCGTAGGTACTGGTGATGTCGTACGGACTGCGCCTTTACTCGCTGCCCGGCACCACCTCTCCGATTACGCGCGGTGAAACCGTGCGATCAGTCACAAGTTTGACGCACAGGAGTGTCCCAGCGTGCCCGGGGGGCCGATTCGGGTGGTGATCTCCCATGGCCCGGGCGGATGTCAGTGTCGGGCTTTACGCTGGCCGGGTGTCGAAATCGCCCATGACAGCGCAGGCCAAGGGGGCTGGAAGAGTGTCAGCGGAGCCTAATTCCGCTGTGGGCGAACAGCCCTCGGCGAAAGCGAAAAAAGCCGCAAAAGGTCCAACGAAGAAAGCGGCCAAGGCAGCCACCAAGCAGACGAAGCCCGAGTCGGCCAAGCGAACAACGGCGAAACCCGAACCCGCGAAGCCCGCATCTGCCAAGTCCGGATCTGCCAAGCCCGCATCTGCCAAGCCCGCATCCGCGAAGCCCGCGTCCAAGCCGGAGTCGCGGCTGGCGATGACCCGCAGGGCCCGGCGGATCAACCGTGAGCTGGCCGAGGTGTATCCCTACGCCCATCCGGAGCTGGACTTCCGCAGTCCGTTCGAGCTCCTGGTCGCCACGGTGCTGTCCGCGCAGACCACCGACCTGCGGGTCAATCAGACGACGCCCGCGCTGTTCGCCGCGTATCCGACCCCGGAGGACATGGCGGCGGCGGTCCCGGAGGAGCTGGAGCAGGTCATCCGGCCGACGGGCTTCTTCCGCGCCAAGGCCAAGTCGCTGATCGGGCTGTCCACGGCCCTGCGCGACCGGTTCGACGGCGAGGTGCCCGGCCGTCTCGCGGATCTGGTGACGCTGCCCGGCGTGGGCCGCAAGACGGCCAATGTGGTGCTGGGCAATGCGTTCGGCGTCCCCGGGCTCACGGTCGACACCCACTTCGGGCGGCTCGTCCGCCGCTGGAAGTGGACCGAGCAGGAGGATCCGGAGAAGGTCGAGGCGGAGATCGCGGAGATCTTTCCGAAGAGCGAGTGGACGATGCTCTCGCACCGGATCATCTTCCACGGCCGCCGGGTCTGCCATTCCCGTAAGCCCGCCTGCGGCGCCTGCCCGATCGCGCACCTGTGCCCCTCGTACGGCGAGGGCGAGACCGATCCGGAGAAGGCGAAGAAGCTGCTCAAGTACGAGCTGGGCGGCCAGCCGGGCCAGCGGCTCAACCCGCCGGCGGACTACCCGGGAGCACCGGCCCCGCCGCTCGGCGGCGTGACCCCCGGCGCGGCGTAAGGCGAATCCGATTGAGCGCAGAAGATTGAGCACAGAAGGGAGCAGCGCCGTATCAGCACACGCAAGGATGGCGCAGGACCCGACCGGAACGATCCGGCGGACAGCAGGCGTTGTACGACGGGGGTGCCGATGACGCACGCTGAAGAGATCGTTCAAGAGGGTCACCAAGTGGGCTATCCGGAGCAGTACGCCGACCCGGCGAGAGCCGCCGATGTCGCCGATACGGCCAGTGCCGCCGCTGTCGCCGTCACGACCGACGGGCTGCCGGACTGGCTCCGCCCGGTCGAGCGCGCCGCACGCACGGTGGGGGCGGAGCAGCTCAGCCGTTTCCTGCCGCCGAAGAGCGGCGACGGGCGGCAGTCCGCCGTGCTCATCCTCTTCGGGGAGGGCGAGCGCGGTCCCGAGCTGCTGCTGATGGAGCGGGCCGGCAATCTGCGCTCGCATCCGGGGCAGCCGGCGTTCCCCGGCGGTTCTCTCGACCCGGAGGACGGCGACCCGGCCACCACGGGACCGCTGCGGGCGGCCCTGCGCGAAGCCGAGGAGGAGACCGGGCTCGACCCGTCGGGCGTCCAGGTCTTCGGTGTGCTGCCCAAGCTCTACATTCCGGTGAGCAGTTTCGTCGTCACGCCCGTACTGGGCTGGTGGCGCACCCCGACCCCGGTCGACGCGGTCGACCTGGGCGAGACCGCGCGGGTCTTCACCGTCCCCGTGGCGGATCTCACCGACCCGGCCAACCGCGCGACCGCCGTGCACCCCAGCGGGCACAGCGGCCCCGCGTTCCTTGTCGAGTCCGCGATGGTCTGGGGCTTCACCGCGGGCGTGATCGACCGGATTCTCCACTTCGCGGGCTGGGAGCGCCCGTGGGACCAGGACCGGCAGGTCCCACTCGATTGGCGCGCATGACAGGCTGGCCCAGCTGACCCCACCCCCGCGGCAGTCGCCCCATCGGGGCGGTGGGGGCGACCGGAGACGAATCTGCGAGGCTATTGACGGTGAACGTGCTGGACATCCTGCTGCTGCTCGCCGCCGTGTGGTTCGCGATCGTCGGCTACCGCCAGGGCTTCGTCGTCGGCATCCTGTCGGTGGTCGGTTTCCTCGGCGGCGGTCTCGTCGCCGTCTATCTGCTCCCCGTGGTCTGGGACCAGATCACGCAGGACGCCGAAGTCTCCACGACGGCCGCCGTCGTGGCCGTTGTGATCGTGATCGTCTGCGCCTCCGTCGGCCAGGCGTTCACCACCCACCTCGGCAACCGGCTGCGCCGCTTCATCACCTGGTCACCGGCGCGCGCCCTGGACGCGACGGGCGGCGCGCTGGTCAACGTGCTCGCCATGCTGCTGGTGGCGTGGCTGATCGGCTCGGCCCTCGCCGGTACGTCCCTGCCGACGCTGGGCAAGGAGGTCCGTAGCTCCAAGGTGCTCCTGGGCGTCTCCCGGGTGATGCCCAATCAGGCGTCGACGTGGTTCACCGACTTCTCGTCCGTCCTCGCCCAGAACGGCTTCCCGCAGGTCTTCAGCCCGTTCGCGAACGAGCCGATCAACCAGGTCGAGCCGCCGGACCCGGCGCTCGCCGGCAGCCCGGTCGCCGCGCGTGCCCAGCGCTCGATCGTCAAGGTCGTCGGCACGGCGTCCGGCTGCGGCAAGGTGCTCGAAGGCTCGGGCTTCGTCTTCGCCGACCGCAGGGTGATGACCAACGCGCATGTGGTCGGCGGCGTGGACGAGCCCACCGTCCAGATCGGCGGCCAGGGCCGGCTGTACGACGCGAAGGTCGTCCTGTACGACTGGCAGCGCGACATCGCCGTACTCGACGTGCCGGGTCTGGACGTGACCCCGCTCAAGTTCAGCGACAAGGACGCGAGCAGCGGCGACAGCGCGATCGTCGCCGGCTTCCCGGAGAACGGCGGCTACGACGTACGCTCGGCGCGCGTCCGCGGCCGTATCGACGCCAACGGGCCGGACATCTACCACCGCGGCACGGTACGGCGCGACGTGTACTCGCTCTTCGCGACCGTCCGGCAGGGAAACTCCGGCGGCCCGCTGCTCACGCCTGACGGCAAGGTGTACGGCGTGATCTTCGCCAGGTCACTGGACGACGCGCAGACCGGTTACGCCCTCACGGCGGACGAGATCCGCCCGGACATCACGCTCGGGCGCAACGCCAACCAAGAGGTCGACACCCAGGACTGCGCGCTGTAAGGGCGTAAGGGTCAGCTCCGCTGGTGGCGCAGCCGGGCGGAGACCCAGCGCGCCCTGCGGCGGAGGATGAGGGAAATACCGAGCCTGGGATCATGGCCCCCGACGTGCGGGGCACCCCCCTGGTGGGTGATCGGCACTGCGGCCGAGCGGCGGTTGCGTGGTGAATCACCGTAGTCGTGCGTCCAGCCCATACACCGACGTGTGCCCGTGGCCCATGGTCGGTAATCGCGCGGAACGCGGCCAATTGGCCTATGCGCGCGGCAATTGGCTGTTCGTAGGACGGGTGTTCGCACGGCCGGTCGCGGTGGCCTCGACGGGGTTGCTGACGGGGCGTCGGCAGGGTTGCGGGCGGGAGTGCCGACGGGCTGCCGACCGCGGTATCGGCGGGCTGCCGACCGTGGTGCCGGCCGTGGTGTCGGCGGGGTGCGGGCCGTGGTGCTGCCAGGGCTCCGGCGGGGCGGTTCAGCGGTCCGGTTCGGGGTCCTTGAGCCAGTTGATCAGCTCCGTCGAGAACGCCACCGGGTCCTCCTCGTGCGGGAAGTGCCCGAGCCCCTCGAAGAGGCGCCAGCGGTACGGCGCCTCGACGTACTCGGCCGAGCCCGCCGTGCTGCGCGTGCGCACCGCCGGGTCGAGCGCCCCGTGCAGCTGGAGCGTCGGCACCCGTACCGGCCGCTTCATCCGCCGGTTGAACTGGATGCCGTCAGGACGCGCCAGCGACCGCACCATCCAGCGGTACGGCTCGATCGAGCAGTGCGCGGTCGACGGGATCGTCATCGCCCGCCGGTAGACCTCGATCGCCTTGTCGTCGGGCAGCCCGGGACCCGTCCAGTCCCGGATCAGCTCACCGACCAGCGCCGCGTTGTCCGCGACGAGCTGACGCTCCGGCAGCCACGGCCGCTGGAAGCCCCAGATGTACGAGCCGGCGCGGCTCTGCGCCACGTCGGAGAGCATCGAGCTGCGCCAGCGGCGCGGGTGCGGCATTGAGGACACCACGAGGCGGCGCACCAGCTTGGGCCGCATCACCGCGGCCGTCCAGGCGAGATATCCGCCCAGGTCATGGCCGACGAGCGCGGCGTCAGGCTCACCCAGCGAGCGGATCACGCCGGTGATGTCGAGCGCCAGGTTCGCCGGGTCGTACCCCCGGGGCGTACGGTCGCTGCCGCCGACACCCCGGAGGTCCATGGCCACGGCGCGGTAGCCGGCGTCCGCGAGGGCGGGGAGCTGGTGGCGCCAGGTCCACCAGAACTGCGGGAAGCCGTGCAGCAGCAGCACCAGCGGTCCGTCGCCCATCTCGGCGATGTGGAAGCGGGCACCGTTGGCCGCCACGTCGCGATGGGTCCAGGGGCCGTCGAGGCGTACCGCGGAGGCAACCGTCGCACCAGAGCCTGTAACAGGGGCGGTCATGCAGACGAGCGTGCCACAGTCTTGCCGCTCTCCAGAGCCTCACGGGGGTGCGGCTTCGCGTTCTGCAGAACGGCGGCCGTCTCCTTGGCGGAGGTGATGGTCTTCTCGGGCGGCTTGATCTTCTTGAACTTCAGCATGGCGAGGCCGCCGAGCACCCCGGCCAGCAGCAGAAACGCGCCGCCCACGATCAGGAACGACCAGGCCAGGCCCAGGCCGAGGTTGTGGATCCCGTACGCGGCGGCGAAGCTCAGCACGGGGAGCGAGAACAGGGCGAACACAGCTGCGATACCGCCCGCGGCCCCGCCCATCACGCCGCGCTTCACGTCCTGGCGCAGCTCGGCCTTGGCGAGGGCGATCTCGTCGTGCATCAGTTCGGACATCTCGGCGGTCGCGCCGGCGACCAGCTGACCGAGGCTACGGTCGGCACTGACGGCTGGGACGGCGGTGCCGGTCAATACCGCATCGGCAACATGCTTGCCGGGGTCGCTCATCGGTGACTCCCTTTTCTGGTACTTCTCGTCTTTCGATCCGTTGTCAGATCATGCCGGACTGCGGCCGTCACCGCGCGCTGCCCCCGCGTGTCAGACCGAGCCGTGCTGCTCCGGTACCCCGAAATGTCCTGCTCATGGATGGGTACGCGAAGAGGCGCCCAGCGGATGTGCCGGGCGCCCCTTGTCGCCGCTCGTTTCTACGGGCCGCCCTCGCGGCCCGTTTCTACGACTTGCTCAGTCCTCGCTGGTGGCGCCCGGGAGCTGGCTCTGGATCAGTTCCATGACGGACGAGTCGGTGAGCGTGGTGACATCGCCCAGCGCGCGGTTCTCCGCGACGTCCCGCAGGAGCCGGCGCATGATCTTGCCGGAGCGGGTCTTGGGCAGCTCCTGGACCGGCAGGATCCGCTTGGGCTTGGCGATCGGGCCGAGGACCGTGCCCACGTGGTTACGCAGTTCGGCGACGAGCCCGTCGTCCACGGACGCCGTGCCGCGCAGGATGACGAACGCGACAATGGCCTGGCCCGTCGTCTCGTCGTTGGCACCGACCACGGCCGCCTCGGCGATCTTCGGGTGCGAGACGAGCGCGGACTCGACCTCGGTGGTGGAGATGTTGTGACCCGAGATCAGCATCACGTCGTCCACCCGGCCGAGCAGCCAGATGTCGCCGTCGTCGTCCTTCTTGGCGCCGTCACCGGCGAAGTACTTGCCCTCGAAACGCGACCAGTACGTGTCGAGGAACCGCTGGTCGTCGCCCCAGATCGTGCGGAGCATCGAAGGCCACGGCTCGGTCAGGACGAGATAACCGCCACCGCCGTCCGGGACCTCGTTCGCCTCGTCGTCCACGACCGTGGCGGAGATGCCCGGCAGCGCGCGCTGCGCCGAGCCCGGCTTGGTGTGCGTGACGCCGGGGAGCGGGGAGATCATCATGGCGCCGGTCTCGGTCTGCCACCACGTGTCCACGATCGGGGCCTTGCCGCCGCCGATGTTCTGCCGGTACCAGATCCAGGCCTCGGGGTTGATCGGCTCGCCGACCGAGCCGAGGACCCGCAGGGACGACAGGTCGAACTTGGCGGGGATGTCGTCGCCCCACTTCATGAACGTACGGATCGCGGTGGGCGCCGCGTAGAGGATCGTGACGCCGTACTTCTGGACGATCTCCCAGAACCGGCCCTGGTGCGGGGTGTCGGGGGTGCCCTCGTACATGACCTGCGTCGCGCCGTTGGCCAGCGGCCCGTACACGATGTACGAGTGGCCGGTCACCCAGCCGACGTCGGCCGTGCACCAGTAGACGTCGGTCTCCGGCTTGAGGTCGAAGACCGCGTGGTGCGTGTAGGCGGCCTGGGTGAGATAGCCGCCGGAGGTGTGCAGGATGCCCTTGGGCTTACCCGTCGTACCCGACGTGTAGAGGATGAACAGCGGGTGTTCGGCGTCCACCGGCTCCGGGGTGTGCTCGGCGGACTGGCGGGCGACGATGTCGTGCCACCAGACGTCCCGGCTGTCGTCGAAGGCGGTGTCCTGGCCCGTACGCCGGACGACCAGCACATGCGCGACCTGCGGACAGCGCGCAACGGCGTCGTCGATCGCGGGTTTGAGCGAGGTCGGCTTGCCGCGGCGGAAGCCGCCGTCGGCGGTGATGACCAGTTTGGCGTCGGCGTCCTGGATACGGGAGGCGACGGCGTCGGCGGAGAAGCCGCCGAAGACCACGGAGTGCGGGGCACCGATCCGGGCGCACGCCAGCATGGAGATGACGGCCTCGGGGATCATCGGCAGATAGACGGCGACGCGGTCGCCCTTGCGCACCCCGAGCTCGACGAGCGCGTTCGCCGCCCGGGACACCTCGTCCTTGAGCTCGGCGTAGGTGATGGTGCGGCTGTCGCCCGGCTCGCCCTCGAAGTTGATGGCGATCCGGTCGCCGTGGCCCGCCTCCACATGGCGGTCGACGCAGTTGTACGCGACGTTGAGCTCACCGTCGGCGAACCACTTGGCGAACGGCGGGTTCGACCAGTCCAGCGTCTCGGTGGGCTCGGTGGCCCAGGTGAGCCGCCTCGCCTGCTCGGCCCAGAAGCCGAGCCTGTCCGCCGCTGCCTGCTCGTAGGCCGCCGCAGTCACGTTCGCGTGCGCGGCGAGCTCGGCGGGCGGCGCGAACCGTCGCTCTTCTTTGAGCAGGTTGGCCAGGCTTTCATTGCTCACAGCAGCTCCCATTCCCAGGGCGTCCTTTTGTATCCCGATTGTCCCTGGTCTAGCTCATCAGGCGGATGCCCGGGTGACAAGGGCCTGAAAAGGAATTGGTTTAGACCTATGAGATGACCGGCTGAAACCTATCGCGCTCGGGCGACAAGGACGAGGGCGGCCTCCTCCTGAGCCGGACCGACGTCGGACCGGAGTCCAACCGCAGCCGGAGGAGAGAGGGGGCCGCCCATACTCACGGCGGGAACGGGGGAGCGGTTCAGGCGTTCACCTCGGCCCGTACGGTCGGGGCGACCCGGTTGAACACCTCCTCGCCGCCGACGGGTCCGCTGCCGGAGCCGTCTCCCGCTGTGTTGCCGTCCGCCAGCAAGTAGGCCTGCGCCTCGCCGACGTGGAAGTACATCCCGTGCAGCTCCAGCTTGCCTTCGGCGAGGCGGCGGGCGACCGCCTCATGGGCCCGCAGATGGTCCAACTGCTGGACCACGTTGGTGAGACAGAGCTGCTCGACCGCGTCGGCCGGCAGCCGGCCGGAGATCCTGGCCCAGGAGTGGTGCCTGCTGCGCATCCGCTCCAGGCTGGGCATCCCGTGGCGCAGCCAGCGCCGCAGCGGCGACGGGGGCGCGGAGTTGGGCGCTCCGCCGGTCCCGTCCGCCTCTTCGCCGGGGCTCTGCAGCAGGGCCTGCATCGCACCGCAGCCGGAGTGTCCGCAGACGGTGATGGACTCGACGTGCAGCACGTCGATGGCGTACTCGATGGCGGCGGCCACCGAGTCGTCCCCGCCCTCGGTGCCGGGCAGCGGCACCAGATTGCCGACGTTGCGCACGGTGAAGAGATCGCCGGGGCCGCTGGACGTGATCATGCTGGTCACGAGCCGCGAGTCGGCGCAGGTGAGGAAGAGCTGGGAGGGCCGCTGGCCCTCGCGCGCCAGCCGCGCCAGCTCGTCCCGTACCAGCGGGGCGGTGTTGCGCTGGAAGGAGCTGAGCCCCTCGGCCAGCCGGAGACTGTTGCCGGTCGCCCGGAGCAGCGGGGCCATGACGATGGGCGCCGGGGGCTCGGCGTCGGGGTCCGGCGGCACGGTGGTGGGCCGTCCGGCGGTCGGCTGTCCGGCGGTCGCCAGCCCCGGCGCTGGCTGTTCGGCGGCCAGTTGCTCGCCGCAGTGGTGGTTGCGCCACGGTGTCCAGGGACGGCAGCAGGCGTGCGCGGCGCCCGAGGCGCCCGAGGCGGGCTCGGCGATCCGGCCGCCGGCCGGGCCGGTGAACTCGGCCTTGCCGCCGTGGGCGATGTGCGAGGTCTGCCAGTCGTGCAGGGCCTCGTACGCCGCGTGGTCCATGAAGAAGCCGTCCAACTCGACGACGCAGTCGGCGTGCTGCGGCACCTGATGCAGGACCCGGCTGAGCCTGGGCACCGCGAGGAACGTCAACTGGCCCCGGGCGCGTACCCGGTGGACCCCGTCACGCTCCTCGACGGAGACGCGCGTCCTGGCCAGCCGGCGCAGCGCCACGGCCACCGCGACCGCCCCGCCGATCAACACCCCTTGCAGGACGCCGAACAGGATGACCGAGGCCACCGTCGCCACGTACACCAGGAACTCGCGGTGCTTGTGGACGTTGCGGATATGGGCGTACGACACCATCTGGATGCCGACCATCATCACCAGCGCGGCGAGGGCGGCGAGCGGGATCCACTCCAGCGCGGAGACGAGCAGTCCGGCGGCGACCAGCACCCATACCCCGTGCAGCACGGTGGAGGCGCGGCTGGTCGCGCCCGCCCGTACGTTGGCGGAGCTGCGCACCGCGCCGCCCGAGACGGCGAGCCCGCCCAGGATGCCGCTGAGCGCGTTGGTGACGCCCTGCGCCCGCAGCTCGCGGTCGAGGTCGGCGCGCGGCGTACGCGGCGAGCCCGCGCGCGGTGAGCCCTGCTCCTCGGCCGAACCGCGCCGTTCGGCCGCCAGTTTATCGACGGCGACGGCGGAGAGCAGCGATTCGAGGCTGGCCACGAGGGTCATCGTCAGGACGGCGGTGATCAGTCCCAGGACCGGCCCCCGGGGAACTTCCGGCAGTACGTGGGCGCTCCAGGACGGCAGGTCGACGCGGGCGATGCCGGGGGCGGCGACTGCGGCGACAGCGGTGGCGACGACGACACAGGCGAGCGCCGCGGGCACCCGGCGCAGCAGCTGTCCGACCCGGCCGGGGATGCGTGGCCAGCCGATCAGTACGGCGAGGGCGAGCGCGCCGATGAGCGGTTCCGCGAAGCCGACCCGGGTCAACTGCTCGGGCAGTGCGAGGACGTTGTCGAGGGCGGAGCTCTGCGGGGAGCCGCCGAGGACGACATGGAGCTGGGCGAGCGCGATGGCGACGCCGATGCCGGCGAGGGTGCCGTGCACGATGGCGGGACTGACGGCCAGCGCGGAGCGCGCGGCCTTCAGGGAGCCGAGCGCGATCTGGAGAAGACCGGCGCCGATGGTGATCGCGCAGGTCGTACGCCAGCCGTACTGATGGATCATCCCGGCGGTGACGACGGTCAGCCCCGCCGAAGGACCGCTCACCAGGAGCGGTGAGCCGCCGAGCAGTCCGGCGACGATGCCGCCGAGCCCGGCGGACAGCAGCGCGGCTCCCAGCGGGGCGCCCATGGCGACGGCGAGGCCGAGGGACATCGGGATGGCGAGCAAGAACACGGTGATGGACGCGGACACATCCGCGCCCGCGATACGGAATCGGCGGCGACGGCCTCCGGGGCCGTCACCCGACCCGGGCGGTGTCGGTGGGGTGGGGGACGTGCGAGTGGGGACGCAGGCAGACATGTTCCCGTCTCCTCCGGGGCGGCGCGGTCGCGGAAAGTTGGGTCGCGGCCGTGAGTCACGGCGTGCAGCGGCGGGATGCGCAATTTCTACTCTCGGTAAATGGATCGTAATGGAGGGTAAAGACTTTGGCATGACTTTCGAGGCAAATGGGGCAATCATTCACCCGGAGTGGTGATTAGTAATTTTGTACGGCTTGTCGTTTCTTTGCCTCTTCGACCCCGGTGCGATGTTGACGGCGCTCGGCGCCGTGCCGGCAAACCGCCGCTCGGCACTTCGGTAGGTAAATCTGAAGGAAGAGGGTGGGCGGATGCTGGCCGCCAGAAAAGGAATCGCTTTCGGCGCCGCTGTCATGGCGCTCTCGGTGAGTCTCGCCGGCTGTTCCGGGCTCGGTGCCCCGAAGGCCGGGAAGGCGACGGGGGCGGACACGGAGAAGGGCGCCCCCGGCGCGAAGAAGGCCCCCGCGGCGCCCAAGCGCCCCGTACAGCTCATCGGTGACGGCTCGACCGCCTTCACCGGCGTCCAGCCGAATCTGCCCCGGGCGCAGCGGCTGAGGCCCGGCCAGAAGCCGCCGCAGTTCGTGGTCTTCTCGTGGGACGGCGCGGGCGAGGACGGTCAGAAGCTCTTCTCCCACTTCCGCAAGGTGGGCAAGGAATACGGCGCGAACATGACGTACTTCCTGAGCGGTGTCTATCTGCTGCCCAAGAGCAAGGCGCTGCAGTACGACCCGCCGCACCATCTGCGGGGCAGTTCCGACATCGGCTTCAACGACACCGAGGGAATCACGAACACGCTGCGGGAGGTGCGCGGCGCCTGGCAGGACGGAAACGAGATCGGCACCCACTTCAACGGCCATTTCTGCGGCCCCAACGGCGGGGTCGGCACCTGGACCGTCGAGGAGTGGAAGAGCGAGATCAGTCAGGCCAAGTCCTTCGTGAAGAGCTGGAAGACCAATTCGGCCCTCCCGGGCGAGGCCCCGCTGCCCTTCGACTACGACAAGGAACTCGTCGGCGGTCGCGCGCCCTGTCTCGAAGGGCAGAAGAACCTTCTGCCGGCGGCGCGCGACATGGGCTTCCGCTACGACTCCAGCGGCACCGGCACACAGGTCTGGCCCAGCAAGCTCGACGGCCTGTGGAACATGCCGCTCCAGGCGGTCCCGGTGCCGGGACGCGCCTTCGAGACCCTGTCGATGGACTACAACTTCATGTTCAACCAGTCCAAGACGGTCAACGGCGACCCCGCCAAGCACGCCTACTGGGGCGACCAGATGCGCGACGGCCTGATCAAGGCGTTCGACCGGGCGTATCTGGGCAACCGCGCCCCGCTGATCATCGGCAACCACTTCGAGTCCTGGAACGGCGGCACGTACATGCGCGCCGTCGAGGAGACGATCAGGACGGTCTGCGGTCAGAAGGACGTGCGGTGCGTTTCCTTCCGGCAGTTGGCCGACTGGCTGGACGCGCAGGACCCGGCGACGCTGGACAAGCTCCAGGCTCTCGCCGTCGGGCAGACCCCCAAGGCCGGCTGGGAGTCGTATCTGACAGCCGGCGCCCCGGCGTCGCGGACCAGCTGATCAGTTCATCAGCCGGTTCCCGCTGATCCGTTGTCGGGATGATCAGCCGATCTGAGCCACGGCCGGTGTCTCGCCGAGGACGAACGAGGGGTCGACCTGGGCCGCCAGGTCGATCCCCGTCTTCGCGTTGCCCCAGCTCTCCGCGTTCCGCAGATGGAAGTGGACCATCTGGCGGGTGTACCGCTCCCAGTCGCGCTGCTCATGGCTGTCCTCGGCCGCGTCCTGGAGGGCCTGCAGCGCCAGCCGGTTGTCCGCCTCCAGCAGCTCGAAGCGGGCCGGGCGGCCCTTCTCCATCGACCTGACCCAGTCGGAGTGGCCCACGGCGACCAGCAGGTCGTCGCCGACCTCCGTACGCAGGAAGTCCAGGTCGTCCTGGCCCTGCACCTTGTTGCCCACGACCTTCAGCGCGATGCCGAAGTCCCGTGCGTACTCCTTGTACTGGCGGTAGACGGAGATGCCCTTCAGGGTCGGCTCGGCCACCAGGAACGTCATGTCGAACCGGGTGAACATGCCGGAGGCGAACGAGTCGGAGCCCGCCGTCATGTCGACCACGACATATTCGTCGGGGCCGTCCACCAGGTGGTTGAGGCACAGTTCGACCGCCCCGACCTTGGAGTGGTAGCAGGACACCCCGAGATCCGACTCGGTGAAGGGCCCCGTGGTCATCAGCCGGATCTCGCCGTCGTCGAGCTGGACGGGCCGGGCGCAGGCCTCGTACACCGGATTGTCCTCGTCGACCCGGAGCAGCCGCGACCCCTCCCCCGGCGGTGTCGTCTTGATCATCGCTTCGGCCGATGCGATCCGCGGATTGCTGCCGCGCAGATAGTCCTTGATCAGGGGCAGATGCGCGCCCATGGCGGGCAGCGCGGCTGCGGCGGCCTCGTCCAGGCCGAGCGCGGCCCCCAGATGCTGGTTGATGTCGGCGTCCACCGCTAGTACGGGAGCCTCGTTGGCGGTCAGATGACGGATGAAGAGCGAGGACAGCGTCGTCTTGCCGCTGCCGCCCTTCCCCACGAAAGCGATCTTCATGTTCACGTAGGGTAGTCGCTTCGTCGCTTCACGTGGTCGACTTCCGTGAAGAAGACCACTCCAACGTGGGCCGCCGGTGCCGGGCGCGTAGCCTCGCTACCTATGAGTACGACAGCCTCAGACGCCTCCTCCGCCCCTCGGCGGGAGGATCCCCTGGCCGCGCTGGCCTCTCTGCCGGGCGTGCCCGGCGCGGTGGATTCGGTCCGCAACGCCGTCGACCGCGTCTACGGACACCGGGTGATGCGACGCCGCAGCAACGAGGTGACCTCGGAGGCGGCGCTGCGGGCGGCCCGCGGCTCGGCCGCGCTGTCGGGCGCCGACTGGGCGCTCGAAGAGGTGCGCAGGCGCACGGACTTCGGGGCGGAGGCGCAGGCCCGTACGGTCGGTGCCGCGCTGCGGCTGACCGCCGAGTCCGGCCAGATGCTGTCCATCTGGCGCCAGTCCCCGGTGCGGGTGCTGGCCAGACTCCACCTCGTCGCCGCGGGCAAGGCGGGCGTCGACGACGGGACGGTCGGCCGGCCGAGGCTCGCGGGCGAGCCCGTCGTCGAGGCGCCGGGCACCGACATCAACGGGCCGCTGACGGAGGCACCGCTGCCCGGTGCGGCCGAGGTGGCGGGCCGGCTGGACGGCCTCGCCCAGCTGGTGATCGCCGGAAGTGAGGCACCGGCGCTGGTGACGGCGGCGATCGTGCACGGCGAGCTGCTGGCGCTGCGCCCCTTCGGGTCGTACAACGGCCTGGTGGCGCGGGCGGCCGAGCGGATCGTGCTGATCGGCAGCGGGCTGGACCCCAAGTCCATCTGTCCGGCGGAGGCCGGCCATGCCGAGCTGGGGCGCGCGGCCTACGCGGCGGCGTTCGAGGCGTATGTCTCGGCCACTCCGGACGGCATGGCCGCGTGGATCGCGCACTGCGGGCGCGCGGTCGAGCTGGGGGTCAGGGAGTCGACGGCCGTCTGCGAGGCACTGCAGCGCGGGGCGGCCTGACGCGCAGCGGCGTGGAGTGGGAGCGGCCTGGGCTGGAAGCGGCGGCGGCGCCTGGACGGCGCCGCCGCACGCTCAGGCTGTGAAGACCCGGGGCGAATGGCGGCGCCGGCTCGCGTACCAGACGAGTCCGGCCGTGGCCGCCGCGGCGCCCACCGCCGCGACGGCGACGAGTGCCGGGCGCGGCGGCATGGAGAAGCCGGGCAGCCGCTGCTTCAGCCGTACCGGACGGTTGAAGACAAGAACGGGCCAGTCGCGGGTGGTCGCCTCACGCCGCAGCGCACGGTCGGGGTTGACCGCGTACGGGTGGCCGACCGATTCGAGCATGGGGACGTCGGTGATGGAGTCGCTGTACGCGTAACAGCGCGCCAGGTCGTACCCCTCGGACGCGGCGAGGGCCCGGACCGCCTCGGCCTTCGTCGGTCCGTACGCGTAGTACTCCACCTCCCCGGTGAAGCAGCCGTCCGCGCCGACGGCCATCCGCGTCGCCACGACCCGGTCCGCGCCGAGGAGTTCGCCGATGGGCTCGACGACCTCCGCGCCCGAGGTGGAGATGATCACGACGTCGCGGCCCGCCGTGTGGTGCTCCTCGATGAGGGAGGCGGCCTCGTCGTAGATGATCGGGTCGATCAGGTCGTGCAGGGTCTCGGCGACGATCTCTTTCACCTGCTGGACGTTCCAGCCTTTGCACAGCGCCGAGAGGTACTGGCGCATGCGTTCCATCTGATCGTGATCAGCGCCTCCGGCGAGGAAGACGAACTGCGCGTAAGCCGTCCGCAGTACGGCGCGGCGGTTGATCAGACCGCCTTGGTAGAACGACTTGCTGAAGGTCAAGGTCGATGACTTCGCAATGACCGTCTTGTCCAGGTCGAAGAAGGCTGCTGTACGCGGCAAGGAGTGGTTTTCCACGAGCCGAGCATAGGCGCCCACCATTCGGCGTAAGGTCTGGCGTGTGGGTTTGCTTGAGAAGCCTCTCGGGTACACCATGGAAGTCACGGATCGTTCGCGACCGTGTCTAACCCGGTCCGACTCCTCCCCCCCCCGAGTCGGCCGTGGGGACGACCCCCGCTCTCCCCCCCGGCGGGGGTCGTCGCATGTCCGGACCCATTTCCTTCTCTTGGATCTGGCTGTCCCCCTCTCCTCGTCTCGTCTCTCCGTCGCGCTGCCGGTGTGTCCGTCCAGTACTACACGTCACGCTCCGTGATGGCTGCGCTGCTCTGCGGAAGTCACCGGTATGAGCTAGCGGGATATTCACATTCGTCGAGTTGTCCACAGTTTTCCAGCAAGATCCACACGATTTTCCGTTGCCCGGCACGGTGATTGCGACCGCGAAAGTGCGCGGTTAGCCGGAATCACCGATACCGGATCTGTCCGGGACCGCTTCGAGAAGCACTCGCGGATCCCGGTTCCACGGAGAAAAAGGGGGCGGAGAGCGTGGCTGGATCCATGACATCCGATCGGTCCCAGGTCGCGGAAGGCCGCAGGGCCGGGCCGCTGATCGTCACGGAGGACGTGGCGCTGCTCGACGATCTGCTGCGGCTGTGCGCCGCGGCCGGCGCCGAGCCGCAGGTGCACCACTCGGTCCCGGAGCGGAAGGGCAGCTGGGAGGAAGCGCCGATGGTCCTCGTCGGGGACGACGCGGCGGCGCGGTGCCGGGGGGCCACCCGCAGGCGCGGGGTGATGCTCGTCGGCCGCGATCAGGACGACCCCGACGTGTGGCGGCGTGCCGTGGAGATCGGCGCGGACTGCGTGCTGCGGCTGCCCGACGCGGAGAGCTGGCTCGTCGACCGGATCGCGGACGCCGCCGAGGGCGTGGGCAGAGAGGCGCTGACCGTCGGGGTGATCGGCGGCCGGGGCGGTGCCGGCGCCTCGACCCTGGCCTGCGCGCTGGCCGTCACCGCTGCCCGTTCCGGGCGGCGCACCATGCTCGTGGACGGTGATCCGCTGGGCGGCGGGCTCGATGTGCTGCTCGGCGGGGAGCAGGCCGAAGGCAGACGGTGGCCGGACTTCGCGGCGTCCAAGGGGCGCGTGGCCGGCGGCGCGCTGGAGGAGTCGCTGCCCCGGCTCCACGATCTGCGCGTGCTCAGCTGGGACAGGGGCGACAGCGTGGTGATCCGCCCCGAGGCCATGCGGTCGGTGCTCGCCGCGGCCCGCCGGGGCGGCGGCGTCGTAGTGGTCGACCTGCCGCGCCGGGTGGACGAGGCGGTGGCGGAGGCGCTGGCCCAGCTCGATGTCGGGCTGTTGGTGGTGCCCGGTGAGCTGCGCGCCGTCGCGGCTGCCGGCCGGGTGGCCTCGATGGTCGGCATGGTCCTCCAGGACCTGCGGGCCGTGGTCCGAGGGCCGTACGCCACGGGTCTCGACGAGCGGTGGATCGCCGACGCGCTGCGGCTGCCGCTCGCGGGCGAACTGCCCCTGGAACCGGGCCTGTCGCAGGCGCAGGACAACGGATCCCCGCCCGGGTCGCGGGCGCGCGGACCCCTGGCCGGCTTCTGTACGGCCTTCTGGGAGCGGGCACTTGCCGGGGACGGGAGCGTGACGTCATGACGGTCGAGCGCGTCGCCGCCGGGGGCGGCCCGGCCGACGGCGGGCTGCTGGACGCCGTACGGCAGCGGCTCGCGGAAAGCGGGGCCGACCCGACACCGGCGAGGGTGGCGGCCGCGCTGCGGGCCCAGGGGCGGCTCCTCGGGGACGCGGAAGTGCTGGGGGTGGCGGAGGAGTTGCGCTGCGAACTGGTCGGCACGGGCCCACTTGAGCCGCTGCTCGCCGATCCCTCGGTCACGGATGTGCTGGTCTGCGCGCCCGACCGGGTGTGGGTGGACCGCGGCGGCGGTCTCGAACTGACAGCGGTGACGTTCGCCGACACCGCCGCCGTCCGCCGGCTGGCGCAGCGGCTGGCGGCCGTGGCGGGTCGTCGGCTGGACGACGCCAGGCCGTGGGTCGATGCCCGGTTGCCGGACGGCACCCGGATGCACGCGGTGCTGCCGCCCGTCGCGGTCGGCTCGACGTACCTGTCGCTGCGGGTGGTGCGGT
Organism: Streptomyces sp. NBC_00370; assembly: GCF_036084755.1. Taxonomy (NCBI): domain Bacteria; kingdom Bacillati; phylum Actinomycetota; class Actinomycetes; order Kitasatosporales; family Streptomycetaceae; genus Streptomyces; species Streptomyces sp. NBC_00370. Next base: position 4,781,334 of record NZ_CP107968.1, read on the forward strand.
CCAAGGCGTTCTCGGTGGCCGAACTCGCCGCGGCGGGGACGGTGCCGCCGGGCGGGGAGCGGGTGCTGCGGGCGCTGATCAGGGCCAGGCTGTCGTTCCTGATCAGCGGTGGCACGGGCTCCGGCAAGACCACGCTGCTGTCGACGCTGCTCGGTCTGGTGGGCGAGCGGGAGCGGATCGTACTCGCCGAGGACTCTGCGGAGTTGCGGCCCGACCATCCGCATGTGGTGCGGCTGGAATCGCGGCCGGCGAATCAGGAGGGCGCCGGCGAGGTGACCTTGCGGGATCTCGTCAGGCAGGCGCTGCGGATGCGGCCCGACCGGCTGGTCGTCGGCGAGGTGCGGGGCGGCGAAGTCACCGAATTGCTGGCTGCTTTGAACACGGGGCATGAAGGCGGTTGCGGGACTGTCCACGCGAATACGGCAGCCGATGTACCGGCGCGTCTTGAGGCGCTCGGGACTGCGGCCGGGCTCGACCGGGCCGCGCTGCACAGCCAGTTGGCGGCGGCGCTGTCGGTGGTCGTCCATCTCGTACGGGACAGGACCGGGCGGCGGCGGATCGCCGAGGTACACGTCCTGGAGCGCGACGCGGCGGGGCTGGTCGTGCCGGTTCCCGCGCTGCGCTGGGGCGCCTCAGGGTTCGTGTACGAGCGGGGCTGGCCGCAGCTGTCGACGCTGCTCGGGGGTGCGCTGTGACGGCGGTGTCCCTGTCGGCTTCGGCGTATGCCGCCGCGCTGTGCGCGGGTGCGGCGACCTGGCTCTTCGCGGGGCGGAACCGGGCGCTGCGCAGGGCGAAGCTGCTGCTGGCGGAGGTGGCTGCGACCGGTGGCGGCGAGGCGGTGGACGGGCGGCGGGCGCCGTCGTGGGCGCGGTGGCCGAGGCAACTGCGGCTGTGGGCCCGGGGGATCGGAGGGGAGTGGCTGTGTCTGCCGGTGGGGCTCGTGCTGGCCGTGCTGGGGGCGTCGGTGCTGCCGGTGGTCGCCTGCGCGGGCGCGGTGCCGTTGGTGCGGCGCTGGCTGCGGGCCAGGGAGCGGCGTACGGCGCGGGAACGGCGTGCGGACGGCGTCGTGGAGCTGTGCGGCGCGGCTGCGGGAGAGTTGAGGGCCGGTCAGCAGCCCGCACAGGCGCTGCTGGCGGCAGCGGGGCCCACCGGTGGTCTGGGTGGCGCGGAGGCCGCCGTACTGGCCGCTGTGCGCTTCGGCGGGGACGTACCTGACGCCCTGCGGCGGGCGGCGCGTGAGCCAGGCGCCGAGGGGCTGCTGGGGCTCGCCGCGTGCTGGCGGGTGGCCGTGGACGGCGGGGCCGGGCTCGCCGCAGGACTCGACCGGCTGGAAGGCGCGCTGCGCGCCGAGCGGGCGCAGCGGGACGAGTTGCGCGCCGAGTTGGCCGGTGCCTGGTCGACGGTGGTCCTGCTGGCGCTCCTGCCGATGGTGGGCCTGGCGATGGGCTGGGCGCTGGGCGCCGACCCGCTGCGGATGCTGCTGCACACCCCGGCAGGCCTGGCGTGCCTGGCTGGTGGCGCCGCGTTGGAGGGCGTGGGGCTGTGGTGGGCGGCCCGGATCGTCCGGGCGGGGGAGGCGTCATGACCGGATCACTCGCCCACAGCCTGTGGGCCGCGGTGTCCGTGCTGGCGGCGCTCGGTTCGCTGGCCTCTGCCGTGGCTGCCGGGCACAGGGCGCGGAAGGTGCGCGGACGCGGCGTCGAGCTGCTGTCGGTGGAACCGGTACGGCCAGCGCGGATGCGGACGTCGGCGGTTGCGACGGAGTGGATCCGGCGCTGGGGGCCACCGCTCGCCGCGCTCGCCACCGGCTGGGTGCTGCTCGGGGGAGTGGCGGGCTGCGCTGTGGGACTGGCGTGCGCGTACGGCGTGCGGCGCTGGCTGCGTACCAGGAAACGGGACGACAGCCGTCTGGATGAGCGGACGGTACGTCAACTGCCTCTGGCCGCAGACCTGCTGGCCGCCTGTGTCGCGGCCGGCGCCGGGCCGAGGGAGGCGGCCGAGGCGGTGGGGGAGTCGCTCGGCGGACCGGTCGGCGACCGGCTCGCCAGAACGGCGGCCGAGGTCCGGCTCGGCGGTGAACCGGCCGCAGCGTGGGGGAGGTTCGGCGAGATACCGGGCGCCGCTGGTCTCGCCCGCTGTCTGGAGCGGGCAGGGGCCAGCGGGGCGCCGGCCGCCGAACAGGTGTCGCGGCTCGCGGCGGGCCTGCGGGCGGAGCGGGCGCGTCGGGCGACCGCCCGGGCCCATCGGGCACAGGTGCTGATCACCGCGCCGGTCGGGCTGTGCTTCTTGCCGGCCTTTCTGGCGGTGGGTGTGGCGCCCGTGGTCATCGGCCTGGCGAGCGGACTGCTCGGCGGCGGCTGACGGACAGCGGATCAACGGCAGATCAACGCGTGAAAGCGCATGAAACGCAGGAAACAGAGCTGAGCGAAACGGGAGGCCGAAATGTGGACGCGTATGCGAGAAGGATGGCTGCGTCGGATTCGGCGCGGCACGGAATCGGGTGACGCGGGAATGACGACATCGGAATACGCGATGGGCACGATCGCCGCCTGCGCCTTTGCCGCGGTGCTGTACAAAGTGGTCACGAGTGGACCCGTGTCACAGGCGCTTCAGTCGGTGATCGGCAAGGCCCTCAATGTCCAGGTCTGATGCGGCGGTGTGCGTCGCCGATCGGGACGACCGCGGATATGTCACGGCGGAAGCGGCCGTGGCGGTGCCGGCGCTGGTGGTGTTCGCCATGGCGCTCGTCTGGGCGCTGACAGCGGCGGCGGCACAGATCCAGTGCGTGGACGCCGCGCGGGCGGGGGCACGGGCCGTCGCCAGGTCCGAGCCACGGGAAGCGGCGCTGGACGCGGCCCGCTCGGCCGCTCCCCAGGGCGCCGAGGTCACCCTCGGCCGGTCCGGCGATCTGTGGCGGGTGCGCGTGGCGGCTCCGACGCCGGGCCCGGGGGCGCTGGCCTTGACCCTCACGGCCGAGGCCGCAGCCTCGGCGGAGGACACCCAGGACGCCCAGGACGCCCCGTACACCCAGCACATCGGGGAGAGGGGCGCCTCATGATCCGTGACGGTGACGACGAACGGGGTGGTGACCAGGGGGCGGCGACGGTCTGGGTGGCGATGGCGGCGGCCACGATGTGCGCCGTGTTCGCCGTGGTGCTCGCGCTGGGCCAGGCGGTGGCTGCCCGCCACCGCGCGGGCACCGCGGCCGACCTGGCGGCCCTCGCCGCCGCCGACCGTGCCTTGTCGGGCCCGGTGGCGGCCTGCGCCAGGGCGGTCGAGGTGGCGGTGGCCCAGCGGGCGGAGGTCACGAGCTGCGTGGTGAGCGGGGAGATCGCGGACGTGACGGCCAGGGCGCGACTCGGTCCCTACGCCCCCACGGTCAGGTCGCGGGCGGGCCCACCGGCTGTGTCGCCGCCTCCGGCGAGGTCGTCGGTCCTGGGAAGGCCCCGGCCGCCGCCAGGCCGTCAGGGGCGCCTCTGAGCAGCTCGGTCAGCAGTCGTACGGCGCCGCGCTTGTGCAGCGGATCGTTGCCGTTGCCGCACTTGGGCGACTGGATGCACGAGGGGCAGCCCGCGTCGCACTCGCAGGACGCGATCGCCTCGCGGGTGGCGGTGAGCCATTCCCTGGCCGTCTGGAAGGCCCGCTCGGCGAAGCCGGCGCCGCCGGGCTGGCCGTCGTACACGAAGACCGTCGGCAGCAAGGTGTCCGGGTGCAGCGGCACGGACACGCCGCCGATGTCCCAGCGGTCGCAGGTGGCGAAGAGCGGCAGCATCCCGATGGAGGCGTGTTCGGCGGCGTGCAGGGCGCCGCCCAGCTGCTCGGGGTTGACGCGGGCCGCGTCCAGTTGGTCCTCGGTGACGGTCCACCACACGGCGCGGGTGCGCAGGGTGCGCGGCGGCAGGTCGAGCTTGGTCTCGCCGAGCACCTCGCCGGTGATGAGTCTGCGGCGCAGAAAGGAGACGACCTGGTTGGTGACCTCGACGGACCCGTAGCAGAGGCGTCCGTCGCCCCACGGAATCTCGGTGTCCGTCTCGAGCACGGAAATGGCGGTGGTGTCCCGGGCAGTCGTCGAGTACGGCGGGTCGGCCTCCTCGACGAGCGCGACCGAGTCGGCCAGATCCAGCCGTTTCACCAGATACGAACGGCCCTGGTGGAGGTGGACCGCGCCGTCGTGGACGGCCGTGTGGGAGGCGGCCTCGTCGACCGTGCCCAGCAGCCGGCCCGTCGCCGCCTCGACGATCTGGACCGGGCTGCCGCCCTCCCCGCGGATGTCGGCCAGGTCGGCGGCCCGCTCCCTGCGGGTCCAGTACCAGCCCGCCGCGCGCTTGCGCAGCAGTCCTGCGGTGACCAGCTGCGGGAGTAGGTCCGGTGTCGCGGGGCCGAACAGCGCGAGGTCGTCCTCCGTGAGCGGCAGCTCGGCGGCGGCTGCGCACAGGTGCGGGGCGAGGACGTACGGGTTGTCCGGGTCCAGGACGGTCGACTCGACGGGCTGCTGGAACAGCGCCTCGGGGTGGTGGACGAGGAACGTGTCCAGCGGGTCGTCACGGGCGATCAGGATCGCCAGCGCGCCCTGCCCGGAGCGCCCCGCCCGGCCCGCCTGCTGCCACAGGGAGGCCCGGGTGCCGGGGTAGCCCGCGATGAGGACGGCGTCCAGGCCGGAGACGTCGATGCCCAGCTCCAGGGCGGTGGTGGCGGCAAGGCCGAGCAGTTCGCCGGAGTGCAGGGCGCGCTCCAGGGCGCGGCGCTCCTCGGGGAGGTAGCCGCCCCGGTAGGCGGCCACCCGGCGCGACAGCGAGTGGTCCACCGCCGCCAGCCGTTCCTGGGCGATGAGGGCGATCAGTTCGGCGGCGCGCCGGGAGCGTACGAAGGCGACCGAACGGACGCCCTGGACCGTCAGGTCGGTGAGCAGGTCGGCGGTCTCGGCCGTGGCCGTACGGCGTACGGGCGCGCCCTTCTCGCCGTGCAGTTCGGTGAGCGGGGGCTCCCAGAGCGCGAAGACGAGTTCGCCGCGGGGTGACGCGTCGTCGGCGACCTCGGTGACGGGCAGTCCGGTGAGCCTGCCGGCCGCCAGGGCGGGCTCGGCGGCGGTGGCCGACGCCAGCAGGAAGACCGGGTCGGCGCCGTAGCGGGCGCAGACGCGGCGCAGCCGGCGCAGCACCTGCGCCACGTGCGAGCCGAACACGCCCCGGTAGGTGTGGCACTCGTCGATGACGACATAGCGCAGCGAGCGCAGGAAGGAGGCCCAGCGGGGGTGGGACGGGAGTATCCCCCGGTGCAGCATGTCGGGATTGGTCAGGACGTAGTTGGCGTACTGCCTGACCCATTCGCGCTCTTCCACCGGCGTGTCGCCGTCGTAGACGGCCGGCCGTACGGCGTTGCCGAGCGGCCCGGCGAGATCCTTGACGCCGCGCCGCTGGTCGGCGGCGAGCGCCTTCGTCGGCGCCAGGTAGAGCGCGGTCGTACCCCGGCCGTTCGGCGCCTCCGAGCCGTCCAGGAGGGTGCTGAGCACGGGCGCGAGGTACGCCAGCGACTTGCCCGAGGCGGTGCCGGTGGCGATGACGACGGACTCGCCGTCCAAGGCGTGCTCGGCGGCCTCGGCCTGGTGGGCCCACGGGTGTTCGATTCCGGCCTGCTGGATGGCGCTGATCACTTCCGCGCGGATGCGATCGGGCCAGACGGCATGACGACCCGCACGTGGGGGCAGGTGCTCCGTATGGGTGATGCGCGCAGCCCGGCCCGCCCCCGCGGTGAGCCGGTCGAGGACCATACTCGGGGAGGGGCGGTTGTCCCCGCTCGCGGGGAGTCGACTGGGGCGGTGATTCCTGGCCATCGGCATCGAGTGTGTCACTGGCATGACGGACAATGGCCCCAAGGCGTCGTGCGTGGCCGCTGGTAAGTGATTGAATGCCATCGCGGCTGGCGATACGTCCCCTGGCTCCGTCGGGGAGACCCGAGGGGCGACCGCTCGATAGCAAGGTGCTGGAGGATCCGTGGACCTGTCCCTGTCGACTCGCAATGTGTCCGGCCCTGGTGGCGACCGTACGGTCGTCGAGGTCGGTGGCGAGATTGATGTGTATACCGCGCCAAAGCTGCGCGAGCAGTTGGTCGAGTTGGTGAACGACGGCAGCTACCACCTGGTGGTCGACATGGAAGGCGTGGACTTCCTGGACTCGACCGGGCTCGGCGTGCTCGTGGGTGGCCTGAAGCGTGTGCGTGCCCATGAGGGCTCGCTGCGTCTGGTCTGCAACCAGGAGCGCATTCTCAAGATCTTCCGGATCACGGGTCTCACCAAGGTGTTCCCGATCCACACCACGGTCGACGAGGCCGTGGCCGCCACCGACTGAGGTCGGTGCCGGCCATTCGGTCCGGAGGATGACGGCAGGAGACCCGGGCGTTCCGCCCGGGTGTCTGCCGCCTTTGAGAGTGGTTGAGAGTGCACGCTCGTACGTTCGAGGGGGATCGCATGGCCACCGTTGAACTCCGCTTCAGCGCCCAGCCCGAGCATGTCAGGACGGCCCGTCTGGTGGCGGCCGCCGTGGCGCGCAGGGCCGGGGTCGACGAAGCAGTGTTGGACGAGGTCAGACTCGCGGTCGGTGAGGCATGCAGCCGGGCGGTCGGGCTGCATCGCAGTCATGGCATCACCGCCCCGGTGAGAGTCGTGCTGACCGAGGAGGAGAAGACCTTCTCCATCGAGGTCGGCGACGAGGTGCCGGGATCCGGCAGCGGAGCGTCCGGCGTGCCCGGCGCCCGTAACGGAGTGCCGTCGGGCGATCTCTTCGAGACCGACGCCGAGGGCGAGGACGAGATGGGGCTCGCGGTCATCAGCGGGCTCGTCGACGATGTCGAGGTCACCTCGGGCGACGACGGCGGCGTGATCAGAATGAGCTGGCCGACCACTCCGGCCATTACGCTCCCCTGATTGATCCAATTCTTGGAAAGGCCCTGCCTGAGCAGGGCCTTTCTTGTTTTTGTAGATCGTCGAACGCGTTTATCCCATTACCCTTTGCCCGACTGTTTTCGGCCTCAAGGTCAATTAAAATGTAAGCACTCTGTTTTGATCGTCTCCGGCTCCCTACAATCCGTCCATCTTGAGCGCTGAGCGTCAAGGAGGACGAATGGCGGGGCACTTCCAACCACAACTGTCCGACCACCCCACATCTCTCGCTGCCGCGGTACTCACCGACGGCAACCGGCTGATCGTGATCGTCGTCGCTGTCGTCGCACTGGCGGCGCTGTTCCTGGCCGCACTGCTGGTGCGGCAGGTCCTGGCGGCCGACGAGGGCACCGAATCCATGAAGAAGATCGCGGCCGCCGTCCAGGAAGGCGCGAATGCCTATCTGGCACGCCAGTTGCGCACCCTCGGCATCTTCGCCGTCGTGGTGTTCTTCCTGTTGTTGCTGTTGCCGGCCGACGACTGGTCACAACGCGCGGGACGTTCGCTGTTCTTCCTGGTGGGTGCGGGTTTCTCGGCGGCCACCGGATATATGGGCATGCGGCTTGCCGTACGCAGCAATGTACGGGTGGCGGCGGCCGCCCGTGAGGCGACTCCGGGAGAAGGCGAGCCGGAAAAGGATCTGACGGCCGTCTCGCACAAGGCCATGAAGATCGCATTCCGTACCGGCGGTGTGGTCGGCATGTTCACGGTGGGCCTCGGCCTGCTCGGCGCCTCCTGCGTGGTGCTCGTCTACGCGGCCGACGCCCCCAAGGTCCTGGAGGGCTTCGGCCTCGGCGCCGCGCTGATCGCGATGTTCATGCGTGTCGGCGGCGGCATCTTCACCAAGGCGGCCGACGTCGGCGCCGACCTCGTCGGCAAGGTCGAACAGGGCATCCCCGAGGACGACCCGCGCAACGCGGCGACCATCGCCGACAACGTGGGCGACAACGTCGGGGACTGCGCAGGCATGGCGGCCGACCTCTTCGAGTCGTACGCGGTGACCCTCGTCGCCGCCCTCATCCTGGGCAAGGCGGCCTTCGGTGACTTCGGTCTCGCCTTCCCGCTGATCGTCCCCGCGATCGGCGTGATCACCGCGATGGTCGGCATCTTCGCCGTCGCCCCGCGCCCCTCCGACCGCAGCGGAATGAGCGCCATCAACCGCGGCTTCTTCATCTCCGCCGTGATCTCGCTCGTCCTGGTGGCCGTCGCGGTCTTCGTCTATCTGCCGTCCTCCTACGCGGACCTGGACGGCGTCAGCGCGAAGGAGATCCTCGGCCACGGCGGCGATCCGCGGATCCTCGCCCTGGTCGCCGTCGCCATCGGGATCGTGCTCGCCGCGCTGATCCAGCAGCTGACCGGCTACTTCACCGAGACCACCCGGCGCCCTGTCAGGGACATCGGCAAGTCCTCGCTGACGGGCGCCGCGACCGTCGTACTCGCAGGCATCGCCATCGGCCTGGAGTCCGCCGTCTACACGGCCCTGCTGATCGGTCTCGCGGTGTACGGGGCGTTCCTGCTCGGCGGTACGTCGATCATGCTCGCGCTGTTCGCCGTGGCCCTCGCCGGCACCGGACTGCTCACCACCGTCGGCGTGATCATCGCCATGGACACCTTCGGTCCCGTCGCCGACAACGCCCAGGGCATCGCCGAGATGTCGGGCGACGTGCAGGGCGCGGGCGCGCAGGTGCTCACCGACCTCGACGCGGTCGGCAACACCACCAAGGCCATCACCAAGGGCATCGCCATCGCCACCGCCGTACTCGCGGCGGCGGCGCTCTTCGGCTCGTACCGGGACGCCATCGCCACCGCCGTCTCCGACGTGGGAGCCAGAGCGGGTGAGATGACTCTCAGTATGGACATCTCCCAGCCCAACAACCTGGTGGGGCTGATCCTCGGCGCCGCTGTCGTCTTCCTCTTCTCCGGGCTCGCCATCAACGCCGTTTCGCGGTCGGCCGGTTCGGTCGTCTACGAGGTGCGACGGCAGTTCCGTGAACACCCCGGGATCATGGACTACAGCGAACAGCCCGAATACGGACGCGTCGTCGACATCTGTACCAAGGACGCGCTGCGCGAACTGACCACGCCGGGGCTGCTCGCCGTCCTCACCCCGATCGCCGTGGGCTTCTCGCTCGGCATCGGGGCGCTCGGCTCGTTCCTCGCCGGTGCGATCGGCACCGGCACGCTGATGGCCGTCTTCCTCGCCAACTCCGGCGGTGCCTGGGACAACGCCAAGAAGCTGGTCGAGGACGGCAACTTCGGCGGCAAGGGCAGCGACGCCCACGCCGCGACCGTCATCGGCGACACGGTCGGCGACCCGTTCAAGGACACGGCGGGACCCGCCATCAACCCGCTGCTCAAGGTGATGAACCTGGTGGCGCTGCTCATCGCCCCCGCGGTCGTGCAGTTCAGCTACGGGGACGACGCGAACGCGTGGATCCGGGCGCTGATCGCGGTGATCGCCATCGTCGTGATCGTCGCCGCTGTGTACGTCTCCAAGCGGCGCTCGGTGACGGTGGACGACGCGGGCGACGGCAGCGGCGGTAGCACGACCGCAGGCCCGGCCGGCGCGGCCACGGCTGCGCAGGACTCGGCGGTGACGACGACGTAACGGCTGGTCAGGGGAGCCAAAGAGCGGGCGGAACTGGCGAATTGACGCCGGCTTCGCCCGCTCTGGGCGTGCGGCGGCGCAGATGGCGTGAGTTGTCTCTCTCCTGGTGCAAATGGCTTCAATAGCCTATCGATCGGACGTTCGGTGCGCGATGGCCGCCCGCCCGGCGTGTATGTTCCGGGGCCGAGAGCCTTGGAAGGGAACCAATCCGGTGAACAAGAAGCTCGTATCCGCGCTGTCCGGCGGTGCGGTACTGCTCATGTCGCTGTCCGGTTGCAGCGACGACGACAGCGACAACAAGGTGAACGACTGGGCCAAGCAGGTCTGCGACCAGGTCCAGCCGCAGCGGAAGAAGATCGAGGCCGCGGACGCGTCCATCCAGCAGGCGACGTCGGGCAACATCAAGCCGGCCGATGTGCAGAAGACCGACTCGGCCGCCTTCGGGGCCAAGGCCGAGGCCTTCAAGGCGCAGGCCGCAGCCCTGCAGAAGGCGGGCCCGCCGCCCGGGGGCGACGACCAGAAGAAGACCCAGCAGGCGGCGGTCGCCGAACTCAACGCCACATCGGGGGCGTACACCGCGCTCCAGAAGCAGGTCGACGCGCTCGACACCAAGGACCAGGCGAAGTTCGCCGACGGTCTCAAGGACGTCGGTGAGCAGCTGCAGAAGGTCAGCCAGGGCAGCGACCAGGCGCTGCGCAAGCTGCAGTCGGGCGATGTGGGCAAGGCCATGGCCAAGCAGCCCAGCTGCCAGCTGGAGCCGTCGGCCCAGGCGTCCCCCTCGCCGTCGGCCTGACCCGACCTGACGCGCCCCGCCCGGACACCGCCGGGCGGGGGCGGGCGCAGGCGCGATGTCAGTGGCACCGGTCACAATGGCCAGGTGAGCACGAACAGCCTTCCCGCGCCCGACGGCCCTCCGGCCGCCCCCGGCCTGCCGACGCCCGACCACTCGTCCCGGCTGCGTACGGCCCTGCTCGCCGCGGGGTTCACCGTCGACGGCCTGCTCGACGTGCTGGGCGCCGCCGCTTACGCGGCGCTGGCGCGCAGCGAGACCGTGCCCGCGCTGCGCGCCACCCGCGGCGATTCGCCGCTGGAGACGCTCGTGCGGCTCTTTCTGCTCCAGCTCCCCGTGCCGGCCGCGCGGGCGGAAGCGGCGCTCCCGCTGGCCGAGGCGCTCGCCGACGGCTGGGTCGTACGCGACGAGGCGGCGGACCGGGCAGGGGCGGGGCAGATCCGCGCCACGGTGGACGTGCGGCCCTACGGCGGCCCCGAGGGTCAGGACTGGTTCATCGTCTCGGACCTCGGCCTGTCCGTCGGCGGGGCCGGCGGCGCGAGCGGCCATCACGAAGGGGTCGTGCTCGGCGTCGGCGGTGCCTCCACGACGCTCGCCGGGCTCACCGTACGGACCCCCGTCGGCTCGGCGCTCGATCTCGGCGCGGGATCCGGGATCCAGGCCCTGCATGCCGCCCAGCACGCCACCCGGGTCACGGCCACCGATCTGAACCCCAGGGCGCTCGCCTTCACCCGCCTCACGCTGGCGCTGTCCGGGGCGCCCGAGGCCGAGCTGCGCGCGGGCTCGCTCTTCGAACCGGTCGCAGGCGAGACGTACGACCTGATCGTCTCCAACCCGCCGTTCGTCATCTCGCCCGGCGCCCGGCTCACCTACCGCGACGGCGGGATGGGCGGTGACGACCTGTGCCGCACGCTCGTCCAGGAGGCGGGGGAGCGGCTCAACGACGGGGGCTTCGCCCAGTTCCTCGCCAATTGGCAGCATGTGGAGGGCGAGGAGTGGCAGGACCGGCTGCGCTCCTGGGTGCCGCGCGGCTGCGACGCCTGGATCGTGCAGCGCGAGGTGCAGGACCCGACGCAGTACGCGGAGCTGTGGCTGCGGGACAGCGGCGACCACCGCACGGACCCCGCCGACTACGCGGCGCGGTACGAGGCCTGGCTCGACGAGTTCGAGGCGCGCAGGACGACGGGGATCGGCTTCGGCTGGATCACCCTGCGGAAGTCGGGCGCCGCCCGGCCGTCGGTCGTCGTCGAGGAATGGCCGCATTCGGTGGAGCAGCCGCTCGGCGAGACCGTGCGGGCGCATTTCGAGCGGCAGGACTATCTGCGTACCCATGACGACGCGGCGCTGCTCACCGGTCACTTCCTGCTGGCGCCCGAGGTCGTCCAGGAGCAGGTCGGGCTGCCGGGCGCCGAGGACCCGGAGCATGTGGTGCTCCGTCAGCACCGCGGCATGCGGCGGGCGACCGAGGTCGACACGGTCGGCGCCGGCTTCGCCGGGGTTTGCGACGGGACGCTGAGCGCCGGCCGGATCCTGGACGCGATCGCGCAGCTCGTCGGGGAGGATCCGGTGCTGCTCCGCGACCGCACGCCGCAGTCGATCCGGCTGCTGGTCGAGGAGGGCTTCCTGACGCCGACCGCCCCGCCCGCCCAGGGCGGACCTGCCGCAGAAGGAGCCGGGTGAAGCCGTGCGTGGCGTTCACCCGCAGTTCGTGTCCGTGACGTCCCGAGGTGCCAGCCTCGGCCTTCTGCCGGTTCGGCAGGGGCTCAGGCAGCACGACGGGACGGCGAGGTACGGACATGGAGAGCGGCCCGGCGGTCTTCGCGGGTGCGGTGTTCGCGCTGTTCGGCGCCGCGCTGCTGCTGTGGACGGGAGCGCGCGTCCTGCACCGCGCGCCGGTGGCCCACGGGGTGCGGCCTGCGACGTCCATCACGCTCGCGACACTCTCGGGCGTGGTCTTTCTCGCTCTCGGCGTGTGGTGCTTCAGTCGTATGTGATCCAAGCGTCCTGCCGCCGGCAGGTTAATCGGCGGAGTCGGCCACCACGGCCCGACCATGATCGACCAGCTCCGCCAGGTGGCCCCGACAGGGCACCGGACCTGCGCGGGACTCGCTTCCGTGCCCCGCGCACCGACCGTCCCGCCGCACCGCGCGGAAGCCGTCGGCCGGACGGCCCGGCGCGGCAGGTAGCGGGGTCCGGGCGGCAGGAATGGCTGGAGTCGGGTTACCGTTCGAGGGTCCGTTGCGGGTTTTGCCGTTTGACACGGGGGCGGGTTGTACCGTCACACTCCGCAGCGGAGCAGCGTCACAGCGAGGCCAGGGCGGGCCCGCGGTGCCGTAGTGCCGTACAGCAGTACGGGCCCACCGAGCGCCGATCCGGAGAGAAGAGCGAAGTTGTCCCCGACCAGCGAGACCGCACACGGCGGCCGCCGACTCGTCATCGTCGAGTCGGCGACCAAGGCGAAGATGATCGAGGGCTACCTCGGCCCCGGCTACGTCGTCGAGGCGAGCGTCGGGCACATCCGCGACCTCCCGAACGGCGCGGCCGAGGTGCCCGAGAAGTACACCGGCGAGGTGCGCAGGCTCGGCGTGGACGTCGAGAACGACTTCGAGCCGATCTACGTCGTCAACGCCGACAAGAGGGCCCAGGTCAGGAAGCTCAAGGACCTGCTGGCCGACTCCGGCGAACTCTTCCTCGCGACGGACGAGGACCGCGAGGGCGAAGCCATCGCGTGGCACCTGCAGGAAGTGCTCAAGCCCAAGGTCCCCGTCCACCGGATGGTCTTCCACGAGATCACCAAGGACGCGATCAGGGCCGCCGTCGCCAACCCGCGTGAGCTGGACACACGCATGGTCGATGCCCAGGAGACCCGCCGCATCCTCGACCGCCTCTACGGCTACGAGGTCTCGCCCGTCCTGTGGAAGAAGGTCATGCGCGGCCTGTCGGCCGGCCGCGTCCAGTCCGTCGCCACCCGCCTCGTCGTCGAGCGCGAACGGGACCGCATCGCGTTCCGCTCCGCCGAGTACTGGGACCTGACGGGCACGTTCAACACCGGCCGCGCCGGCGACGCGTCCGACCCGTCGCAGCTGGTCGCGCGGCTCTCCGCCGTCGACGGCCGCAGGGTCGCCCAGGGCCGTGACTTCGGCTCCGACGGCCGGCTCAAGTCGGACCAGGTGCTGCACCTCGACGAGACGAACGCCCTCGCGCTCGCCGCCGCCCTGCGCGAGACGTCCTTCGCCGTGCGCTCGGTCGAGTCGAAGCCGTACCGCCGCTCGCCGTCCGCGCCGTTCCGTACGACGACGCTCCAGCAGGAGGCCTCGCGCAAGCTCGGCTTCGGCGCGAAGTCCACCATGCAGGTCGCCCAGAAGCTGTACGAGAACGGCTTCATCACCTACATGCGTACGGACTCCACGACCATCTCGGACACCGCGATCTCGGCGGCCCGCGCGCAGGTCACGCAGTTGTACGGGGCGAACTACCTGCCGGACAAGCCGCGTACGTACGCCAACAAGGTCAAGAACGCGCAGGAGGCGCACGAGGCGATCCGTCCTTCGGGCGACCGCTTCCGCACTCCTGCGGAGACCCGGCTCACCGGTGACCAGTTCAAGCTCTACGAGCTGATCTGGAAGCGGACCGTCGCGTCCCAGATGAAGGACGCGGTCGGCAACAGCGTCACCGTCAAGATCGGCGGCCTCTCCAACGACGGCCGGAACGCCGAGTTCTCCGCCTCCGGCAAGACCATCACCTTCCACGGCTTCATGAAGGCGTACGTCGAAGGCGCCGACGACCCGAACGCCGAGCTGGACGACCGCGAGCGGCGGCTGCCGCAGGTGGCCGAGGGCGACCCGCTGTCGGCGGACGACATGTCGGTCGACGGCCACGCCACCAAGCCGCCGGCGCGCTACACCGAAGCCTCGCTGGTCAAGGAGTTGGAAGAGCGCGAGATCGGCCGCCCGTCGACGTACGCCTCGATCATCGGCACCATCCTCGACCGCGGTTACGTCTTCAAGAAGGGCACGGCACTCGTGCCGTCCTTCCTGTCCTTCGCCGTGGTCAACCTGCTGGAGACGCACTTCGGCCGGCTCGTCGACTACGACTTCACGGCCCGGATGGAGGACGACCTCGACCGCATCGCGCGGGGCGAGGCGCACTCCGTGCCCTGGCTGCGGCGCTTCTACTTCGGCCAGGGCGACGAGGAAGCCGGCGCGGCTTCGGCGGCCGGGAACGGCGACGGGGACCACCTCGGCGGCCTCAAGGAACTCGTCGCGGACCTCGGCGCGATCGACGCCCGGGAGATCTCCTCCTTCCCGATCGGCGACGGGATCATGCTGCGCGTCGGCCGCTACGGCCCGTACGTCGAGCGCGGCGAGAAGGACGAAGAGGGCCACCAGCGGGCCGATGTGCCCGAGGACCTGGCCCCCGACGAACTGACGGTGGAGTACGCGGAGGAGCTGCTGGCCAAGCCCAGCGGCGACTTCGAGCTGGGTGCCGACCCGGAGACCGGGCACCAGATCATCGCGCGGGACGGCCGGTACGGCCCGTACGTCACGGAGGTGCTGCCCGACGGCACCCCGAAGACCGGCAAGAACGCGGTCAAGCCGCGCACCGCCTCGCTCTTCAAGTCCATGTCCCTGGACACGGTCACGCTGGCCGACGCCCTCAAGCTGATGTCGCTGCCCCGGGTGGTCGGCACGGACGCCGAAGGTGTCGAGATCACCGCGCAGAACGGCCGCTACGGCCCGTATCTGAAGAAGGGCACGGACTCGCGCTCGCTGCAGACCGAGGACCAGCTCTTCGACATCACGGTCGACGAGGCGCTGGCGATCTACGCCCAGCCCAAGCAGCGCGGCAGGGCGGCGGCCAAGCCGCCGCTGAAGGAGCTGGGCACGGACCCGGTCAGCGGCAGCCCGGTCGTCGTCAAGGACGGCCGCTTCGGCGCGTACGTCACGGACGGCGAGACCAACGCGACGCTGCGCAGCGACGACAGCGTCGAGGAGATCACGCCCGAGCGGGGCTACGAACTACTCGCCGAGAAGCGCGCCAAGGGCCCGGCCAAGAAGAAGACGACGGCGAAGAAGGCCGCCGCCAAGAAGGCACCGGCGAAGAAGGCGGCGGCGAAGAAGACCACCGCCAAGAAGACGGTCGCCAAGACCACGGCCAAGAAGACGGCGGCGAAGAAGTCGACCGCGAAGTCGACCGCGTCCTCGGCTTCCCAGCAGGACGAGTAGCCGGACGAGCGGACCGCGCCGCCGGGGGAGTTGACCCTCCGGCCGGGCGCTGTGGCGATACGCGGCGGGGCGAGTTCTGCCCTGCCGCGTCCGTTTGTTCGGACGGGGTCGTCATGGTGTCGGACGCTCCGGATAGGCTGGGCGAATGACGCGAGCCGAGCAGCCAACGGTCGTGAGCCCCACCTCCGACTCCGACGCACTTGCCGCAGACTCACGAGAGCGCGCCGTACGATCTTTGTTGCGCCTCCCTCCGCTCCGGCGGCTGTGGGGCGCTCAGCTCGTCGGCGGGATCGGCGACGTACTCGCCGTGTTCGTGCTTCTGCTGCTGTCGTTGCAAGCGGCGGTCTCCGAGGGCTCGTTCGGTGCCGGATACCGAGGGGTGGCCTTCGCGGTCGCCGCGGTGTTCGGTGCCCGGATCCTTGCCACGCTGTTGTTCGGGGCCCTTCTCCTGGGCCCGATCACCACGTTGCTGACCCCGGGCACCCGACCCAGGAAGACCGTCCCCGACACGACCGATCCCGGTGCCACACCCGTCGGCGCGACAGCGCCGTCCGGTGCCACGGTGCCCACCCTCGACGCCGAGCCGGCCAAGGCTCCCAAACCGGTCAAACCGGCGCGGGAGGGCGGTCCGTTCGACCGCCGCTGGACGATGATCGTCGCGGACGTGCTGCGGGTCGCGCTGCTCATCGTCGCGCCGCTGTGGATCACATGGACGCCTGACCGCGCCCTGCCGATCCTGCTCAGCACGGTCTTCGTGGCCGGTGTCGCCGAGCGTTTCTGGACGGTCGCGAAGGAGAGCGCGGCGCCCGCCCTGCTCCCGGCCCCGCCGCTGGAGGGCGCTGCCGTACGGCCGCTGCCCGACCACCTCGACGCGCTGCGCCGGCTGTCGCTGCGGACGACCTTCCTGGCCGTACCGGCCGCGGCCGCGGTCCTGCTCGTCGCCGCGCTGATCAGTAATCTGCTGGGCACGGGCATCGGCTGGTTCTCGCTGCACCAGGCGGCCCTCGCCTCGTACGTGGCGGCCGGGCTGTTCGCCGCGTCCGTCTCCACCCTGTACTTCCTGGAACTGCCCGGCGGCCGGACGCCCCGTCCGCACTCGCCGCTCGAAGGGCTGCGCCGGCCCGTCGGCGGGCCCGGCGGTGAGCGCGACGGACTCGACAAGGGCCGTACGGGCGCCGTGCCGTTGCTCGTGCTGGCCTGCTCGGCCATCGCCGCGGCCATCGCCTCCGCCGTCGCCGTATCCGTACTGCACGCCAAGGACCTGGGCGGCGGCCCCGTCGCCTTCGCCCTGCTCGTCCTCGCCCTCACGGGCGGTACGGGCCTGGGCATCCGGTCGGCGGCCAAGGTGCTGCCCAAGCTGTCCCGCAACCGGCTGCTCGTGCTGGCCATCGCGGTCACCGGCATCGCCCTGCTCGTCATGGGCCTCGTGGCCGACACGGCCACGGTGCTGTTCCTCGCGCTGCTCGCCGGTTACGCGGCGGGCGTCGCCGCCAACACCGGCCACACGCTCATCGATCTGCAGAGCGAGGACCACCGGCGTGGCCGGGTCACCGACCATCTGCACGCCGTCGTCCGGGTCTTCGTGGGCCTGGGCGTCGTCATCGCCCCGCTGGTCGCCGCCGCGATCGGCCCGCACCGCCTCGCCAACGGTGACTTCGTCTTCGCCCACGGCGGAGCCGCCTTCACCCTGATGCTGGTCGGCGCGCTGCTGCTGCCCGTCGCCGCCGTCGTCCTCGCCAAGACGGACGACCGCTCCGGCGTGCCGCTGCGCCACGACCTGCGGGACGCGCTGCGCGGCGGCGCCGACCCGGTGCAGGCACCCGCGGCGACCGGCTTCTTCCTCGCGATAGAGGGCGGGGACGGGGCCGGCAAGTCGACGCAGGTCGAGGCCGTCGCCGAATGGATCCGCGCGAAGGGCCACGAAGTGGTCGTCACGCGCGAGCCCGGCGCGACCCCGGTCGGCAAGCGGCTGCGCACGATCCTGCTCGACGTGTCGAGCGCGGGTCTTTCGAACCGCGCGGAGGCTTTGCTGTACGCGGCGGACCGCGCCGAGCACGTCGACTCGGTCGTACGCCCCGCCCTGGAGCGCGGCGCGATCGTCATCTCCGACCGGTACATCGACTCGTCCGTGGCCTACCAGGGCGCGGGCCGGGACCTGTCACCGATCGAGATCGCCCGGATCTCGCGCTGGGCCACGGCGGGACTCGTACCGAACCTGACGGTGCTGCTCGACGTCTCGCCCGAGGCGGCGCGCGAGCGCTTCACCGAAGCGCCTGACCGGCTGGAGTCCGAGCCCGCCGAGTTCCACCAGCGGGTGCGGACCGGCTTCCTGACCCTGGCCGCCGCCGACCCCGGCCGCTATCTCGTGGTGGACGGCGCCCAGGAGCCGGGCGCTGTCTCCACCGTCGTACGGCACCGCCTCGACCAGATGCTGCCGCTGTCCGAAGCCGAGATCCAGGCCCAGGAGGACGCGCGGAAGGCCGCGATCGAGGAGGCCCGCAGGCGCGCCGAGGAAGAGGCGGCGCGCAAGGCGGAGGAGGAGCGGCTGGAGCGCGAGCGGCAGGCGCAGCTCGCCAAGCTCCGCGCCGAGGAGGAGGAGCGTAAGCGCCGCGAGCTGGAGGAGGCGCGGCAGCGCGAGGCCGAACGGCAGGCGGAGGAGGCCAGGCAGCGGGCGGAGGAAGCCCGTCAGCAGGCCGAGGAGGACCGCAGGCGCCGGGAGGCCGAGGAGCAGGCGTACGAGGCGGAGCAGGCGCGGCTCAGGAAGCAGGCCGAGGAAGAGGCCAAGCTGCGCGCCGAGGCCGAGGAGCGCCGGCTGGAGAAGCAGCGCAGGGCGGAGCAGGCGCTGCTGCGTGCCGAGGAGGCACGGCGGCTCGCCGAGGAGTCGGCCGCCGCTGCGGCTGCGGCAGCGGCCGAGAGGCAGGCAGCGGCTGAGAAGCGGGCGGCGGACGAGCGGAGCAAGGACAAGCCGGCCGCCGGTGAGCGGGATGCCGGCAAGCCGGGCGCCGGTGAGCGGAGTGTCGCTCCGGACGATGTGACGCAGGAGGTCCCGGCGGTACGGCCCGACGCGACGCGGCCGGACGACGCCGAGACGACGGTGATGCCGCAGATCACGGACGCGCCGGAGAGCGGCGCGCAGGGCAGTCCTGAGCCGGGCCGCAAGCCCGGCGGGTCGGGGTCTGGGTCGGGGTCGGCGTCCGACCGGTCGGCGTCCGACAGGTCGGTGGACGAGACGGCCAAGCTGCCGCCCGTACCGTCGTCGGCCGCCGCTCCTACGTCTGGCCCTGCCGCGGCTTCCGCTGCCGGGCGGGACACCGACCCGGCGGACCGGGTTCCGCACGGCTTTTTCCGCGACGACGCGGCGCAGCAGGGTGCCGCGCAGCACGGCGCGGCCGAGCCCGCGGACGGCGGCAACGACCGGACCAGGGAGCTGCCGCAGATCGATCCGGCGCAGTCGGCGCAGGCGGCCCAGCCGTCGCCCCGCCGCCGCTCCGACTGGGCGGAGGAGACTCCCCTGGACGACCTCCCGACCCTGGCCGACGAGCTGCTGGGCCCGCACGACGACGAGGAGGACACCGGGGGACGGCGTGGCCGCCGCCGCTGATTGTCAGACCCCGCCCGCACAATGGATCCAGCAACGAATCCAGCAAGGACATGACGCGCGGAGGCGGTGACGGCGGATGACCGTTTGGGACGACCTGGTCGGACAGGACCGGGTCCGGGACACGCTCGCCGCCGCCGCCCGTGACGCCGACGCCAGGGTGACGGCGGAGGCCCAGGGCACCGCACCGCCCGAGGCGTCCAAGATGACGCACGCCTGGCTGTTCACGGGCCCGCCGGGGTCGGGGCGCTCCACCGCCGCCCGTGCCTTCGCCGCCGCCCTCCAGTGCACGAGCCCGGACCGTGCGCTCGGCGGCGAGCCGGGCTGCGGATTCTGCGACGGCTGTCATACGAGCCTGATCGGCACGCATGCGGACGTCGACATCATCCGCACGGACCTGCTGTCCATCGGCGTGAAGGAGACCCGCGAGCTGATCCGCCGCGCCGGGCTCTCCCCCGCGGGAGGGCGCTGGCAGGTCAACATCCTGGAGGACGCCGACCGCCTCACCGAAGGCGCGGGCAACGTCCTGCTGAAAGGCGTCGAGGAGCCCGCGCCCCGCACGGTCTGGCTGCTCTGCGCGCCCTCCCTGGAGGACGTGCTGCCGACGATCCGCTCCCGCTGCCGCCATCTCGTCCTGCGTACCCCGCCGGTCGACGCTGTCG
The DNA here is from genome assembly GCF_036084755.1 of Streptomyces sp. NBC_00370. Taxonomy (NCBI): domain Bacteria; kingdom Bacillati; phylum Actinomycetota; class Actinomycetes; order Kitasatosporales; family Streptomycetaceae; genus Streptomyces; species Streptomyces sp. NBC_00370. The sequence goes on from NZ_CP107968.1 coordinate 4,801,151, forward strand.
CCGACGTCCTGATCAGACGGGACGGCATCGAGCCCGACGCCGCCCATGCGGCGGCGCGCGCCACCCAGGGCCATATCGGCAGGGCCCGCCGCCTCGCCACCGACGAGCGGGCCCGCGCCCGGCGCGCCACAGTACTGAAACTCCCGCTGCGGGTCGCGGACATCGGCGGCTGCCTCCGGGCGGCACAGGAGCTGATCGACGCGGCGACGGAAGACGCGAAGCAGGTCGCCGAGGACGTCGACGTCAAGGAGACCGAGGACATGAAGGCGGCCCTCGGCGCGTCGGCGGGCGGCCGGATGCCGCGCGGCACGGCCGGCGCGATGAAGGAGCTGGCCGACCGTCAGAAGCGCCGTTCGACCCGTACGCAGCGCGACAGCCTCGATCTCGCCCTCACCGACCTCACGGGCTTCTACCGGGACGTGCTGGCCATCCAGGTCGGCTCGAAGGTCCAGCTCGCAAACGAGGACGTACGGGACGCGCTGGACCGGGTCGCCCGCGACTCCACCCCCGAGCGCACGCTGCGCCGGATAGAGGCGGTCGTCGCCTGTCGCCAGGCGCTGGACCGCAATGTGGCACCTCTGCTGGCGGTGGAGTCGATGGCGGTGTCCCTGCGCGCGGGCTGACCGCGTGCCAGATGCTTGCGCCGTCCCGCTCACCCGTACGAGGAGTTCCGGCGGGCGGCGGACCGGCCGGGGCGGTTAGGCTCCGCTGATGGACACCAGGCGCCTGTTCCGTTCCTCCGCCACGGCCGTCGTCGCGGTCGGCCTGCTCATCTCCGGCTGCAGCTCGGGCAGTTCCTCGCCGAAGGCGTCGGCCTCCGACACGGCGTCCGGCGCCGCTTCGGGCACGGCGTCGGCCGGCAGCGCGGCACCGGAGGGCGGGGCGGGCCCCGTGGACCAGGCGGCCCTGAAGAAGTACTACGACCAGAAGCTCGACTGGCGCTCGTGCGGCCCCTCGGGTTTCCAGTGCGCCACGCTGAAGGCCCCGCTCGACTACGCGAAGCCGTCCGGCGCCGAGATCGACCTGAAGGTGGCCCGCAAGAAGGCGACGGGCCCCGGCAAACGCCTCGGCTCCCTCCTCGTCAACCCGGGTGGCCCCGGCGGCTCGGCCATCGACTACCTCACGGGGTACGCGGGCATCGGCTACCCGGCCCAGATCCGCGCCCGGTACGACATGGCGGCCGTCGACCCGCGCGGCGTCGCCCGCAGCGCTCCCGTCGAATGCCTCACCGGCAAGGAGATGGACGCCTACACCCAGGTCGACCAGACCCCCGACGACCAGGCCGAGACCACGGCGCTGTCGGCGGCCTTCAAGAAGTTCGCCCAGGGCTGCGAGAAGCGGTCGGCCAAGATCCTCCCGCACGTCTCCACCGTCGACGCCGCCCGTGACATGGACATCTTCCGGCAGACGCTGGGCGACAAGAAGCTCTCCTACGTCGGCGCCTCGTACGGCACCTTCCTCGGCGCGACGTACGCGGGCCTGTTCCCCAAGAACACCGGCCGGCTTGTCCTCGACGGCGCGATGGACCCGTCCCTCCCGGCCCGCGAACTCAACCGCGACCAGACCGCGGGCTTCGAGACGGCCTTCACGTCCTTCGCCGACGACTGCGTCAAGAAGAGCGACTGCCCCCTGGGCACGAAGTCCGCGGCCGACGCCTCGACGCGGATGAAGTCGTTCTTCCACACCCTGGACGCCAAGCCGATCCCGACCGGCCAGAGCCGCAAGCTGGGGGAGTCCCTCGCCACCACGGGGGTGATCGAGGCCATGTACGACGAGTCGGCCTGGCCGCAGCTGCGCGACGCGCTCACCAGCGCGATGTCCGGCGACGGAGCCGCGCTCCTCGCCATGGCCGACTCGTACTACGAGCGCCAGAGCAACGGCAGTTACGCGAACCTGATGTTCGCCAACTCCGCCGTGAACTGCCTCGACCTGCCGCCGGCCTTCGCCACCCCCAAGGACGTCGAGGCCGCGATCCCGTCGTTCGAGAAGGCGTCCCCGGTCTTCGGCGAAGGCTTCGCCTGGGCCTCCCTGAACTGCGCCTACTGGCCCACCAAGGCCACCGGCACCCCGCACCGCATCACAGCCGACGGCGCGGCCCCGATCGTCGTGGTCGGCACCACCCGCGACCCGGCGACCCCCTACAAATGGGCCCAGTCCCTCGCCGCCCAGCTCTCCTCCGGCACCCTCCTCACCTACAACGGCGACGGCCACACGGCCTACGGCCGCGGCAGCGACTGCATCGACACGGCGATCAACACCTACCTCCTGGAGGGCACACCCCCGGCAGCGCACAAAAAGTGCTCCTGACCTGCCCAAAGGCCCCCAAGATGGACGTGTACGGACCACCCCTCGAAACTGTGTAGACTTGGCGTCGCTGCTGATCGCACCATGGTGCAGACGGCATGCCGCCTTAGCTCAGTTGGCCAGAGCAACGCACTCGTAATGCGTAGGTCTCGGGTTCGAATCCCGAAGGCGGCTCTGTGGAAGCCCCAGGACTCACTCGCCGTGACCTGGGGCTTTTGCTTGGGGTTTTTCTACTGTACGGCGTAGAGGTGGCCGTTTCGGGTGGCCAGGTAGGTCAGGCCGTCCATGGTCGCCGGGGCGTTCACCCAGTCGGTGGCGGGGAACTTCCAGTGCAGGTCGCCGGTGGCTGCGTCGACCGCGTAGAGGGTGAAGTCCCAGCTGCCGAAGTGGACCAGGCCGTCGGAGACGACTGCGGGGGATGCCACCGCGCCGTCTGTGGGGAACTTCCAGCGGGGTTCTCCGGTGGCGGCTTCCACCGCGTACAGGTGGTTGTCCCAGCTTCCGCAGTAGACGAGGCCGTTCGTGACCACCGGGGACGCGGTGACGTAGTGGCTCGTGCGGAACTCCCATTTCTGGTGGCCGGTGTGGGCGTCCACCGCGTACAGGCTGCTTCCGCTGCCGACGTAGACGGTTCCGTCCGCTACCGCCGGGCCTGAGCCTTCGCCCCATTCGCGGCCTGTGGTGAACCGCCAGTGCTGCCGGCCGGTGGCGGCGTCCAGGGCGTAGAGGCCGCCGCCGGCGCGCTGGCCTGCGTGGACGTACAGCACGCCGTCGGCCGCTGCCGGGCGCGGGGATACCTGGCAGGGGGTGAACTCCCAGCGCTGGTGGCCGGTGGTGGCGTCGAGGGCGTGCAGGCCCTTTTCGCCGCCCACGTAGAGCGTGCCGTCGGCCATCAGGGGTGTTGACCTCATGGGGGCGCCGGTGGTGGTCTTCCAGCGCGGGTGTCCTGTCGCCGCGTCCAGGGCGTACACCCGGCCGTCCCCGTGGTCGGTGCCGAAGTACACCGTGCTGTCGGCCACCGTCGGGTGGGTCGTCCCGGTCCGGTCACTGCCCGAGGTGAAGCTCCAGCGTTGCTCGCCGGTGGCCGCGTCCACCGCGTACACGTCGGATCCGCTGCTGACGTATACGCCGCCGTCCGCCGCGGACGGTGCCGAGATCGCGCGGGTGCCGGGGGAGAAGTGCCACCGCTGCTGCCCCGCGCCGGAGTTCGCCATCCTCGGTCCTCTCCCGTGGTCCGACAGGGTCGGTCGCTGCCTCTGTCGCAGGGTCCCGCACGCGGTGGGGGAGGGGAAGTTCTCTTGTTCCGGTGTGACTGAAATTGGAGGTATGAGAGGACACGTTGCGCTAGCGAATCTAACCATTCTGCAACGACCCGACAGACGTGGACGGGCAGTCAAGTCGCCGCGCCGGAGCGGTTCGTGAGCGTTCGGTCGGGCCTCTGTGGTGGCGTCGCGAAGTGTCCGACCCCTGGTCAAAGGGGGTTTGGTGGACTGTTTCGGCTAATTGGCCGCGTCCCGGGCCGGGTTGTTGCCGTCGCGCCGGTGACCGTGTTGGATCGACTTTGTTCTGGTGTGACCGGACATTTTTCGCCTGTGACGCGTCTGTGGTTACGTGCTACGGCTTAAGATCAAGCCGCGCCACTGGGGCCTCATCCGCACCGTGAGCACCATGACCGGAGACCTCAGCGACACCCCACGACCCGTTAACAGGTATCTGCGTTGACACCGATACTCGGCAGTGGTTCCGGCAACGGAGCCGCCCAGTGAAAATCAATCGTCGTCTCGTCCTGCTGGTCACCGCGCCTCTCACCGTGGCGGTCACCTTCTCGGTGCTGGCACTCGCGCCGGCGACCGACCAGGCGGTCCAGGCCAACCGGCTGACCGCGATGGTCGATGTCGCGGCCAGCGCGGGAGAGTTGACCCGTCAGCTTCAGAGCGAGCGGGTCGCAGCCACCGCGCTTGTCTCCAAGCAGGGAGATTTGGATGAGTTTCGAGTAAGTACCACCAAGACCGACAAGAGCGTCGCCGACTTCCGTAAGGACGCCCGGAAGCTGACCGAGGTGCCGGGCAGCGCGCAGGGGGCCCTGGACCGTATCCAGCGCTTCATCGACGAGATGCCCGCCCTGCGGGCCCAGGTGCGCTCCGGCACCAGCACCATCTCCGCGCTCGCCTTCGGCTACCGCATCGTGATCGCCGACCTGAACAACTACCGCGACGGCATCGCGCAGGCCGACGGCGTCGACGCCGACATCGCGGACCAGATCCGGGCCGCTGCCGCCCTGTCCAAGGCGGCCGAGTACCGGGCCCAGGACCAGGTCACGGTCATGCGGGCGCAGTCCGCCGGCGGCTTCACGACCGCCTCGCAGCGGACGTTCGAGGGCGGTCAGCTGGGCTACACCGAGTCGATCGGCGTCCTCTACGACCTCGGCCCCGCCGAGTGGCGGACCTGGCTGGAGCGCACGCTGTCCGGTCCGAAGGCGCTGGAGGCCCGGCGACTCGAGGACAAGATCGGCCGTACGGGCACGAGCCAGGACATCGACGTCACGCCGAAGGCCTGGCAGAAGGCGTCCACCGACCGGCTGTCCCTGCTGGGCGACGTGGAGAAGCAGATCGACGCGGCCGTCTACGCGACGGTCAAGGAGGAGCGCTCCACGCTCCTGTGGACGGCGGGGGCCGAAGCCGCCCTGGTGCTGCTGACCCTGTTCGGCGCCGTCTTCGTCGCCATCCGGCTGGGCCGCGTCATGATCCGCCGGCTGCGTGACCTGCGTAACGCCGCCCACGAGGTCGCCCATACCGGGCTGCCCGCCGTGATGACGGAGCTGTCCCAGCCCGGCGCGCTGAGATCCGCATCGCCCGAGGAGATGGCCGCGCGGACCGGCAACCCGGTCAAGACCACGGGTGACGACGAGATCGGCGAGGTCGGCGAGGCGTTCAACGCCGTCCACCACGAAGCCGTCCGGCTGGCCGCGCAACAGGCCCACATCCACGAGCAGTTCGCCGAGACGCTGGTCCGTGTCGCCCGAAGGGGCGCGCAGTTGACCACCGTTATGGTGTCCGAGCTGGACGCGGTGCAGCGTGACGAGGCCGACCCCGAGCGTATGAAGACGCTCTTCGCCCTCGACCACCTCGCCATCCGCATGGAGCGCAACACCAACAACCTGCTGGTGCTGGGCGGTTACGGGAACGCCCGGGTGCGCGCGAGCGACATCGAGTGCTCCACCGTCGTCGTGGCCGCCGCGCAGCAGATCGAGCGCTTCGACCGGGTGTCGCTCGGCGTCATCGAGGCGGGGATCGGCATCGCCGCCCGCGCCGTGCACGACGTGGCGCACATCCTGGCCGAACTCCTCGACAACGCCACGCGGTTCTCGCCGCCCGACAAGCAGGTCGGGGTCGCCGTCTGGCGGCTGTCCGACCGGGCCGTCGTACAGATCGTGGACGAGGGCGTCGGCATCAAGGCCGAGCGCCGCGCCGTGCACAACGCCGCGCTGCGCGCGCCGCAGGCGGGCATCGGCGACGTACGGTCCATGGGCCTGCACGTGGTGTCGCGGCTCGCCGCGCGGCACGGCATCGTCGTCGAACTGCGCGACTCGTCCGGCCCCGGCACGATCGCCGAAGTCACCCTGCCGTCCAACGTGCTGGCCACGCTGCCGCAGACGGCGCCGTCCGCGCCGCAGGGCATGTTCGGCGAGGACCGTGACCAGGACGACCGCGGCAACCAGGTGCGCTACGAGGCGCCCCGGCCCATCGCGGCGCCGGGCCAGAACGGCCGCAGGCAGCCCGCCGGAGGCGGCGGTTGGCCCGACCAGAACAATCCGAACGACCAGAACAACCCGAACAACCGGCCCGGCCGGAACAATCCGAACGACCCGAACAACCGGAACGGCTCGTCCGCCGGTATGCCCGAGCGGCCGAACGGTCCCCTGCGTACGCCCGAACGGCCCGGCGCCCCCGTCGGGGCCGGGGTCGGAGCCGGCGCCGGTGGTACGCCCGTGGGCGGCCGTCCGCCCGGCCAAGGGGCCGGCGGCCAGGCGTCCGGCGGGTACCAGGGCGGAGTCCGCCAGGGCCCCCCGCCCGCCGCGCGCCCCGTGCGCGACCCGGTGCGCGACGAACCGGTCTCGCGTGTCGCCGGCGTCAGCTCCTCGGGACTGCCGCTGCGGCAGCGCAACACCCCGCAGCAATGGCCCACCTTGGGCAACAAGGACAGTGCCGAACCGCGTTCGGCAGCCGCCACACCGAGGCCGTCACCCCGCCGCCGGGACTCCCGGCAGGTCTCTGATGTCCTGGCGGCATACACCCAGGGGATCAGCAGGAGTACGAACCGCGGGCGCTCCGCCAGCGACGCCGACACCGAACGGAGCAAGAAATGACCTCACCCACCGACCTCAGCTGGATACTGAGCGGCTTCGCCGGACGCATCCCGGAGATCTCCTCGGCCATCGCCGTGTCCGTGGACGGACTGGCCCTGGCCTACACCGGGGTGAGCCAGGACGACGCCGACCGGCTGGCCGCCATCTCCTCAGGTGTGGTCAACCTGCTGTCCGCCGCTGCGCACTTGACGAACACCGATCCCGTCGAGCACAGCCTCACCGCGATGGAGGGCGGCTACATGTTCTCGATGGCCGTCTCCAGCGGTGCCTCCCTGCTGGTGACCACCACCAGGGACGCGGACATCGGTGAGGTCAGCTACATGATGTCCGAACTGATCAACCAGGTGGGCGACTCGCTGTCGCCCCAGGTCCGCGACCCGAGCACGCTGCCCGGCTGACCGCAGGGCCGCCTCCGTAGCCGCTTCACCGTACGACCGCACCATCCGTACGAGCTGTCCCGCCCCCTCCACCTGATGAGAGCTTTCATGTTCTTCGACATATCCCCTTCACGCCGCCGTAGATTCCGGCCGGTCGGCGCCACCGTCCTCGTCCTCGGTCTGGCGGCCGCGAGCGGGTGCAGCGGCAACAGCGCCGCCGGCGACGACGACACCGTGAAGGTCGGCCTGGTGGCCTCCCTGTCCGGCACGTACAAGCCGGTCGGCACCGAGCTTGAGGCCGGCTTCAAGCTCTACCTCGACACCCACGACAACAAGCTGGGCGGCCGCAAGGTCGAACTGCTCGTGGCGGACGAGGGCGACGGCCCGCCCACCGCGGTGCCCGCGACCACCAAGCTGGTGAAGAAGGACAAGGTCGACGTCCTGACGGGTCTCGTCAGTGGTGGTTCGGTCGCCGCGGTGATGCCGCTGGTCGACCAGGCCAAGATCCCCTTCCTGGGGTCGAACGCCCGGCCGCCCATCAAGGACCTCAGCTACGTCTGGACGACGAGCTTCCTGTCCGACGAGCCGGGCAAGGCCATCGCCCCGTACGTCAAGGAGAAGGTCAACGGACCGGTCTACGCGATCGGCCCTGACTACCAGGGCGGCTACGACGAACTGCGCGGTTTCACCGACGAGTACAAGCGCATCGGCGGCAAGCTCGCCAACCCGGACGGGAAGACCGCCTGGACGCCGTTCCCGCAGACCACCAACTTCATGCCGTACTTCGCGAAGATCGCGCAGTCCGACGCCAAGGCGGTGTACAGCTTCTACGCCGGTAAGGCCGCGATCGACTTCGCCAAGCAGTACGCGCAGTCCGACGTCGCCGACCTGCCGCTGTACACGGCCTTCGTCACCGAGGGCAGCGTGCTCCAGGCGCAGGGCCCCGCGGCGAAGGGCATCTACTCGGTCCTGAACTACGCGGCGGACCTGGACAACCAGGCCAACCGTACGTTCGTCGCCGACTGGACGGCCGAGCACGACTCGCAGCCCACCACGTACGCGATGGCTTCGTACGACGCCGCTTCCGTCCTGGACAAGGCGATAGCCGACGCGGCGAAGAAGGGCGACGTCACGCCGCAGACCATCAACAAGGCCATCGGCGGCCTGGGCCAGATCGACAGCCCGCGCGGCGCCTGGGAGTTCGGCGACAAGGCGCACTCGCCCGTGCAGTCCTGGTACCTGCGTCAGGTACGGCCCGACGGTGACCAGCTCGCCAACGTCGTGGTGCAGGACCTGGCGACGCTCGGCGGCTGACATGGGATCCATCGATGCCCACCTCATGCCGGCGGTGGACGGAGTGGCCTACGGGCTGCTGCTGTTCGTCGTCGCCGCCGGCCTGAGTCTCGCCTTCGGCACCGCGGGGGTGCTGAACCTGTCGCACGGCACGCTGTACGCCATCGGCGCGTACACGGGAGCCGAGCTGAGCGACGGGACCTGGGGCGGTCTGGCCCTCGGGCTGGCCGCCGGGACCGCGGCGGCGTGCGCGGCCGGGGCGGGTCTCTCCGCCGCGACCGCACCGCTCGCCCGGCGTGGGCATCTCGCGCAAGCACTGCTGACGTTCGGGCTCGCCCTGATCGGCGGTGATCTGCTCATCCAGTTCTTCGGGGCGGACGAGCTCCCCGTCCGCGTCCCCGAGGCGCTCGACTCGTCGGTGACGCTGCTGGGCCACCGGTACCCCGCGTACCGGCTCTGCTTCATCGTGATGGCGCTGGTCCTCGCCGCGTTCGGTACCTGGGTGCTGACCAGGACCCGGGTCGGCGCCGCGGTACGCGCCGCCGCCGACGACCCGCAGATGCTGGCGGCCACGGGCCACAACCCCCGGGCGGTGCACACCGGCGTCCTCGCGGCGGCGGGTGCGCTGGCCGGTGCGGCGGGTGTGCTCGGGGCGCCGATCATCGGCCCCGGGCCCGGTACGTCCGAGAACGTGCTGATGCTGTCCCTCGTGGTGGTCGTCCTCGGCGGGCTGCGCTCGCTGTGGGCGACGCTCCTCGCGGCGATCGCCGTGGGCGAGGTCCAGACCCTGGGCGTCTCGATCGCTCCCGACCTCGCGCCCTACCTGCTCTTCGCCGCGATGGCGGCCGTGCTGGTACTCCGCTCCCGCCTCGCGGAACCGGCGACCGTGCACGGCCCGGAGGGACCGTCGGCGGACCCGGTGGCGCGGCTCCGGCGGCAGTTGGCCGGACGGCTGCGGTCGCGTCGGTCAACTGTCGTTCCCGCACAGGCGAGTTCGGTACCTGCGGTCTCGCCGCACGAGCCGTCCGGACCGGCCGAGCCGCCCGCGCCGTCCGGACCGGCCGTCAAGCGCGTGGGTCCCTTCGCCGCCCTCAACCGGCTTCCGGGCGGGGGCGCGTGGCGGCAGGCCGCTCCGCTGCTCGTTCTGCTCGTCCTGCTGATCGCGCTGCCGGGGATGCTCGACGCGTACAGCATCACGCTGGCCGGGTCCGCCCTCGCCCTGGGGCTGCTCGCGGTCAGTGTCACCATCCTCACGGGGTACGCGGGGCTGCCCACGCTGGGCCAGACCGCGCCGTTCGCCGTCGGCGCGTACGCCACGGCGAACCTCGCCGACGCCGGGTGGAACATGGGCCCGGTCCAGGTCGTCCTCTCGGCGCTCGCCGCCGCGGTCTTCTCCCTGGCGACCGGGCCAGCCGTCATCCGGGCACGCGGCACGACCGTACTGATGATCACGCTCGCCATCGGCGAGCTGAGTAGCGCGGTCATCAACCAGTTCAAGTCCGTCACCGGTGGCGCCGACGGTCTCGTCGGCTTCCCGTCCACGCAGGCGCTGTGGGGCGGGGAGGGGATGACCGACGAGAGCCAGGTCTACAACTACGCGCTCGTCGTCGCCGTCGTCGCCGTGGCCGTCACCCTGTTCGTACTGCGGTCCCCTGCGGGGAAGTTGCTGACCGGCACCAGGAGCGCGGAGGCACGCATGCGCGCCTCCGGGCATCCGGTGGGACGGTATCTGCTGGTGGCGCACATCTGCGCGGGCGCGCTCGCGGGCGTCGGCGGCTCGCTGATGGTCACCGTCCAGCAGTACCTCTCACCCGCCGACGTGGGCTTCGAGATCGCCGCCTTCGCGCTGCTCGCGGTCGTCATCGGCGGTTCGACGTCCGTGATCGGCGCCCTGCTGGGCGCCGGCCTGATCGTCGCCACCCGGGACTGGGTGGCCAGTTCATGGCCGGGACACGGGCCGCTGCTGCTCGGCGCGCTGTTCGTCGCCGCCGTGTACCTGCTGCCCCGCGGCCTCGCCGGTCTGCGCGGCGCATCGAGGCGCGGCGGGTCGCAGGACGCGGCCACCCCGACCCTCGCCGGGAAGGTCTCCTCATGACGTCCGCACCGACCGACGCACCGATCGAGGTATCGGCCGACGCACCGGCGCATCCGGTGCTGGAGCTGACCCGACTCACCCGCAGGTACGGCAGTCTCACCGCCGTCGACGACGTCAGCCTGCGGCTTCCGGCCGGCGCCCGGCACGCCGTGATCGGCCCCAACGGCGCGGGCAAGACCACCCTGCTGAATCTCATCGCGGGTACGGACAAGCCCGACCAGGGCACGATCGTCCTCGGCGGTACGGACGTCACGCGCAAGTCCACCGCCCGGCGCAGCCGTCTCGGGATCGCCCGCAGCTTCCAGCAGCCCGTGGTCATACCCGAGTTGACGGTGCTGGACAACGTCGTACTGGCCGGCTGGCCGCACCACCCGAAGCGCCGCGGTGCCTGGCGCAGCCCGTCCCGGCTGCGGCTGCACGCCGAGTCCGCGCTCCGCCGTCTGGAGGCCGTCGGTCTCGCCGACATCGCTCACCAGCCGGCCGCCACGCTCTCGCACGGACAGCGCCGGATGCTCGACCTCGCCGCGGCGCTGGCGGGCGAGCCGCGCCTGCTGCTCCTGGACGAGCCGGCCGCGGGGCTGACGGACGGTGACATCGGGCGGCTGCTCGGCATCCTCGGCGGGCTGCCGGCAGACGTCGCGATCATCCTGGTCGAGCACCATGTCGAGGTCGTGGCCCAACTCGCCTCGACCGTGACGGTGTTGGCGGCGGGACGAGTGGTCGTCACCGCACCGACGCAGGAAGCGCTCGCGCACCCCGAGGTGCGCGACGTCTACCAGACCGATCCGAAGGCCGATGTGTCCGCCGCTCCCGCAGACGAGAGAGGATGACGGACCCCCGATGCTCGAACTCTCCGGTCTGACCGCCGGCTACCACGGCGGCACCGTCCTGCACGGTCTCGACCTGTCGGTGGCCGCAGGCACGGTCCATGCCGTCGTCGGTCACAACGGCGCCGGCAAGACCACGCTCGTCCACACCGTCGCGGGGCTGATGCGCCCCAGCGCGGGCACCGTACGGCTCGACGGCCGGGACGTGACGGGGCAGCCCGCGCACCTGATCGCCCGCGCCGGGATCGGTCTCGTACCGCAGGGCCGCCGCGTGTTCGCCGGGCTCACCGTCGCGGAACACCTGCGGCTGTCGCACCGTCCGCCGCGCCGTGGCGACACCACGCGCCCCAGCGTGTGGACCCCCGCGCGCGTCCTGGAACTGCTGCCCCGGCTCGGCGAGCGCCGCGACAACCGGGGGGCGGATCTGTCCGGCGGCGAACAGCAGATGCTGGCACTCGCCCGCGCGCTGCTCGGCTCGCCGAGCGTGCTGCTGCTCGACGAGCCGACGGAAGGCCTCGCGCCCGCACTCGTCCAGCAGGTGCACGAGCTGGTCGTCACGCTGGCGGACGAGGGCATCGCCGTCCTGCTGGTGTCGCCCAGCCCGGCGCGGGCGGTCGAGTGCGCCCGTACGATCACGGTGCTGACCTCGGGACGGATGACGCTACGGCTCGACGGCGCGGACGCCCGTACCGACGCCACCGAGCTGCACGCCGCACTCGAACTGGCCCCGCAGGCAGGCTGATCCACGCGCGGCAGGCAGTGCGCATGCGCACCCGGACCCGGCCCCGCACCCGTATGTGGGCCCGGGTGCGGCGTCACCGACCACCGCACCCGGCCTGCGCCGAGGGCTACTTGGTCTTCATGCTGTGGCCGCCGAAGCCGCTGCGCCGGTCGGAGCCGCTGTTCTGGTCCTGCCACCACGCCTCGAACTCCGGCTGGCCCATGGCGGACCAGTCGGGGGTGTTCTCCACCTGCGCGCTGCCCATCCGCCGCGCGAGCGCGACCATCGCCGACCCCACGGCGCCCCGGTTCACGTCGTACCTCTCCAGGGCCTCCTTCCAACTGCCCCCGGCCACCAGGGCGGCCTCCAGCGCGGTGGCGTCCTGGAGCGCCTTCACACTGCCGGCGCCGATGTGTGGCCGGGCGACGCTGGCGGCGTCGCCGACGAGCACCATCCGCCCCGAGGTGTAGTGCGGCACCTCCAGGTCGTAGATGGGCTGGATGAAGGTCGTCTCGGCGGGCGTGCCGAGGACCTTCTCCGCCCAGTACGGCGGGAAGTGCTCGGCGACGAGGTCGCGCAGGTGCGCGGTGAGCTGCGAGTTGAGCCGGCCGGGCGGCAGGGAGGTGGGGGTCTTGAGGTCGGGGTGGAGGCCGTCGACCTGCGGGGGCTCGGTGTAGAGCACCCAGTTGAGCAGGTGGCCGCCGGAGCCGTCCGGGATGCGGTAGGCCATGCAATGGCCGCCGGGGAAGACGATGTTGTGCGCGTCGTGGCCGTCCGAGGGGAGACCTGAGGTGTCCCGCGACGTACCGCGCCAGCCGATGTAGCCGGCGTACGTCGCGCCGGCGCCGGGGAACATGGCCTCACGGACGACGGAACGGTACCCGTCGGCGCCGATCACGGCGTCGAAGTGCTCCGCGTGGCCGTCGGCGAGTCGCAGCGTCACACCCTCGTCGTCCGGTTCCAGACCGGTCACCACGGCGCCGGAGCGGTAGGAGACGTCCTCGGGCACGCGGCGGCGCAACTCGCTCCACAGCGAACCCCAGTTGTAGGCGCGGAAGGGGAACGGCTGCTCACCGAGGGCCCTGCCGTGCCGCGCTTCGCCGTCGCGTACGGTCCACACCCGCCGGGTCAGCGGCGCCCAGGGCATCTCGGGCGCCACGTACCCGGCGTCCCGCAGCTCGTCGTACCGGTCGCTCTGGAGGGCGATACCCACCCCCCTGTCGCGGAGTTGGGCATCGGCGCGCTCGAAGACGGTGATCTCCCCGGCTCCGCCGCGCGACGCCGCCAGGGCCGCGGCGCACCCCGCTATGCTGCCGCCGACGACCGCTATGCTGCCTCCACGCATGACTGGCTCTCCACTCACTTGGTGTTCCGGTCGCCGTTCCCCGCGCTGTCGCACCGGGCGCAACCGGGGGTGAAATCCGGCTGAGTCGGCGCTCGTTGTCCCGCTTCCCGCGGTCGGCGCCTGCCGGGGATCCTACCGAGGGGCGCGCGGGCGCCCGGCGGCGCACGTACCCCCGGATCGTCACTCCCCTGACACACCGACAGACGCCATTCGGGCCATCGCGCGAGAAGTCCGCCCCGTGTGCGGCGTGCGGGAGGCTCACGCGACGTACGGTCGTCGGTGACAGCCCCCGACCCGGAGGAATGACGCATGCGAGCCATCACCGTCCAGGACCGTGACGCCGGCGTCGGCGGCTTCACCCTGACCGATCTGCCGTATCCGCACGCCGCGGAGAACGACGTGATCGTGCGCGTCCACGCGGCCGGATTCACGCCGGGCGAGCTGGCCTGGCCCGCCAGCTGGACCGACCGGGCCGGGCGTGACCGTACCCCCAGCGTGCCCGGGCACGAGCTGTCCGGTGTCGTCGCCGAACTGGGCTACGGCACGACAGGGCTGACGGTCGGTCAGCGCGTCTTCGGTCTGGCCGACTGGACCCGTGACGGTTCGCTGGCCGAGTACACCGCAGTGGAGGCCCGCAACCTCGCCCCGCTCCCCGCCGATCTCGACCACACCACGGCGGCGGCCCTGCCGATCTCCGGACTCACCGCCTGGCAGGCCCTCTTCGACCACGCCCGGCTGGCCCCCGGCCAGACGGTGCTGGTCCACGGCGCGGCAGGCAGCGTCGGATCCGTTGCCGTGCAGCTCGCCCGCGAGGTGGGCGCCCGGGTCATCGGCACGGGCCGGACCGACGCCCGTGACATGGCGGTCGGCCTGGGCGTCGACACCTTCGTGGACCTCCAGAACGAGCGCCTTGAGGACGTCGAGGAGGTGGATGTGGTGTTCGACGTGATCGGCGGCGACATCCTCGACCGCTCGGCCGCGCTGGTGCGGGCAGGCGGCACGCTCGTCACCATCGCCCGGCCGGTGACCGTCCGCCCCCGCGACGGCCGGGCCGTCTTCTTCGTCGTCGAACCCGACCGTCGCGTGCTCACGGACCTCGCCCGGCGGGTAAGGGACGGGCGGCTCAAGCCGCTCGTCGGGGCGGTGCGGCCGCTGGCCGAGGCCGCCGCCGCGTTCGGTCAGGACAGCGGCAGTCGCGACAAGCGGGCGCCCGGCAGAACGATCATCCGCGTCACGGAAGGCTGACCGCCGCCCGGCGGTCGGCGGTCAGGTCCGGTCGGGGACCCGCAGGGCCAGCAGGGCCGTGTCGTCGCTCGCCCAGCCGTCGTGGCGGGCCGCCAGCGCCGCCGCGATGTGGTCGATGGTGGCCGCCGCGTCCAGTCCGTGGCAGTCGGCGAGGGTCCGGGCCAGCTCCTCCTCGCCGAACATGGGACGGGCCGGGCCGCCGTTCTTGCCAGGCCGTGGCCGGGCCTCGCAGGCGCCGTCCGTGTAGAGCAGCAGCAGATCGCCCGCTGCCAGCCGGAAGCGGACGTCGGTCAGCCGTAGCTTGTCGACCACCCCGAGCAGGGTGCCGAACTTGCCGAGCTGTTCCACCCGGCCGTCGGCCCTTCTGACCAGGGGCGGGGGATGACCGGCCAGGCAGAGGCGGCCCGTGACGCCCGACGGTGACGTGCGGAACGTGGTGTACGCGGCGGTCAGGAAGCGGGTGGCGCCCTGGCTGCGCATCGCCGTGTTCAGCCGGTCCAGGACCGTGGCGGGGGACAGATGCTCCGACGCGTCGGCGCGCAGCGTGTACCGCGCCAGCGCGGTGACCTTCGCCGCTTCGACACCCTTGCCGCAGACGTCGCCCATCACCGCGGACCACCACGGGCCGCGGGCGTGGAACAGGTCGTAGAAGTCACCGACGACGAGGCCGGGGGAGCCGGTGGCGGAGAGATAGAGGGCCGCCGTGTCCAGGTCGGGCACCGGTTGCAGCGACGGCGGCAGCAGACTGTCCTGCAGGCTGCGGGCCAGATCGCTGGAGACCTCCAGCGCCGCGCGGGTCGCGGCCAGCGAGATCCGCAGATTGATCTCGTTGCTGACGGCGCGCGACAGGGCAGCCATCGTCTCCAGGTCCTGCGGCCGCCACGCCCGCGGACTCGGATCGATCACGCACATGCTGCCGATCGCCTCCCCGCCGGGGCCGAGGATCGGGAAGCCGGCCCAGGCCCCCACCCCCCACGGCTTGATCGCGGGGTGGCCTTCGGTACGCGGGTCGAGGGCCGCGTCCTCGACGATGAACGGAGCGCCCATGCCGACCGGGAAGTAGCAGAAGCTGTCGGGGACCGCGTTCTGCCAGGCGGCGACACCGCCGTATTCGAGGCTGGGGACGGACTTCCAGAGCGTGCGGTACTCGTCGACGAAGGTGATGGCCGCCAGCGAGCAGCCGGTCACCGCTGCGGCGAGCCGGGTCAGGTCGTCGAAGACGGGCTCGGGGCCGCTGCCCACCAGGCCTGCGGTCCGCAGCGCCGCGAGCCTGTCCGGGTCCGACAGCACCGCCGGCATCCCGTCCGCGCGCACACCGCCCGGATACCTCACGCCATCCACCAACGACCTCGCTCTCCCCATGTGTGTCACTGCAAAGGTACTGACAAGGGAGCCGTAACCGCCAAGAGCGGGTGCACCGAGCGGGTAACGCCGAGGGGGTCTCGCGTCTACCTGGCAGTAGTCACAAGGTCACTCGACTGGCCGCAGTGAACTTGGGCGCCGCCGGTAACCGCGCCAGGGTGAGCAGATGTGGCCAAGACGGCTCAAACAGTGGATAGCGCTCCTCCCACTGACCCTGGTGGTGACGTGCGACGCGCCGGGACACGAACACCGGGCGCCCGAGCAGCGGCCCCCCGCCGCGCGGGCGGCACGGCTGGTGCCCCGCCCCGTCATCCTGGGCCGGCGTGAGTGGCATGCGGACGAGAAGGCCGTGCGGGAGAAGCCGGTCTACTCCGGCCCCGTGGAGGTGATCTTCGTGCATCACACGACGCACTCCGACAAGTACGACTGCAAGCGGGACGTCCCCGAGATGCTGCGGTCGATGGAGGAGCACCACATCCACGACATGGGATGGAACGACCTCGGATACAACTTCGTCGTCGACCGCTGCGGAAACATCTACGAGGGACGCCGTGGCGGCATCGACCGGCCGGTGCGCGGCGCGCACACGAAGGGGTTCAACGTCCGCAGCGCCGGTATCGCCGTGCTCGGCAGCTTCGCGAACGGGTCGAAGCCGCCCCGCGCCATGCTGAAGGCCATCGCTGCCATCGCGGCGTGGAAGCTGGCCCCTGGCGTGGACCCGCAGGGGCGGGCGAAGCTGACGTCCACGAGCGACGAGAGCCGGTACCGCAAGGGCACGTCGGTGGAGCTGCGCACCATCTCGGGTCACCGGGACGGGTACGACACCGACTGCCCGGGCGCCGAGCTGTACGCGGCGCTGCCCTGGATCAGGAAGACGGCGGCGCGCATGCGGTACGACGCGGCGCACTGAACCGCCGTGGAACGAGGGCCAGGAGGGGAGAGGGCGGCTGCCGTCGGCAGCCGCCCTCCGGGTCCGGTGCTCGGTTCCTGTGCTTAGCCGGCGGTGCTCAGCCGGTGATGCCGTTGAAGGTGCTGGTGAACTGCCAGTCGTCCTGCGCGGTCCCGCTGCACGTGTCGGACAACTGCCCTTCGCTTCCACACGCCTTGTCCCGGCCGAGGGCCCAGAACGACAGCTCCTGGATGCCCTTGGACTTCGCGAAGTCGGCCAGGGTGTTGGCGTTGTCGACGGAGAAGACCTCCGACTGGGTGTCGTTGACCCCGATCATCGGGGTGTTGCCCTCCATCGCCCACAGTTCGGCGTCGGACTTGTCCGTCCAGATGGCGCCGAGCTGGTCGTGCAGCGCGGTCGCCGCGTCGGTGGCCGCCTTGCCCATGTCCATCGCCGAGCCGTAGTCCATCGTCATCAGGTTGACGAGGTTGACGTCCAGGCCGTTGCTCTTGGCGTTGGAGAGCAGGTCGAGCTGGTCCTGCGGCAGCCCGTCCGGGTTGGTGGCGAGCGTGTACTGCACGTCCAGCGTCTTGCCCGCGTCCGCGTACTCCTGCTGGAGTTCGGCGAGCGCCTGGTTGCGGCGGTCGTTGGCCGTGTCGTCGGCGACGGTGGCGCCCTCGATGTCGAAGTCGACCCTGGTCAGGTCGAGTTCGTCGATGACCCGCTGGTACTCGGCCTTCAGTGCGCCGACCGACGTACAGGAAGCGCCTATCTCCGTACCGCTCGCGCCGCCGAACGAGGCGATGACATCGCCGCCGGCCGCCCGCAGCGAGTTGATGGCCGAGGTCCAGCCGGCGTCGGTGATGTCGGTGTCGCCGTTGAACTTCGCGTCGCAGCCGCCGCCGTCGATGATGAAGGCGAGCGTGAAGTACTTCTGCCCGGTGGCCTCGCGGGCGTCGGTCAGCGCCTGCGGCGATGCCCATGTCTCCGCGTACGGCGCGGAGTAGTGGTCCGGGAAGCCAGGACCGGGGTCGGCGGCCGCGCTGGCGCTCGCGCCGGTGGCGACGACGGCCGTGGCCGCCAGGGCGAGGGCGGCGGGGGTGAGGGCCAGGATCTTCTTCGTCGATCGGAACACAGGAACACTCCTGTCATGTGCGCGTGGGGGCGCACACCGTGGGGGGTTGGAGCGCAGGGCTGTTCACATAGGGGAATGGGGGATCCCCACGTGAACTGTCGTTGCTGGATGAAAGTAAAGGACTAGACCAGCACGCAGTCAATCCCCTTGACAGCAATGGTTGGTGGCGGGGCCGGCTGACTGCGGCGGTGGCGCTCGGTCAGCCGCCCAGGACCAGCTTTTCCAGCGCCGCCCGCATCCGTGCGTCCGTACGCGCCCGTGCGGCGACGGCCGCCGCGAGCCGCTGCGTCCACTCGTCCAGCGGCACCGGCGTACGGGACAGCACGACGCCCCGTACGACCTTGGCGATCTCGCACGCGGGCCGTCCGTGCGTCAGCGTCAGGATCAGCCGCTGGTCGTCCAGCGAGATCTCGACCCGCTCCACCCGGCCGTCCCGGCCCGCGAGCCGGTCGCTCATGGTGCGCTTGCGGTCGAGTACGACGGCGTCCGGCGGCAGCGCCTCCGCCAGCGAACCGCTCAGCACCTGGGCGTACAGGTCCAGGTCGGCGGCGTCCCTGCGGAGCGCGGCGGCGAGTTCGTCGACGGAGCCGGCCGTGGCGTCCTCGGCCTTCTCGATACGGCCGTCGGGGGCGCTGTCCGCACCGTCACCGTCGCTCATCGGGCTCCCCTTCGTCGTGTCCCCCCACCCTCACCGGCGGACGGTCAGCCGTCCAGGCTGAGCACCATGGTCGGGCGCTCGATTTCATGATCCGGGCGCAGCGGCCGTACGGCCGTGCCGATCGAGAAGAACTCCGTCGTATGCCCGCCCCAGCGGTGGTTGTGCGCGTTCAGCTGGACGCCGACGACGCCCTCCGCCGCCAGCTCCTCCGCCTCGGCCTGCATCCGCGCCATGGCCAACTCCCGCGCGTCGTACAGCGCCTGGGTGAACTGCTCGATCTCCACATTCTTCCCGATGTTGGAGAAAGCGGCCGTCATCCGCTGGTGCGCGATGTGGTAGACGCAGGTGCCCATGACCATGCCGAGCGGCGCGTAGCCAGCCCTGATCAGCGTCCAGAAGTCCTGGCCCGAGAGGTCGGAGGTGAAGGGCTGGCCCTTGTTGTTGCGCCAGACACCGCCGCCCGGCGGCGGCTCGTCCGCCTTTACCGCCGTGCCGATGGCGATGAACTCCGCGATGTCGTTGCCGAACTCCCGCGCCTCGACACTCAGCCGGACCCCGACGATGCCGTCGGCGCCGAGCTGCGCCGCCTCGGCCTCCATCCGGGTCATCGCCAGCTCACGCGCGTGGTACATCGCCTGGCTGAGCGTCTCCAGCTCCTGGTTCTTGCTCCAGCGGCCGAGCTGGATACCGACGTGGTAGATCGAGGAGCCGAGCACCAGCCCGATCGGCCGGAATCCCGCCTCCCTGACCAGCAGGAACTCATTCACCGACAGATCGCTCGTGAAGATCGAACCGGCCTTGCCCGGCTCCAGATCCGCCAGCCTGCGCATGGCATCGGCAGGCACACCCTGATCGCTCGGACCGTCACCGCTCACTTCGCCACATCCTCACTGTCGGTGCTGCTCGTTCGGTGCTGCTGCTGCTGATTCGGAGGTGCTGTCATCCCTGGTCGCCGAGTTCCGCCAGCTCGGCCGCGATCCTGCGCTGCTCGGCCGGGTCGCCGTACGGGCTCGACTCCACCGCAGCGAGCCGCGCGCGCAGCCGCTCCCCGCGCTTGCCGAGCGGCATCACGGCGAGCGTCGGCGGGCGCCGGGACCGCGCGTCGAAGTGGGCGATGGTCGTCCCGACCATCGTCGACTCGGCCACGTGGTCCTCGCCCTCGCCGCCGAACCGGGAGGCCCGCATGCAGGGTTCCCGCCAGATCCGCAGACTGCCGCTGGCGAGGATGACGCCGTCGCCGCCCTGGCGCGTGCTCTGCAGCTCCAACTGGTGGCGGGCGTCGGCCCGTACGTCACCGACGAGTTCGCTCCACGCGTCGACCTCGATGTTGCCCCACGACATCGCCTGGGTGCGGGTGCCGAGGTCGTCGTGGCGTACGCCAACGGACATGCCGATGAGCAGTTCGACGGGCACCCAGCCCGCGGCGATGAGCTTGGCGAACCCCTGTCCGTCGAGGTGACAGGTGAAGGGACGCGGTGAACGTACGTCGCCGCGCGCCCGTACCGCTGTGCCGATGACCTTGAACTCCAGGCAGTTCGGCTGGGTCGGGAACGGTGCCATGGTCAGTTCGGCCGCGACCACCCCGTCGCCGCCGAGGGCGGTGCACTCGGCGGACAGCCGGTCCAGCGCCGTACGCCGCGCGTTGTCGAAGACCTCGACGAGACCGGCGGAGGGCGCCCCGTCGCCGGACAGCGCCACGGGGCCCGGCGCGCTGGACATCGTGAAGCCCGCGTTGAGGTAGAGGCAGTCGTAGTAGCCCCAGTACCGGCCGGCCCGTCCGACGTGGTAGACGGCGGAGCCCATCGCCTGACCGACCGGTTCGAAGCCGGCCGCGCGGATCGCGGTGAACTCGCCGGTCGACAGCGCCGATGACCAGGTGCCGCTGCGCCGGGCCCCGTCGATGCGTTCCCGGGCCGCCGGCGGCAGACCTTCACCGCTCCATGGCACCGACACCTGGCCCACCACCTGTCGCCGAGGATCCGCCGCAAAAGTCCGTCCTGTCTCCTCCGCAGCCTAATCGAGGCGGGTGAACGGATCTTGTCCGACTCTCGGGTTCGTTTAGGAAGGGGAAACGGGGCAACCAGTGTGCAGACAGCGAATGAGATCCATGGAGAGCCATGGAAATCCGAGTGCTTACCAAGGAAGAGGAGAAACTCAGATGTATATAGGTATCGGTACCGTGGTCGTTATTCTTATTATTGTCGTGATCATTCTGCTGCTGCGCCGTCGTTGATGGGTGCCGCGCCCGGGCCTGTGGGCCGACTCCGGGGGGCGGCCGGCTCTCCGGAGCCGGCGCCCCCCGAGGCGTGATCGGGGTTGGTGTGTCCGTATACGTACTGAATGGGCGGATTATTCTATTCAGTCGTTATGTCGGTACAGGATCATTGCCGTCTAGAAACTGTTGCCCCCTGGGTGGGTAATCGCGTACTTCGGGGGCAGGCGCCTGTTGGCACCCCGACGAGGTAAGGCGATGACATGACGATGCCCACCCCATCCACGAACGCGTCCATACAGCTGGCGGACGGTGCTCTCCCCACGCGTACCGACGACGGCACGGGCGCGCTTCCCTGGATCGAGGATGCGGGGAAGGTCGCGCCGAAGGACGCACGCGAACTGTCGAAGATGTTCTTCGACCAGCTGCTGGTCCTCGAAGAAGGCACGCGCGAGCACCAGTACGCGCGCAACACCCTGATCGAGATGAACCAGTCGCTGGTGCGCTTCGCCGCGAGCCGCTTCCGCAACCGGGGCAGTGGCGACATGGAGGACATTCTCCAGGTCGGTACCATCGGACTGATCAAGGCCATCGACCGGTTCGACCTCTCACGCGAGGTCGAGTTCACGTCGTTCGCCATCCCGTACATCGTGGGGGAGATCAAGCGGTTCTTCCGTGACACCACCTGGGCCGTCCACGTTCCGCGCAGGCTGCAGGAGTTGCGCGTCGAGCTGGCCAAGGCGCAGGACCACCTGGGAACCGTCCTCGACCGCAAGCCCTCGGTCGCCGAGCTGGCCGAGCATCTCGACCTGACCGAGGAAGAGGTCATCGAGGGGATCGTCGCGGCCAACGGCTACACGGCCGGTTCGCTCGACCTCCCGAACGACACGTCGGACGACGGCCAGGTCAACAAGAGCGGCCGTACGTTCGCCGACACGCTCGGTGGCTGCGACCCCGCCATGGAACTCATCGAGGACTTCCACTCGCTCGCCCCGCTGCTGCACGAGCTGGACGACCGGGAGCGTGCCATCGTCGAGATGCGCTTCGGTCAGGAAATGACGCAGTCGCAGATCGGCGAGAAGCTCGGCGTTTCGCAGATGCACGTGTCGCGACTGCTGGCTCGTACGTTGTCGAAGCTGCGTGCGGGACTGCTCGTCGAGGAGTAGGAGTGAGGCGAACGGAATGCCCGGAGGCGGGAAATGCCTCCGGGCGTTTTTGGTTTTCGGACACCCGAAGGACCCGGGTCGGAAGGACCCGGGCCGGCGGTCAGCGGGCTTCCATGTCGGCGAAGAGGCTGGTGTCGAGCCGCGCCAGCAGGTCGGCCGGGTCCTCGTAGACACCGCCCGCCCCAGCCGATTCGAGCGCGGCGCGCGGAATGCCGCCGGACAGGACGGCGATGCTGCGCACGCCCGCTCGCGCCGCCGCCTCCATGTCCCAGACGGTGTCCCCGACGAACACCGCACGCTCGGCCGACACGTCGGCCAGCCGCAGGGCCTCCCGCACCGGCTCAGGAGCCGGTTTGCCCGCGGAGACGTCGTCGGCGCTGGCGGTTCCCGCGATGACGTCGTCCGCGTTGATGGCGCGGCGCAGCGCGGTCAGCTCGGAGCCGCCGGCCGAGGTGGCGAGCACGATCCGCCAGCCCCGGTCGGACAGGGCCCACAGCAGCTCGGCCGCCGACCGCAGGGCGGGCAGCCGGTCGAAGTACGTCCCGTAGAGGGTGGAGTGCGCGGCGCTGATGGCGGCGTCCTGGCCGGTGTCCCGCTCGTCACCGAGCAGATGCGCGATGAGGTCGTCGGAGCCGAGCCCGACGGCCCGGTGGATGGCGGGCATAGGCACCTGGTGCCCTGCCTGCCGGAACGCCTCCCACCAGGAGGTCACATGAAGGTGATTGGTGTCGACGAGGGTGCCGTCGACGTCGAACAGCGCCGCCCGTGTCATGTCAGTGCCCGCACGTTGTCGCTCCCTGCCGGTTGGGTCTTCGGTCCGTCCGTGTACCCCTCTTCTCAGGGGAGAACCTACGGTGAGCTGCCCGTACGCACGCATCGAAGCGGTCCGGAAGGGTGACGGGAGCGGGCCGGGGCGGTGCTACGGGCCGACCGGGCCCCGGCGGGCTGTCAGCGGCGGGCCGTGCGTACCGCGACCGCCAGGGTCACCGCCATCGCGACCAGCGACGACACGATTCCGTACACGTTCCCCTCGACGACCCAGAAGATCGTCAGGCCGCCCAGGACGACGACTCCGCCGAGCGCCGGGTTCTCGAAGACCGCCTCCACCGCGATACGCCAGGAGGCGAGGCAGCGGCGGCCGGCGGCGCGCAACGTACGGGAAACGGAATCCATCCGGCCATCATCCTCCCGTTTCGTCCGCAAGGGCGTTCCAACATCGTTCACCGGCAGGTGCTTTACTCCCAACGACGCCTGGACGAGAGGAAATCCCCTTGCTGAAGCGAAAGTCAGGACGATTGCTTCCTGCGATCGTCACGAGCGGCGCGCTCGCTGCGAGCTGTCTCGCGCTGCTCCCGTCCGCCGCCGCGCAGGCGGACGGTGCACAGACCGGCACCGCCGCCGGCAGACAGGCGGACTTCGCCGCCGCCGCAGCCGAGTTCCACGTACCCGTGTCCGTGCTGCTCGGTGTCGCCTACCAGGAATCGCGCTGGGACGCGCACGCCGGCCAGTACAACACCGGCGGTGGCTACGGCCCGATGAACCTCACCGATGTGACGCCGAAGATGCTGGCCGACGGCGCGGCGGGGGCCGCGGGCCGCGCCGACCTCGGCAAGCTCACCGCCGACCCGGCCCTGCACACGCTGCCCGCTGCGGCGAAGCTCGCCGGCGTTCCCGCCGAGCGGCTCCGCGCGGGCGGCCGGGACAACATCCGCGGCGGCGCGGCGCTGCTCGCCTCGTACGAGAAGGCGCTGACCGGCACCACGTCCGCCGACCCGGCCGACTGGTACGGCGCCGTCGCCCGCTACAGCCAGTCGCCCGACCGCAAGGCCGCCGCGACCTTCGCCGACCGGGTGTACGCCGGGCTCAAGACCGGCGTGCGGCGGCAGACCACCGACGGCCAGCGGATGCGACTGGCCGCCGACCCGTCCGTACGGCCGGCCACCGCGCAGCTGGACCGGCTGAAGCTGCGCGCGGCGCCCGCCGCCCCCGCCACCGAGTGCCCGGCGACCGTCGACTGCACGTTCGTCGCCGCCGACCCGTCGAACGGCCAGGTCGCGAACCGGCCCGCCGACGGCATGGACGTCAAGTACATCGTCATCCATGACACCGAGGGCTCGTACGCCTCGGCCATCGCCACCTTCCAGCAGCCCGGCGGCTCGTCCGCGCACTACGTCATGCGGGCGTCGGACGGCGCCGTGACCCAGATGGTGCCCACGAAGGACCTGTCCTTCCACGCGGGCAACTACTGGTTCAACATGCATTCCATCGGCATCGAGCACGAGGGCTTCGCCGCGCAGGGTGCCACCTGGTACACGCAGACGCAGTACCAGGCCACCGCCGATCTGGTGAAGTACCTCGCGGCGCGCTACGGCATCCCGCTCGACCGCGAGCACCTCATCGGCCACGACAACGTGCCGGGCCCGGTGAACAGCTCCGTCGCCGGCATGCACTGGGACCCGGGACCGTCCTGGGACTGGTCGCTGTTCATGAGCCTGGTCGGCGCCCCGACCAATGTGCACCGGCCCGGCGTGGGCCCGGTGGGCTCCGTCGTGACGATCTCGCCCGCCTTCGCCACCAACAAGCAGACGGTCCGGGTCTGCCCGGCCGAGGACCCCAGCGGCAACACGCCCTCCTGCGTCAACCGGACCCAGCCGGTGAACTTCCTGCCGGTCCGCACGGCGCCGAGCGCGACGGCGCCGCTCTTCGGCGACCAGGCCCTGCACCCGGGCGGCGCCGCCGGTACGAACGAGATCAACGACTGGGGCAGCGTCGTCCAGGACGGCCAGCAGTACGTGGTCGCCGGACGCAGCGTCGACTGGACGGCGATCTGGTTCAGCGGGAAGAAGGTGTGGTTCTACAACCCGCTCGGCAAGAACACCACGATCGCCACGGGCACGAAGGTGATCAAGGGCGCGGGTACGGCGGCGGTCGACGTCTACGGCTCGGGCTACCCGCAGCCGGGGGAGTACCCGGCCGGGCTCTCGCCCTCCACGGAGACGCCGCTGACCTCGTACTCGCTGCCCGCCGGGCAGGCGTACGTGGCGACGCAGCAGCCCGTGAGCACCGACGACTACTTCGCGACCAGCAAGACCCTGGTCGTCGGCGGCGGGAAGATGTACACGATCCAGTTCAACCACCGGGTGGCGCTCGTCAACGCGAGCGACGTCACCGTCGGGACCAGGAACTGACCGGCAGGATCTGACGCCCGCTCACCACGGTCAGCGCATGACCGTGGTGAGCACGTCGGCCCCCAGGTTCAGCAGCAGCTCCGCGTGCAGCCGGTGGTACACCATCCGGCCTTCCCGCTGCGAGGTCACCAGACCCACCTCCCGCAGCCGCCGCAGATGCCGCGAGACCTGCGGCTCCCCGATGCCCATGCGCCCGGCCAGTTCCGACGTGGTGATCGGCTCGCTCAGCAGATGGCGGCAGAGTTCGAGCCTGGCGGGTTCGGATATGGCGGACAGCCGGTCCCGTACCAGCGACTGCGAGACCGAGGGGCGCTGCTCCCAGTCGTCGGCGATGAAGTGCACGACGAGCGGCAGCCCTTCGTCCAGCTTCAGGATCAGATGCGGCCAGCCGTGCATGGTCGGCACCAGGAAGCAGCCGCGGTCACGGACCTTCCCGCGCGCCGACTGGAGCTTGTCGTACGAGACGCGCGCCGGCTGCTGGGTCGCCGTCGCGGTCGGGCTGACGGACGCGAGCACCGCGTCGGCGGGTTCGGTACGCAGCTGCTCCCGCACCCGGGCGGCGACATCGCTCAGCCGGGGGCCGACCCTGCGCCACTCCTCGTCGAAGAACGCCTCGGCGCAGTGCCCGACCGTCTCGACCAGGCCGGTGCGGAACGCCTCCGGGTCGTCGACCAGGGCGTTCGCCAGCTCACCACGGGAGAAGGAGCGGCGCTCGCACGCCTTCACGAACTCGCGCTGCTCGGTCCTGCCGCTCCGCAGCAGGTTCGAGCCGGGAAAGACGACACCGCGTATCGCGTTGGCCGCGAGCGGGACGAAGGTCGCCAGGTCGAGGTCGAGCAGGGCGTCCAGCTCGTCGTACAGCTCACGGCCGAGCGGGCCCCGCAGCGGGAAGAACAGCCGGCAGCGGTAGCGCGCCCACAACGGAGAGTAGTACCGCAGCTCCTGCGTGAGACTCGCGGGCAGCCGCTCACCGGCCCGCGCCAGCCAGGTGCGGGACTCGGGGTGGTGTTCGGGCTCCGCCAGAACATGCAGGCAGGACAGAAGCTCCGCGAGAGGCGACGTACCCGCCACCACATCCGAAGCGCCTGCCCCCGCTACGTCGAGCACGACTACCACGCGTCAACTGTAGGCGTGCGCCGCGTGTCCTGCCAGGGACCGAGGTCCCGGCAGAGCACGCGGGACCGGACTACCGCTCCGCCCAGGTCGTGTCGTCGAAGCCCCGTCCGGCGCCCTGCGGGCGGACGATGCTCCTTCGACGACACTCCCTAGGCCGGCAGTACGAAGAGCGTCAGCCACGACGGGCTCTCCGGTGCCAGATGGACCCGGTTCGTCGCGACGGCCCTGCGCCGCGACGCTGCCTCGTTCTCGCCGGTGTTGGGGTTGACGTCGAAGCGGGGGAAGTTGCTCGACGACACGTCCAGCCGGATCCGGTGGCCCGCCTTGAACAGGTTCGCCGTGTCCGGCGCCGTCACCGTGATCTCGTACACCTCGCCCGGATACAGCGGCTCGGGCTTCTCGTACGAGTTGCGGTAGCGGGCGCGGAGGATGCCGTCCGTCAGATTCATCGCGTACCCGTTCGGATAGTCCGGGGTCGGCGGATGGACGTCCACGAGCTTGACGGTGAAGTCGGTGTCCGGCGCGTTCGACGACACGGAGAGCCGCACCTCGACAGGGCCCGCCACCGCCACGTCCGCGGCCAGCGGCTCCGTCTCGAAGGCCAGCACGTCGGGCCTCGAAGCCAGCGGCAGATGCGGCGGCTCGCTGCCGTAGACCGTGGCGTCGGGCCGCTGGTCGAAGGCGCCGCCGACCATGACGGGCTCGCCCGACGTGATCTGGCCGCCCATGGTCGGCACGGGCCTGGCCGGGTCGAAGTCGTAGGCGACCTGGGTGTCGATCCCGGCCAGCGGCGCTGCCTCGGTGAGCGCGCCCTGTTCGCGCAGATACAGCCGTACCGGCTTCGTCTCGCGCGGCGGCCAGGCGTCGGCCACCCGCCAGCCGCCCCCGTGGTCGAGCCGGCCGGTCTCCGTGCGCCGCCCGGTGCCGCCGCCCATCAGGAAGTACTGCACCCGCGGAAAGTCGTCGCCCGCGTGCTCCCCCAGATGGCGCTCGAACCAGCGCGCCCGGAACTCCAGATAGTCCGGCGCGAGATTCCCGTCCAGCGTCGCGGCGGCGCCGAAGTCCACGTCGCCCGCGTAGCTGTCGCTGCGCGCGCCGTGCGTCCAGGGGCCCACGACGAGATACGCCGGGCTGGTCTTGCGCTCGCCGAGCTGCTGGAAGTTCTCCACAGCCGTGCGTACGTACGGGTCGTACCAGCTCACCATGTGCAGGCTCGGTACGTCGGGGAAGTCGTCGTAGAAGCCGCGGCCGTAGATGCCGAGCTGCTTCCAGAAGCCGTCGAACGGGCCGCGCTCCCACTGGTCGAGCAGATACTCCTCGTACTCCGGCACCGCGCGCAGCGGTGAGACCCCGCGCCGCCACGGCATGGCCTGGAACCACTCGCGCATGTCCTGCGACTCCAGCGCTGCCAGCGTCACCGGGTCGGCCTGCACCTCGGGGCTCTGGAACGCGTGCCGGAACGCCCACGTCGCCTGCTTCAGCTCGAAGGCGCCGCCCATCCGGACGCCCGCCTCGTACGCGCTGGCGAAGCCGCCCGAGTCGACGAACATCGCGGCCAGGTGGCGCGGCGACAGCGAGGCGAGCGCGGTCTGGGCGTGCGCCGAGTACGAGACGCCGGTGGTCGCGACCCGGCCGTCGCACCACGGCTGCCCGGCCAGCCACTCGACGGTGTCGTACCCGTCGGTGGCCTCGCCGAGGTACTTCACGAACGTGCCCTCGGAGTCGCCCCGGCCGCGGCAGTCCTGCCGTACGACGTTGAAGCCGCGGCCGGCGAAGAAGGCCGCCTGGTCCTCGGGCCGGATCGGGCCGCCGTGCGCGTGCAGACCGTCCGAGTAGCGGCGGTCCCTGCGTCCGTACGGTGTCCGCTCCAGCAGGACCGGAGCCGGGGCCGGCTCCTCGTGCGGGGTGTAGAGGTCGGCGACGAGGACGACGCCGTCGCGCAGCGGGGTGCGCACCGTACGCCGCCAGACGGAGCCGCCGTCGGGCAGCCGGATCTCCTCACCCGATGTGCCGGTGGTGCCTGTGGTTCCGGTGGTGCCGATCGTCGTCACTTATTGACCTGCTTCGCCAGACCGGGCCAGATCTTGATCAGCTCGGGGGCCGGCGCCTCGGTGAACCACTTGTCGTAGATCTTCATGAACGTGCCGTCTTCGACCATCTTCGACAGCTGCGCGTCGGTGGCCTTCTGCAGCTTGGTGTTCGACTTCGGGACGGCCATCGCCGTCGCGTGGTCCACCGGCGCCGAGACGGCGACGCGGAGGTTCTTGTACTGCTTGCGGTACGCGTCCGAGTCGGGACCGCCGACGACGAACGCGTCCAGGCCGCCGGAGAGCAGCTTGGAGACGGCCGAGGGCTGCGTCTGGAAGCTGCTGAGCTTGGCACCGGGCATCTTCGACTTCACGAAGTCCTGCTGCACGGAGCCCGTGACGGCGCCGACGTCCTTGCCCTTGAACGCGTCGAGGGCCGTCGCCTTGTCGTCGAGGCGGGTCAGCACGTCGGTGGTGGACCAGTACAGGCCCTTGGTGAAGGCCACCGACTTCTGCCGCTCGGCCGTGACACCGAGCCCGGAGGCGGCCAGGTCGTACTGGCCCGAGGTCAGCCCCTGGAGGGCGCCGGGCACGGTGCTCGCCTTGTAGGTGACCTTGACGTCGAGGCGCTTGGCGACCTCGTCCGTGATGTCGACGATGAAGCCGACGGGCTTGCCGCTCTTGGTGGCGCTGGCGAACGGCGGCTGGTCGGTGGAGACCGCCGCCGTGATGGTGCCCGACTGGTGCAGACCGTACTTGTCGCCGGCCGACGAGTCGCCGCCGCCGCAGGCTG
This sequence comes from Streptomyces sp. NBC_00370, assembly GCF_036084755.1. Classification (NCBI taxonomy): domain Bacteria; kingdom Bacillati; phylum Actinomycetota; class Actinomycetes; order Kitasatosporales; family Streptomycetaceae; genus Streptomyces; species Streptomyces sp. NBC_00370. The sequence continues at coordinate 4,830,270 of NZ_CP107968.1, forward strand.
CGAGCAGGAGGACGGCCGAAGCGACGGCTCCGGTGGCTGTTGCCTTCATGGCGAGATTTCTCATGGCACTGGGTCCTGTCTGTGCTGTGATCATCGGATGGTGTTCAGAGGACCTGGGACAGGAACGCGCGCAGCCGGGGGCTCGACGGGTTCTCCAGCAGGTCCTGGGCCGTGCCCTGCTCGGCGATCCGGCCCTCGTCCATGAAGATCACCCGGTCGGCGACCTCGCGGGCGAAGCCCATCTCGTGGGTGACGACGACCATGGTCATTCCGGACGTGGCCAGCTCGCGCATCACGTCGAGCACGCCCTTGACCAGCTCGGGGTCGAGCGCGGAGGTCGCCTCGTCGAAGAGCATCACCTCGGGCCGCATGACCAGCGCGCGGGCGATCGCCACCCGCTGCTGCTGCCCGCCGGACAGATTGGCCGGCCTGCTGTCGGCGAGATGGCCGAGGCCGAGCCTGCCCAGCTGGGTGCGGGCCCGCTCCTCGGCGTCCTCGCGCTTCATCTTCCGTACGTTGCGCAGGGCGGCCGTCAGGTTGCCGAGCACGGTCAGGTGCGGGAAGAGGTTGAAGTGCTGGAACACCATGCCGATCCGGGCGCGCAGCTCGTCGACGTTCACTCCGGGGTCCGTGAGGGGCACCCCCGACACGACGACCGAGCCGCTGGACGGCTGCTCCAGCAGGTTGAGGCACTTGAGCACGGTCGACTTGCCCGACCCGGAGGGGCCGATGACACAGACCACCTCGCGGGGCGCGACGTCGAAGCTCACCCCGCGCAGGATCTCGTTCGAGCCGTAGGACTTGTGGAGGTCCTTGACGCTGATGACGGGCTCGCTCATGCCCGTACCTCCTTGTCGAGGGGACCGGCGGACAGGCCGACTCCCGGCTGTTCCTCACCGGTCAGCGGGGTGCCGGGCGTCGGCGCCGCCGCGGCGGGGCGCGGACCTGACGGGCCGTTGCGCATCTTGCGGTCCAGCCAGTTGACGAAGTAGGTCAGCGGGACGGTGATCACGAGATAGCACAGGGCGGCGGCGACCAGCGCCGACGAGTTGTACGTGGCCGCCTGGTGCTCCTGCGCGATGAAGTACAGCTCCCGCTGGCCGACCGAGAGCCCCAGCAGATAGACGAGGGAGCTCTCCTTGACGTCGACGATGAACTGGCCCGTCAGCGCCGGCAGGACGTTGCGGATGCCCTGCGGCACCACGACGACCCGCATGGTGCTCAGGTACGACATGCCGAGGCTGCGCCCCGCCTGCATCTGGCCCGGCGGTACGGACTGGATGCCGGAGCGGAAGATCTCGGCGCAGTAGGCGGCGGAGATCAGCCCGACGGCGACGACCGCGTACCCGAGCGGGCTGCGCCCGAAGGGCCGGATGCCGGCGGCGGGGAGCCCGAGGCCGACGAGGCTGACGGTCACGATCGCGGGCATGCCCCGGAAGACATCCACGTAGATCCGGGCAGGCAGCCGCACCAGCCGCCTGCCGGACAGCAGCAGCACGGCGAGCAGCATGCCGACGACGAGGCCGAAGACAATGGCCAGCGCCGCGATCAGCAGGGTGTTGCCGAGCCCCTCGGTGAGCAGGCTGGGCAACACGTTCCATATCTCGTGCCAGCTGAAGAACGTGTGGAGGAAATCGTGCACGGTCGCTCCGATCGATATGGGACGACACACGCCCCCGACCTCGGTATTCGCGTCACCATAGGGGCGCTGCGGCAGGACGGCCCGGACAGTTGCGCCACAGTGGTAACTGTCGGCGGAGGCTCCGATTCCGTGTTGCGTGGGGGATGCAGGCAGGTGTGGACGCCCGGCCCGCGCGGCCGGATGTGGCGGATCTGACACCGTTTGTCCATGAGGTGGTCGGCCGCCGGACGGGTCCGGGTGATCAAGCGCGGTTCCGGTCACATGATCGGTACGCAGCCGAAACAGCCTGGTAGGTACGCTGGCGGCGCCCATTCGGTGCTTCCTACACATGCCTTCGGCGACCCTCTTCTTCGCCGACTTCGTATCCCCCCACGCGTCAGGGCCATCCACCTACGACGACAGGGAAACTCGCCTGATGTCAGCGGACAGCACCCCCGTCAGCACCCCCCGTACCTCTTCCGCTCCCGCCTCCCGCGGGCTGAGCCGGCGCGCCGTCCTCGGCAGCACCGCCGCCGTGACCGGAGCCGTCGCCGTCTCAGCGGCGACCGCCGCCCCCGCCCTCGCCGCGGCACCGCCCGCCGCCGCCACCCCCGCCGCTTTCACCGCCGCGCTCCCGAGCGTGTCGGGCATCAAGAAGCGCTCCAGACTCGTCGACTACGAGGTGACCGAACTCGCCGCGCTGCTGCGGGCCGGGGCCACCACCTCCGTCAAGATCACCCAGGCCTACCTGGACCGGATCGACCGCTTCAACGGCCCCTTCGAGACGTACGCCGACAACGGCCTCTACAACGCCTTCGTCCGGGTCGACAAGGCCGGCGCCCTGGCCCAGGCCCGTGCGGCCGACGCCCGGTTCGCCAAGGCCGGGCAGCACGGGCACGGGCATTCCGGCGGCCACGGCGACGACGACCTGCCGCCGCTGCTCGGTATCCCGTTCGGCATCAAGGACTCCGTCGCCGTCAAGGGGTTCGAGGCCAAGGACGGCAGCCACGCCTTCGACGGGAACGCGGCCCTGCGGGACGCGACCGTCGTCCACCGGCTGCGCGAGGCCGGTGCCGTGATCCTCGGGCACACCATCTGCTCCGCCTTCTCCGGCTCGATCACCGGCACCTTCGCGGGGAACGCCTGGGGGCTGAAGTACGTACCCGGCGGCTCCAGCCAGGGCTCGGGCGTCGCCACGGTCGCGCGGCTCGCCGCCGCCACCATCGGCGAGGAGACCGGCGGCTCGATCGTCATGCCGTCGGCCGCCAACGGCGCGAGCGGCATCAAGCCGTCGCTCGGCACGTCGTCGGTCGCCGGGCTGATGCCGCTGTCGCCGGGGTACGACGTGCTCGGCCCGATCGCCCGGTCCGTACGCGACGCCTCGCTCATCCTGTCCGTCATGCTCGGCCCCGACCCGGCCAACGACCCGCTGACCCTCGCGGCCCCCGACCCCTTCCCCGCGATGCCGCTCACCCCGCGCAAGGGCCGCAAGCCGCTGGCGGGGATCACCATCGGCATCCCGCAGACGGACTGGATGCGCACCGGCGCAGGTGTCCAGGTCGGCGTGGCGCCGCAGGACACGTACGACGACGACCACCGCGCCGCGTTCGAGCGGCTGCGCCGCCAGCTCACCTCGCTCGGCGCGAAGGTGAAGGAGTTCGCGGGGCTCGACGTGACGAAGGCGGAGAACGACCCGTACTTCTCCAGCTCCGACGTGCTGGCCACGGTCGACGGCTCACCGGTCTCGCCGTCGTCGGCGGTGCTGAGCCCCAACCGGTACGAGATCCGGTACTGGGACGCGGTGAAGGACTTCGCCGCCACCCGCCCCGCCGACCAGGCGAAGACGCTCCAGTCCCAGTACGGGCGGCGCGCCCCCGGCGAGTCGGCGGCCTCGTTCGAGTCGGCCACCCGGTTCGGCGGCGCGATACCGGCGTCCGTACGGGTGGAGGGCGAGCACCGGCGCCGTACGCTCCAGGCCAACTACCAGGCGGCGCTGGACGACGCGGGGGTCGACTTCATGCTCGTGATGAGCCTGGGGGCGCAGATCGGCCCGCGTACGGGCAACGGCTTCCCGGTCTACCGGGCGTACTACCAGCTCCCCAACGCCCTTGCCTGGCCGATGGTCTCGTTCCCCGTCGGCTACGACAGCACGGACGCGGGGCTGCCCATCACCGCGCAGTTCTGGGGGCCGCGCTTCAGCGAGCCGGAGATCGTGCAGGCGGCCATCGACTACCAGGACAACTACCCGGAGTACCACAACGCGGCCCCGCCCGACCCGCGGCCGGCGCCGGCCGCCGAGCGCGTACCGCGCGCCCTGACGGCCGAACTGCCCGTGCCGCCCGAGCTGTCCAACGACCCGCTGATCGCCGAGGAGGCCCTGCGATGAGTTTTCTGACCGTGGGCTGGGAGCCGGTACTGAACGCGGGGCTGCTGCCGCGGCACCCGGGCGACGGCGACGAGCCGGTGGCGACGGTGGGCTGGCTGCCGAAGCTGGGGACGGCGTTCTACCCGTACCCGCACGACGACCCGGAGGCGCTGGAGGCCTGACGGTCCGTCAAGGCCGGTGCGTGTGCCGGGATACCGGGCGGGCCCGCTCCGAGGTCGGTCGGAGCGGGCCCGCCGCCGTCAGGCCCGCTTCCTGGCGCGGTGGGCGAGGACGAAGCGGAGCGGGACCAGCAGCACCAGCGTCCACAGCGCGCCCCTCGGCGACGCGAAGGCGATCAGCAGCGCCGCGCCGAACACGACGACGTTCGACACCAGGTCGGTGATCAGGTTCCGGTGGGCGGGCTCGGGGCCCGATCCCGCGGCGCGCGGCTGGTAGTGGATCGTGCGGAGCACCGCGATCTGGAGCAGGTCGATCACGATGACCGTGGCCGCGTAGATGACCACGGACAGGGTCTGGGACGCGTACTCCGACAGCAGCGTGGTCGGGAACGGCAGCAGCGCGATGGCGCCGAGCCCGGCCAGGGAGAGCCGCAGGGACAGGCCCTCGACGCGCTGCGCGAGTTGCAGGATGCGCCGGTGGTCGCGCCAGAAGCCGGCGAGGATCGCGAAGCTCAGCGCGTACGCGCCGATGTGCGGCAGCAGGTCCTCGACCATGTCCTGGAAGTGCGGCCCGTCCAGATCGGGCGTGACGTGGATGTCCAGCACCAGCAGCGTCATGGCGATGGCGAAGATCCCGTCGGACAGCGCGATCAGCCGGACCACGTTCCGCTCGTCCGCTCTGCTGTCGCTCATCGCCCCAGCCTGACCGTGCCGGTCCTGCGGACCGCCTCATTACGCCTCTCGCGGGCACGCCGGTCCGCTCCCACGGCGCTCACGCCACCCGCCGTCGCCCGGGTGGCGGCGAGCATGCGGGCCCAGACCGCCTCGACGTTACGGGCGTCCTGGCCGATCAGGGTGGCGGCGAGGTGGTCGCGCAGCAGGGCGAGTACGGAGCTGCCGCCGGTGCCGATCGTGTACGAGTAGCCCGTGCCGCGCAGCCCGTCGGCGGTCTCGACGGTGACGAGGACCGTCTCCTGGCGGACGAAGGTCTGGGTGGCGTCCGTGCGCAGTGTCTCCGGTTCGATGGTGACGAGCTTGCAGTCGACGCTCTTGATCTCGCTCATGGATGAGTTTCCTATAGGAAATCTGGGGGCCTCCGGAGGTTAGCCGCGCGGTGCGCCCGCACGTCAAGGGCTTGGGATGGATTTTCCCTGTGCGAGGGGTTCTCGTGTGAGGGCCTTTCCTATAGGTTCCCGGTCATGCAACGCATCGCACAGGTGATCAGGGTGAAACCGGAGAAGGTGGACGAGTACCGGGAGCTGCACCGCGCGGTGCCCGAACCCGTACTGGCGCGGCTGCGGGCCTGCCGGATCTCGAACTACTCGATCCATCTGCTGGGCGACCGGCTCTTCGCCTACTTCGAGTACCACGGCGACGACCTGGCGGCCGACATGGCCGCGATGGCGGACGACGAGGCGACCAAGGAGTGGTGGAAGCTGACCGACCCCTGCCAGGAGCCGGTTCCGGAGGCCGCGGCGGGCGACTGGTGGACCCGGCTTGAGCAGGTCTTCCTGATGGAGTGACCGTCGCGCGGTCCGGGTCCGTGCACCCTTCCGAGTCCGGGAAACCTATAGAATCCGCGCTGGACGAGCGGAGGAGGCCGGGCTGTGGACGGTACGGAAGGCGCCGCTGGGCGGCAGCCGCAGCGCCAGGTGCTCGCCGACAGCGTCTACGAGTCGGTCAAGGCCCTGGTCATGGACCACGAGATCCAGCCCGGCGCCCGCGTCGGTATCGAGGCGCTGGCCCGTCGGCTCGACGTGTCGCCCACGCCCGTACGCGAAGCCCTGGCGCGGCTGGAGTCGGACGGACTCGTCACCAAGCGCTCGCTGGCCGGCTACCGCGCCACCGAACTGCTCACCCGGCAGGGGCTCGACGAACTCTTCGAGATGCGGCTGCTGTTGGAGCCGCACGCCGCGGCCCTCGCCGCGGCGCACGCCGACGAGGCGCAGCTCGACGCGATCGAGGGCCTGGTCGAGGAGATGCGCGACCGGCCGGGATCGGGCGAACGGTACGCCGTGTACCGCGAGTTCGCCGCGCTCGACCAGCGGTTCCACGACGCGGTCGCCGGTGCGGCGGGTCGGCCGCTGCTCGCCGAGGCGATCGGCCGCCTCCACAGCCACCTGCACATCTTCCGGCTCGGCAGCGTGCCCGGCGCCGGGCCGCTCACCCTCGCCGAGCACGACCGCGTCCTGCGCGCCGTGCTGCGCCGTAACCCGGAACGGGCCGCCGAGGCGATGACCGGCCATCTGCGCCGCAGTCTGGACCGCCAGCACCACCGGCACGGCACCGACTGAAACATTTCCCCCGTGCCACCGCGTCAGTGAGATGAGGGGCGAACAGCCCGCGGGCACCGGCGACGGGGGAGAGCGTGCGAGGCGGTGGCGGGGCCCGGAGCGCCCGGGCGGCTGACTTCAGGGATTTCGCGGCGGGCCGTACCCGTCAACTCTTCCGCTCCGCCTGCCTGTTGACCGGCGGGGACACTCATCTCGCCGAGGACCTGGTGCAGGAGACCCTGGGCAAGATGTACGCGCTGTGGGGGCGCGTCTCGCGGGTGGAGAACCCGGCCGGATACGCCCAGACGGTCCTCGTCCGCACCTATCTCACCCACCAGCGCCGGCTCTCCGCCACCGAACGGCCGCTGGCGGAACTGCCGGAGCCGGTCGTGCGGCCGGGCGACGACCCGGCGCTGCGGATAGCGCTTCTCGACGCGCTCGGCCGGCTCGCGCCCAAGGACCGCGCGGTGGTGGTGCTGCGGTACTGGGAGGACCGCAGCGTCGAGGAGACCGCCGACGTGATGAACGTCAGCTCCGCCGCCGTACGCACCAGGTCGGGCCGGGCGCTGGCCAAACTCCGCGAACAACTCGGCGGCAGGTTCACGGAGTTCGCCGCGCACTGAGCACCGTCCCGCTGCCGCGTACCCAACCGACGACCGACACCGACCCGAGCAGAGAGCGTGGTTGACCCGTGTCTTCTCAAGATCCTTTCGATGACTCCGGACCCTTCGAGAACAGGCTCGGTCCCGCGCTGCGCTGCGCCGGGGACACCTTCGAGCCCGCCGACAGCGAGGCGCTGGTCGACGGCGGACTCACGCGGGGCCGCCGCCGGGTGGTGCGCCGCAGGACGGCGGCGGTCACCGGCAGCGTGCTCGCGCTCGCCCTGGTCGGCGTCGGCGGCGCGTACGGCAGCGGGGTGCTGGGCGACTCGGGGGGCGGGAAGTCGTCGCTGGCCGGCCCCAAGGACCCGGCCCCGGCGACCGCGTTCCCCGGGGGAGCCGAGGCGGGCCAGGGCGGGCAGGAGCTGGTGTCGATTCTGAGCGGGCTGCTGGCTCCCGGGAAGCTGACCCCGTCGTCGGTGACCGGTTTCGGCGGTCCGCGTCTCGCGCATGTGACGGGAGTCCTGGACGACGGGAAGGGCGAGGCGGAGGTCTCGGTCGCGCTGTACCCGGCGGCGGCCGGCCAGGACGTGTCCCCCTGCCCCGTCAACGGTCTCAGCAAGGACCAGAGTTGCGTCAGCACGGATCTGGCGGGCGGTGACAGGCTCACCGTCTTTCAGGGGTACGAATATCCAGACCGCCGCGAGGAGACCCGGTCGTGGCGCGCCGTGCTGCTGACCAAGAGCGGTTTCGTCATCGACTTCACCGAGTACAACGCCCCCGCGGAGAAGGGCGCCAAGGTCTCCCGCGCCGTACCGCCGCTGAACCCGAAGGAGCTGCGGGACCTGGTCACCTCGGCCAAGTGGGCGGGCCCGCTGGCGGACCTGGCCAAGCAGCCGCCGTCCGGGCCGAAGGGGAACCCCGGCAAGCCGAAGGGGAACCCCGGCATGGCGTCGCACGGCGGGAACATCAACAAGACGTTCACCTCGCTGCTGCCCAAGGAACTGAAGATCATCGAGTCCGGCCCCCCGGACAGCGGTTACACCTACGTGGTGGTGGACGACGGCAACGGTCCGACCCGCGTCGAGATCAACGTCCAGCGCGGGATGAACGATGTCGCCGGTGAGCTCTTCGGCGAAGGCACGACAGAGCTGCCGGGCGGCGTGCGGTTGAACACGGCCAAGCAGCCCGGCGAGAAGGGCGGTGTGGGCATGGTGATGTGGCAGGCCGACACCATCCGGCCCGACGGGCTGCGCGTCGTCGTCTTCGAGACGAACGGCGCGGACCAGCACGGCCCGGCCAGCCGCAAGGAGCCCGCACTGACCATCGGGCAGCTCGTCAAGATCGCCACCAGCTCGAAGTGGCTGACGTTCGGCTGAGGCCGATGCGTCCCTCGCCTCGCCCGGTGCGTCACTTGGCGTCGGAGTACCGCTCCACCGTCGCCGTCGTGAACGGGAACCGCACCGGTGTCTCCCCGAAGGTGATCCGCCCGGCCAGCTCACCGGCCGCGCGGATCGCCTCGGCGACCTCCGCCGCCTCCTCGCGCGGGCAGTGCACGATCACCTCGTCGTGCTGGAAGAAGACCAGCTCGGCGCGCATCTCCGCGGTCGCCCTGCGCAGTGCGGCCAGCATCAGCAGCGCCCAGTCGGCCGCGCTGCCCTGCACGACGAAGTTACGGGTGAAGCGGCCACGGGCGCGGGCGCGTGAGCCGCTGTCGCCACCGCCCTGCGGTGCGTCCGCATCCGTCCCCGGCGGGCCCTCCTGGGGGAGCCCCGCCTCTTCGTCGTCCGCGGCGCCCGCCGCGCGCGGGCTCGTCCTGCCGAGCCAGGTCCGTACGAGCCGGCCTTCCTCGCCGGCCCGCGCCGCGTCGTCCACGTACGCGACGGCCAGCGGGAACCGGCGGCGCAGCGCGGCCAGATTCTTCAGGCCGTCCCCGGACGTCTGGCCGTAGATCGCGCCCAGCAGCGCCACCTTGGCGTGGTCACGGTCGCCGGAGAACGCGCGGTCGGACAGGGCCGTGTACAGATCGCCGTCATGCCCGGCGACCTCCATCAGGCCGGGGTCGCGGGAGATCGCGGCCAGCACCCGCGGCTCCATCTGGTCGGCGTCCGCCACGACCAGACGCCAGCCCTCGTCGGCGACGACGGCGCGGCGGATCACCCGGGGGATCTGCAGCGCGCCGCCGCCGTTGGTGGTCCAGCGGCCCGAGACCGAGCCGCCCGGCTGGTACTCGGCGCGGAACCGGCCGTCCCGTACCCAGTCCTGGAGCCAGCCCCAGCCGTGCGCCGTCCAGATCCGGTACAGCTTCTTGTACTCGATGAGCGGCTGCACCGCCGGATGGTCCAGCTCCGCCAGCTCCCAGCGGCGCGTGGATTTCACCTTGATGCCGGCCTGCCCGAACGCCTTCACCACGTCCGCCGGCAGATCGGGCCGCACCCGCCGGCCGAACGCCGCCGAGACCTCGTCCGCCAGCTCCGCCAGCCTGCGCGGCTCACCGCCGCCCGCGTACCGGTCGCCCAGCAGCTCGGCCAGCACCTCCCGGTGCACGTCGGCCCGCCACGGCAGCCCCGCACGGTGCATCTCGGCGGCCACCAGCATGCCCGCCGACTCGGAAGCGGTGAGCAGCCGCATCCGGCCGGGATGCTCGGCCGCCTCATGTCTGCGCTGCTGCTCCGCGTACACGTCGACGAGCGCGTCGAACGGAAGCTCCGCCCCGGCCGTGGGTTCGAACAGCGAGGACTGCGAGCCGGGCTCGGCCGAACGGGCCGGCGGATCGGGCGGTACGGGGCCGTGGTGCAGCCGGGCCCACGCGGCGGCGGCCGAGCGCGGCTCGCCCAGCCGCCCCTCATGGGCGAGCAGCAGCCCCTCGGCCACCTCGATGTCGTAGCACCGGTCGATCCGCACGCCGGCGGCCAGTAGCCTCGGAAAGAGGGTGGCGGTCGACCGCCAGACCCACCGGCCGGCCTCGGGCAGCCGCGCGCGGACCGCACCGACCAGATCGGGCTCCCGCAGCACAGGTCCCGCCGGGCGGCCGTCAGGACCGAGCGGGGCCAGCAGCGCGCCCCCGTCGCCCGTCTCCGCCACCGCCCATCGTTCGGTCATGGCAGCGAGTTTCGCAGGCGGGACTGACAGCGGCGGGGCAAGATCGACCGTGGAGACGCGGAGACGCGCCGACGGACCCCTATGGAGGCTGATGTGAAAGCGATCGTGTTCGACGAGTTCGGCGGCCCCGACGTACTGCGGCTGCGGGACGTCGAGGAGCCGCACCCCGCCGCCGACCAGATCCGGATCCTGGTCAGGGCCGCGGGCGTCAACCCGATGGACTGGAAGATCCGCAACGGCTGGGTCCAGCAGATGATGCCCACCACCTTCCCCGCGATCCCCGGTCTTGAGGTGGCGGGGGTCGTCGACGAGATCGGTGACTCCGTGACCGGCTTCACCGTCGGCGACGAGGTCGTCGGCTGGTCGCTCACCGGCTCCTACGCCCAGTACGCCATCGCCGGGGTCATCGCGCCCAAGCCGGCGGGGGTGGCCTGGGACGAGGCCGTGGCGATCCCCGTCGCGGGCAACGCGGCCCAGCGCGGGCTGGACCTCGTCGACCTGCGCGAGGGCGAGACGCTGCTGCTGCACGGCGCGGCGGGGGCCGTCGGTTCGGTGGCCGTGCAGCTCGCCGTGGCGCGCGGCGCGACCGTGATCGGCACGGCGTCGCCCGCCAACCACGACTACGTGCGCTCGCTGGGCGCGGTCCCGCTGACGTACGGCGACGGGCTCGTGGACCGCGTGCGCGACGTCGCCCCCCAGGGTGTGGACGCCGTCTTCGACGTCGCGGGCAAGGGCGCGCTGCCGGACTCGATCGAGCTGCGCGGCGGCACGACGGAGCGGATCGTCACCATCGCCGACATGGACGCGGAGAAGTACGGCGTGGTCTTCACGGCCGGCGGCATGTCCGACGAGGAGCGCCGGGACGTCCTGCTGCGCCATCTCGGGCTCGCGGCCGAGCGGGCGCTGCGGACGCAGGTCGCGCACACGTACCCGCTGGCCGAGGCGGCGAAGGCGCAGCAGACGAGCGAGGCGGGGCACGTACGGGGAAAGCTCGTCATCGCTCCCTGACCCGCCCTCCGAGCCGCCCCCGGCACGCCCCGACACCGGCCCCCGCATCGCGTGCGCCCCTGACGCGCGCTCCCCTGACACGCGCTGAAGTGGCATCACGGCGCTCCTCTCGTGCACGATAGGTAGCTCACAGTGACCTAGTGATGTCCGAGAGTAATGATGCTCACTGACAATGGACTTGTGGCCCACGACGTCTACGCCCCCGAGCGGCCCTGGCTGCCCCTCACCCGGCTGCCCCTGCCGCACAAACCGGAGGCCGCGTCCAGGGCCCGCCGGCACACCAGGGAGATCCTCGCGGTCCGGCGGGTGGACAGCGAACTCGCCGCTTCCGTGGAGCTGGCCGTCAGCGAACTCGTCACCAACGCGGTGCGGCACGGGGTGTGCCCCTGCGGCTGCACCCGCGGCACCGTCTCCCTCGCCCTGCTCGGGGCGGGGGAGCGGTTACGCGTCGAGGTCCGCGACCCGTCCCGTACGCCGCCGCGCTGGCCGACCGGGATCGGCGCCGTGGACGCCGAGTCGGCGGCAGCCGAAGGGCGCGGGCTGCTGCTGGTCACGGGACTCGCGACGGACTGGGGCGATCACGCCCGGCAGTACCGCGGCAAGGTGGTGTGGTGCGAGTTCGCGGCAGCGGCGGTGGCCGCGGCGGCCGGTGCCGGGGGACCGGGCGCGGTCACTCAGCCGCCGGTGCCGGCTCCCGCCCTGCGGAGCAGCGCGTCCAGAGCCTCCGTCAGTCCCTCTTCCAGATAGCTCAGCCGGTCCGTCGCGATCAGCAGCGTCGCACCGCCGGTGACGGCCGTCAGGATCGCCGTCGCCGACCGGCCCACGTCGACCCCCGCGTCGATCTCGCCGCTGTCCTTCAGCGCCTGGACACCGGCGACCAGATACGCGTGCCACCGGTCGTACAGCTCGGTGACGATGGTCCGGGTGGCCGGGTCGGCCAGGCCCAGCTGCGCCGTGAGGGCCGACAGCGGGCAGTTCCTGCGCTGCGCGTCGTACTTCGCGATCACCCGCTCGCGCCACGCCTGCCAGGCGGCCCAGCTGGTCAGCTCCCCGAGCATCGGCTGCTGGTCGGCGAGCACCTGCCCGGCCTCGTACTCGGCGACGGCCAGCAGCAGGTCGGACTTGCCGTCCGGGAAGTAGTGGAACAGCTGGCTCTTGCTGGTCGAGGTGACGGCCCGGATGTCGTCCAGGCCTATGGTCGTGCCCCGCTCCCGGATGAGCGTGGCCGCGCCCTCCACGATCCGTTGCCGGGTGGCGGCACCCTTCGGCGTCAACACGCGCTCCATACGCCCCACGATAGGCGACACCCGCGGTCGCGCGCCGGGCGCTCAGCCGTCCAGCCGCCTGACCACCCGGGCCGGGTTGCCCACCGCCAGCACCCCGGCGGGCAGATCCTTCGTGACGACGGATCCCGCGCCCACCACCGTGCTCTCACCGATCGTCACCCCCGGGCAGACGATCACGCCGCCGCCGAGCCAGACGTTGTCGCCGATGGTCACCGGCAGGGCCCTCTCCCAGCCGGCCCTGCGGCGCTCGGCGTCCAGCTCGTGGGCCGGGGTGAGCAGCTGGACATTGGGACCGATCTGGACGTCCGAGCCGATGGTGATCGGAGCCGCGTCGAGGAAGACCGCGTTGAAGTTGATGAAGGTCCGGTCGCCGATGGTGATGTAGGAGCCGTAGTCGCACTGGAACGGCGGGCGTACGTTCACGCCCTCGCCCACCGAGCCGAGCAGCTCTTCGAGCGCCTTCTCCCGCGCCGCGCGGCTCGCGCCGCCCGCGTTGTAGGCGGCGCAGAGCGCTGTCCGGGTCTCGGTCTCGGCCATCAGCTCCGGGTCGTCGGGGATGTACCAGTCCCCGGCCAGCATGCGGTCCTTGTTCTCGCCCACAGGTGTCCTCTCCTCGCCGCCCGCTCCTCCCGTCACCGTAATCCATTCGTGATCCACAGCCTGTGGACGGTGGGATCATGGCGGCATGGGTGAGACGAACGACGGCGGTACGGGGGAGACGGCGGCAGGGACCGTCGAGCGCGCGCTGCGCGCCGCCCTCTCGTCGGACACCGACACCGGGGCCTCCCTGCTGGCGGCCGACCCGGCGGCCGACGCCGAGCTGCGGCGGCGCGGCGAGGGGTACGTCCGGCTGGCCTGGGAGCGCGGCTGGCAGCCCGCCGACGTCGTACGGATGGTGCGGCGCGACCTCGAAGAGACGCATGTACGGCTCGTCGCCGAGCTGATCGGGGCGGAGACGGGACGGTACGAGCGGCTGCCGCGCCGCTGGAGCGAGCAGCTGGCCGAGCTGACCGCGCCGGCCGCGGGCACCGGCCGCCCGGAGCGGCGGCCCGACCGCTTCTCGTACGCCACCTCCGTACTGGAGCTGTACCTGCTGCTGGCCCGGCTGCCGGCGATCGAGCCGGTCGGGCCGGTGCCCGGCACCCCCGTCCATCTGCCGCCCGCCGACGCGGCGGGTGAGCCGCGCATGCTCACCCGGATCCGGGCGCTGCTCGCCAAGGCCGAGGCGACGGGCTATCCGCAGGAGGCCGAGGCGCTCACGGCCAAGGCGCAGGAGCTGATGGCGCGGCACAGCATCGACGAGGCGCTGCTCGCCGACCGCGCGCACAGCGGTGATGTGCCGGGCGCCTGCCGGATCGGGGTGGACGCGCCGTACGAGACGGCGAAGGCGATCCTGCTCGACGCCGTCGCTTCGGCCAACCGCTGCCGGGCGGTGTGGAACAGCGCGTTCGGCTTCTCGACCGTGGTCGGTTTCGAGCCGGATCTCGCGGCCGTCGAGCTGCTGCACACCTCGCTGCTCGTGCAGGGCACGGCCGCGATGACCCGCGCCGAGGCGGACCAGCGGGCGGCGGGGCGACGGCGGACGAAGACCTTCCGGCAGTCGTTCCTGCTGGCGTACGCGCACCGCGTCGGCGAGCGGCTGGCGGCGGCGACCGAGCAGGCCACCGGGCAGGCGACGGCGGAGGCGGACGGCGGCGGTGGCGCGCTGCTGCCGGTGCTGGCCGCCAGGGATGTGGCGGTGACGGACCACGTCGACCGGATGTTCCCCGAGACGGTGGCGACCCGGGTGCGCGGGGTGACCGACGCCGAGGGCTGGACGCAGGGCACATCGGCGGCGGACCGGGCGCAGGTGCCGGGCGCGGGAGGCGCCGTCGAGGCCCGCTCGCAGCGGCGGTAGAAAGAGGGGGCAGCGGGCTCAGAGAGAGGGGATGGCGGTCGGCAGTCCCTTGCCCGGTGCCTCGGTCTTCTTCAGGGTGTCCTTCTTGGTGCCCCAGGAGATGACCAGCGTCTTGCCGTCGTGGGACGTGATCGTCCCCATGGCCCGGTCGGTGTTCCCGTCGGTGCAGGTCATCGAGAGCATCGGCTGCCCCATGTCCTGCACCGAGCCCTGACAGACGTGCTGTTCGGCGACGAGCGCCGCCTTGCCGCTCTGGACGACGAGAGCGACGGACTTGCCGTCGGTCAGCCCGGCCCAGCTGCCCTCGATGTCCTTGGCGACCTCGGCGGCCGAACTGGCGCCCGGGGCGGCCGAAATGCTCGGCGCGGCGCTCGGCGGCGGCGTACTGCTCTTGTCGGCTGCGGCGCCGTCGTCACCGCTGCTGCAACCGGTGAGTACGAGTGCGGCGGCGACGCCCGCCGCCGTCACGCCCGTCCGTATGAGCTCGCGCATGGTCAGGTCCCCCTCGTCGACGCCGGAGCGCGCCAAGTTATCAGCAGGGACCGGGTCCTGTCGGGGGTGCGCCCCGGCGTGCGGACTGGACCATTTCCGGGGTAGGGGATCCGAAAGGGCTGTTCGTGCGTCTCTCTTCTCAGTGGGCCGGGGCGAGGCGGCAACGTCTGTAACCAAGGGAACACCCCGCGTGCACGTGCATATGCTCATGCAGTAGCACATGAACACAGCTATGATCCGGGATAGTTGACACCTGCACCTTGCAACTCGGGGAGCGACCTGTGCACCACGTGTACAACGGCATGGCGGCCACAGAGCTGCACGGAGCGGCCTGGCAGAAGAGCAGGCACAGCAACTCGCAGGGTTCCTGCGTGGAGTTCGCCAAGCTGCCCGGCGGTGAGGTGGCGGTGCGGAACTCACGCCATCCCGACGGACCCGCTCTGGTGTACACGCCTGCGGAGATCGAGGCGATGCTCCTCGGCGTCAAGGACGGCGAGTTCGACCACCTCACCGCGACCGGCTGAGCGAACCGACAACAGAGGGGCCGGCGAACCGGCCCCTCTCCTGACGTCGTTCGTGGTCAGCCGTCAGCCGTCAGCTCTCAGTCCTTCTGAAGCTGGAACAGCGCCCAGACGACCTTGCCGTGCAGTGTTCCGGCGAGCGGGTGCCAGCCCCAGGTGTCGCTGAACGACTCCACCAGGAACAGCCCGCGACCGGATTCGGCCGCACAGCTCTCGTCGACCTCCTGCGTCTCCGGGCTGGCGTAGCTCGGATCGCGCACGGCACAGACCAGCCGGCTCTGCCACCGCATCAGATGCAGCCGTACCGCGGAGTCGGAGTGCTCACGCGGGGTGTCGGCGGGCAGCGCGTGCCGCAGGGCGTTGGTGACGAGTTCCGACACGACGAGCGCGACATCGTCGAAACGGTCGCTGAGACCCCACTGGTCGAGCGTGGCTCTGGTGAACTGGCGTGCTCCGCGCACTGCTTCGTACCGGGCGGGGAGGGCGCACGACGCCGAGCTGGACGCAGCAGTCGGATCGATCGGAGGGAGCCCGCGCCTTAACGGCTCAAGCATGGTCGATCCATTCGTCCCCATGCGGGCACTCCCGGGGTTCGCGGCCGTGGCGATACTGCGGTGGTCTGAAACGAGCACGCAGGTGCGCGAGCACCATGGTTCCCAATGCGCAGGGCAGATGCAAGGGCAGATGCACGTGCAGCTGCCTGTCTTGACCCTTCGTAGGGTGTTTCCAACCGATTTCTTCTTCTGGCTGCTTCTGTCCTCTTCCCAAAGGCTTCTTATTTCCGTAATCGAATGAGTACGCGCTGAAGCGTTTTGGTGGCAGAATCCGGCACTTGGGGTTCGGGGGTGCTCCAGCAGATGTCCATGGATGGGGAGGGTTGGAGACGTGACCGCAACCGAATCGGGCGGTTCCGTGGTGCGGCGCATCCTTCTTGGCTCACAGCTGAGAAGACTGCGCGAGACACGCGGCATCACACGTGAGGCCGCCGGCTACTCGATCCGCGCATCCGAATCCAAGATCAGTCGTATGGAGTTGGGACGGGTGAGCTTCAAGGCCAGAGACATCGAGGACCTGCTGACCCTCTACGGCGTCGCCGACGAACGCGAGCGAGGGGCACTTCTCGGCCTCGCACGCGAGGCCAACGTCGCGGGCTGGTGGCACAGTTACAGCGATGTGCTGCCCGGCTGGTTCCCAACCTACATCGGTCTGGAAGGTGCCGCCTCGCTGATCCGGGTCTACGAAGTGCAGTTCGTCCACGGCCTGTTGCAGACCGAGGCGTACGCGCACTCCGTCGTCACCCGCGGTATGCCCAACCCGGAGGCGCACCGCGCCGAGATCGACCGCAGGGTCGCCCTGCGTCTTGAGCGGCAGAAGGTGCTGGTCTCCGAGCGCGCTCCGCACTTCCACGCCGTCCTCGACGAGGCGGCGCTGCACCGTCCTTACGGTGACGCCTCGGTGATGCGGGGTCAGCTGACCCATCTGATCGAGGCCTCCGAGCAGCCGAACATCACGCTCCAGGTCATGCCGTTCAGCTTCGGCGGCCATGCCGGCGAGACCGGCTCGTTCGCGATGCTGACCTTCCCCGAGTCCGATCTGTCCGACGTCGTGTTCATGGAGCAGCTGACGAGCGCGCTCTACGTGGACAAGCGTGAGGAGGTCGCCCAGTACGAACGGGTGATGCAGCGCCTGCACGCGGACAGTCCCGGACCGGAGAAAACGCGCGACCTGCTGCACCGGCTGCTGACGCAGCTGTCCTGAAGGATCCGCCCCAACTGTCCACGCACGCCCGTACGATGGCGGGACATCAGTCCACGCGCTTGTGCGACGACGCGACGAGGGGTCTCATGTCCTTCTTCACCAACCTGGCCCACCAGTACATCGACGGTGAGTGGAAGCCCGGGAGTGGGTCCTGGGACATCATCGACTTCAACCCGTACAACGGGGAGAAGCTCGCGTCGATCACGGTGGCCACGGCTGACGAGGTGGACCAGGCGTACCGGGCGGCCGCGCGTGCGCAGGAGGCGTGGGGCGCAGCCAACCCGTACACCAGGCGGCTGGTGTTCGAGCGGGCGCTGCGGCTGGTCGAGGACCGCGAGGCCGAGATATCCGAGGCCATCGTGGCCGAGCTGGGCGGTACGCGGCTGAAGGCGGCCTTCGAGCTGCATCTCGTCAAGGAGTTCCTGCGCGAGGCCGTGCAGGTGGCGCTGCGCCCCGAGGGCCGGATCCTGCCGTCGCCGATCGACGGCAAGGAGAACCGCGTCTACCGGCTGCCCGTCGGAGTCGTCGGGGTCATCAGCCCGTTCAACTTCCCCTTCCTGCTGTCGATCAAGTCGGTCGCGCCCGCGCTGGCGCTCGGCAACGCCGTGGTGCTCAAGCCGCACCAGAACACGCCGATCTGCGGCGGGGCGCTGGTCGCCAAGATATTCGAGGACGCGGGGCTGCCGGCGGGCCTGCTGAACGTCGTGATCACGGACATCGCGGAGATCGGTGACGCGCTCATCGAGCACCCGATCCCCTCCGTCATCTCCTTCACCGGGTCCGACGCGGTCGGCCGCCATGTCGCGACCGTCTGCGCGGCCAACTTCAAGCGCGCCATCCTCGAACTGGGCGGCAACAGCGCGCTGATCGTGCTGGACGACGCCGACATCGACTACGCGGTCGACGCGGCGGTCTTCAGCCGGTTCGTGCACCAGGGCCAGGTCTGCATGGCGGCCAACCGCATCCTGGTGGACCGCGCGGTGGAGAAGGAGTTCACCGAGAAGTTCGTCGCCAAGGTGCGGACGCTGAAGGCCGGCGACCCGGCCGACCCGTCGACGCACATCGGTCCGCTCATCAACTCCCGTCAGGCCGAGGCCGTTTCGAAGACCGTCACGGACGCGGTCGCGGCGGGCGCGACAGCCCTGCTGCACGGCGGCACCGAAGGCAACGTTGTCTCGCCCTCCGTACTGACCGGCCTCGCCGCCGACTCGCCCCTCCTGTCGCAGGAGATCTTCGGCCCCGTCGCGATCCTCGTCCCGTTCGACGGCGAGGACGAGGCGGTCCGTATCGCCAACGACACCCCGTTCGGGCTGAGCGGCGCCGTGCACACCGGCGACATCGAGCGCGGGGTGAAGCTGGCGCACCGGGTGCGGACCGGCATGATCCACATCAACGACGGCACGGTCCACGACGAGCCGATCGTCCCGTTCGGCGGCGAGAAGCACTCGGGCTCGGGACGGCTGAACGGCGAGTCGATGATCGACGCGTTCACCACCCAGAAGTGGATCTCCGTCCAGTACGGGCGCTCGCAGTTCCCGTTCTGAGGGGCAATAGCCTGGGCGGATGTCAGCGATCCGTTTGCTCGTGCTCGGCGCGGTGCGCCAGCACGGGCGGGCCCACGGCTACCAGGTCCGCAACGACCTGGAGTACTGGGGCGCCCACGAGTGGTCCAACGCCAAGCCGGGCTCGATCTACCACGCCCTGAAACAGCTCGCGAAGCAAGGCGCCCTGCTGGCGCACGAGGTCGCGCCGAGCACGGCGGGCGGCCCGCCGCGCACGGAGTACGAGCTGACCGAGGCGGGCACGGCCGAGTACTTCCGGCTGCTGCGCGAATCCCTGGTCTCCTACGACCAGAAGATGGACGTGCTCTCCGCCGCGCTCGGCTGCATCGTCGATCTGGAGCGGGCCGAGGTCGTCGGCCTGCTCGGCGAGCGGCTGCGGGCGATCCAGGCCTGGCGGGACGCGGTGACCGAGCACTACGTCCCCGACGAGGGCCCGGAGTCCCTCGGCCACATCGGCGAGATCATGCACCTGTGGATCCACTCCGCCGACACCGGCGCCGAATGGACACGCGGCCTGATCCGGCGCATCGAGGCCGGCGCTTACACCTTCGCCGGTGAGGGCGAGCCGTTCGTCGGGGTGCTCGCGGACGGTCAGGTGAATCCGTACGGCGGCTGACGCGGCCGATCAGTGGTGGAACGCCGTGACCTGCGACTTGTCCCGGTTCAACGGGTGCTCCTGGAGCCGCAGTTCCGGCACGATCTGCTCCAGGTCGGCGAGCAGCAGAGCGCCCAGGTCGGCGGAGAAGCCGTTGCGGCAGACGATCCGCAGCACCGACAGGTCCTGCCGGTCGGCGGGGAAGGTGTACGCGGGCACCAGCCAGCCGCGCTCGCGCAGCCGCCGTGACACGTCGAACACGTCGAAGTTCGTCACGCCCGGCGCCGTCGTGAAGGCGAAGACCGGCAGTTCGTCGCCCCGGGTGAGCAGCAGGAACTCGTCCATCGCGCCGATCCGGTCGGCCAGTCGCATCGCGATGGACCTGGCCGTCTGCTGCACCGCGCGGAACCCCTCCCTGCCCAGCCGCAGGAAGGTGTAGTACTGCGCCACGACCTGCGCGCCGGGACGGGAGAAGTTCAGCGCGAAGGTGGGCATGTCACCGCCCAGATAGTTCACCCGGAAGACCAGCTCCTCGGGCAGCTCCTCCGGGGTGCGCCACAGCGCCCAGCCGACGCCGGGGTAGACGAGCCCGTACTTGTGCCCCGAGGTGTTGATGGACGAGACGCGCGGCAGCCGGAAGTCCCAGACCAGGTCCTCGTCGAGGAAGGGCGCGATCATGGCGCCGGACGCGCCGTCCACATGGACGGGGACGTCCAGGCCCGTCCGCTCCTGGAAGGCGTCGAGTTCGGCGCACAGCTCGGCGACCGGTTCGTACGACCCGTCGAAGGTCGAGCCGAGCACGGCCACCACACCGATGGTGTTCTCGTCGCAGAGCTCGACGGCGGCCCGCGGGTCGAGGTGGAAGCGGTCGCCCTCCATGGGCACCTGCCGGATCTCCACCTCCCAGAAGTTGCAGAACTTCTCCCAGCAGACCTGGACGTTGATGCCCATGACGAGATTCGGCCTGGCCGTCGCCGGATAGCGGTCGGCGTTGCGCTTGGCCCAGCGCCGCTTCAGCGCCATCCCGGCGAGCATGCACGCCTCGCTGGAGCCGGTGGTCGAGCAGCCGACGGTCGTCGAGGGGTCCGGGGCGTTCCACAGATCGGCGAGCATGACCACACAGCGCCGCTCCAGCTCGGCGGTGCGCGGGTACTCGTCCTTGTCGATCATGTTCTTGTCCAGGCACTCGTCCATCAGCCGCCCCGCCTGCGGCTCCATCCAGGTGGAGACGAAGGTGGCGAGGTTGAGCCGCGAGTTGCCGTCGAGCATCAGCTCGTCATGGACCAGCTGGTACGCCGTCTCGGGCGGGATCGGTCCGTCGGGCAGCCGGTGGGTGGGCGGCGCCGAGTTCATCTCGCTCGTCGGGTCGGCAGCGCCGAAGAACGGGTTGAGCGAGAGACGGCGCATCTCGGCGTGGTCCTCGGCCGCGGCCTGGGCGTCCCCGGAGTCGTTCGTACCTGGGCGGAGCGGCATGAGCTGATCTCCTCGCGACGGGTCCGGTCCCTCTCCCGCGAGGATACGAAGGAACCCGCCGCACCGCCCGGCGGCGTGCCTCCGTTTTTCCGGCGGTCCGTCAGCGCAGCGAGGTGCCGTCCTTCTTGAGCTGCATCAGCGGACGGCCCGTGACCAGCAGCCACGCCGGGATCGTCGCCACGCAGAGCAGCGGCAGCACATTGGGGTCGGCGACCAGGACGGCGGCGGTGAACAGACTGAGCCAGCCCTGCCGGGTGACGGCGAGCAGCACGCCGAGCGCGCCGCAGACCACCCCGAGCGTGGCCGGTACGGCGGGGACCAGCGCGTGCGCGCACAGACCGAGGGAGACGCCGGCGAAGAGGGCGGGGAAGATCCGGCCGCCCCGGAACCCGCAGGCCGCCGCGACCACGACCGCCGCCAGCTTCACCACCGCCATCAGTGCGAACGACCCCGCCGACCAGCCGCCCGGGTCGGCGGCGAGCGTCTTCACCTGGTCGAGCCCCTTGAACAGGGTCAGCTTCCCGCCGAGCGCGCCGAGCAGCCCGAGCACGACACCGCCGACGGTCAGCGTCAGCACCGGGTTCCTGAGCGTGCGGAACGCGGTGTGCGCGTACGGCAGGCAGTACACCGCCGCCATGCCCAGCAGCGCCGCCGCCGACGCGATGACCAGCGCGGCCAGCAGGTCGCCCCAGGTGGTGCCGTGGTAGCCGGGCAGGTCCAGGTCGAAGGTCGGGTGCGAGATCAGCACCGTGGTCAGCCCGCCCGCGCCCGCGGCGATCAGCGGCCCGAAGAGCTTGTCCCACAGCGAGCCGGGGCCCGGCCGGGAGCTGAGCGTCTCGGAGAGGACCAGCGCCGCCGCCACCGGCGTACCGAACAGCGCGCCGATCGTGCCGGCGGCGCCGAGCGCGACCCAGACCATGGTGGGGCTCTGCGGCGCGATCTTGCGGCCCAGCCAGTAGGTGAGGGCGATGTTGGCGGCGGTGATCGGGTTCTCGGGACCGACGCTCACGCCGCCCGCGAGGGCCAGCGTCGCCGCCAGCAGCAGACCGGGCAGGACACCCGGAGCCATCGGCTCGTCGACGAGCCCGGTGGTGGCCGGATCGGGTCCCGCGTGGCCGGGGACGAGCAGGACCACCAGCCCCACGGCGATCCCGGTCGCCGTGAGGACCACGATCATCCACAGGATCGAGTAGCGGCCGATCCCGAGGGCGTCGGGCAGCGTCTGCCACAGGACGTCCTCCAGCAGGTCGGCGAGTTCGCTCACGCCGAGGAGCACCAGGCTCGCGACGACGCCGATCAGCAGCGAGGGAAGGACCAGGGGCAGCAGGGTGCGCGCTGACGGCGCGGGGGGAGCGTGCTGAGCGTCGGTGGCCACGCGGTCACCGTAACGGGACAAAAGCCCCGGAACGGCCCGGGAAACGAGTCACGGGAAATGGGCCACGGGAAACGGGTCACGGGAAACGGGTCACGGGCCGGCCGGCTCGCTTCAGCCGGCCGGCCCGTCCTCGCCGTGCCGTCAGGCGGTGGGTTCGAGCACCACGGCCGTGCCGTACGCGCACACCTCGGTGCCGACGTCGGCCGCCTCGGTCACGTCGAACCGCATCATCAGGACGGCGTTCCCGCCGCGCGACCTGGCCTGCTCGACGAGCCGTTCCATCGCCTGGTTACGGGTCTCCACGAGGGTCTTCGTCAGCCCCTTCAGTTCGCCACCGACCAGGGACTTCAGCCCGGCGCCGAACTGGCTGCCGACGTTCCGGGAGCGGACGGTCAGGCCGAAGACCTCACCGATCACCTGCCGGACCTGGTAGCCGGGCACGTCGTTCGTGGTGACGACGAGGACGTCGTCGCCGGTACCCTGGCCGCCGCCGTATTCTTCCGTTCCCATGTGCCGTCCCTCTCTCCGAACTCTCCCTGGTTGCACCTTCGTACTCGTCTGCCCCGCCCGCACCCCGGCAGACGGGTGGAACCGCAGGAGCCCGGCGGACGTTGATAGCTTTGGGCGGCCGACAACGCCGATTCGACGATCGACCGACACGACACAGGAGTCCCGAACCCGTGACCACCATTGCGCTCGGACCCAGCTGGCTGGACCCGGACCAGCTGATCGGGACCTTCGGTCTCCTCGGCGTCCTGGTGGTGGTCTTCGCCGAGTCGGGCCTGCTCATCGGGTTCTTCCTGCCGGGCGACTCGCTGCTGTTCACCGCCGGACTGCTGGTCACGGCCGGTTCCCTGGACCAGCCGCTGTGGCTCGTCTGCACCCTGGTCGCCGTCGCGGCGATCGTCGGTGACCAGGTCGGCTATCTCTTCGGCCGCAAGGTGGGCCCCTCGCTCTTCCGGCGGCCCGACTCCAAGATCTTCAAGCAGGAGAACGTCGAGAAGGCGCACGAGTTCTTCGAGAAGTACGGCCCGAAGTCGCTGGTCCTGGCCCGGTTCGTGCCCGTGATCCGTACGTTCACGCCGATCATCGCCGGCGTCAGCAAGATGAACTACCGCTCGTTCATCACGTTCAACATCATCGGCGGCACGCTGTGGGGCGCCGGGGTCACGCTGCTGGGCGCGGCGCTCGGCAAGGTCGACTTCGTCAACGCGCACATCGAGCTGATCCTGGTCGCCATCGTGCTGGTCTCCGTGGTGCCGATCGCGATCGAGTACCTGCGGGCCCGTTCGAAGTCCAAGAAGGCCGCGGCCCAGGCGCCGCAGCAGCCCGCCGGTACGGCGGGCCGTGACGGCGCGCCGGGCCCCGAGGCGCCGGGCACCGGTGGCCGCAGGCGCCACGCCAAGAACTGACGCGGGCACCCGCACAGCGGGCGGGGTCAGAACCCGCGCGTCCGTTTGGCCGCGCGGCGCCCCGAGGTGCGGCCCCCGCCCGGCACCCGCAGGAACAGCCGGGAGATCTCCCCACCGAGGTTGACCCCGATCGCGATGGCCAGGGCCAGCGCCACCGCCTTCGACAGCGAGGCGAGCCCCTTGTCCAGGTCGTTCTGGGCGATGCCGAGGAGCCCGAAGTACGTCGCGGAACCGGGCAGCAGCGGACCGATCGCCGCGGTCACGTACGGCAGCGCCGAAGCGAACTGGTAGCGGGACAGCAGCTGCCCGAACAGGCCGACCAGCCCGGCGGCCACCGCCGTCGCCGCGACCGGCGAGATGTGGCCCACGTCGTGCATCGCCGCGTACACCACCCACGCCACCCCGCCGTTGAGCGAGACCAGCAGCACGGTCGACCGCTCCTGCTGGAGCAGGATCGCGAAGGCGAAGCTCAGCGCCACCGACACCAGGATCTGCAGCAGCGGGCGGGGATGGGTGTGGATCGACGAGTCCGGGTTCAGCTCGGCGCCCAGCTGCACGCCGAGATAGAGCACGAGCAGCACCCCGATGACGATCGCGATGAAGAAGTACATGACTTCCAGCAGTCGCGCCGACGCGGTGATGTAGTAACCCGTCAGGCCGTCCTGCACGCCAGCGACCAGGGCCCGTCCCGGCAGCAGGGCGAACAGCCCACCGGTGACGACGGCCGACGGCCTGATGTCCCAGTGCTCGGCGGAACTGAGCAGGGTCAGCGCCACCCCCATCGCCGCCGGCGGCATCGCCGCGATCACGAACTGGTAGAACTCCGGCAGCCCGCGCCCCGCGCACAGCCAGGCCAGCCGGTCGCCGAGCATCGCGCAGAGCGCAGCCGCGACGAAGACCACCAGGTCACCGCCGACCAGCACGGAGGCGGAGCCCGCCAGCACCCCGCTCGCCACCGTCAGCGCCCAGCCGGGGTACGGGTGCCGGTTACGCCGGATCTCGGCGAGCCGCCGGTACGCCTCCTCCAGCGTGACGTCCGTCGACTCGGTGGTGATGTCGTCGATGAGCGTGTAGACGGCCGCGAGCCGCGTGTAGTCGGTGCCCCTGCGCCGTACGGTCCGACTGGCCGTCACCGGGTCCTCGACCAGGGACGGCTGATGGGAGATCGACAGCAGCGTGAACGTGACGGTCGGCTCGCAGCGGTCGAGTCCGTACGCCCGGCTGACGCCGAACATCGCCGTCTCGACGTCCTCCGCGCCCTCACCGCCCGCCAGCAGCAGCTCCCCGATACGCAGCGTCAGGTCCAGCACGCGCGGTACGGCGGGCCCCGCGTCGTCGTGCCGCTGCACCGGCTCCGGTACGGGCCGCTCGCCGACCGGCATCCGCAGCAGGGTGCGCATCTGGTCCTGCCAGGGCGCCTCCTTGACTATGCGGACCATCGGGATGCCCTCGGCCGGGGTGAAGGCGGGCGGCGACTGCCGGACCCCGTACGAGGCGGGCAGCCCCGGGGGAGTGTCGAAGGCGGAGCCCTCGCTGCCGGCCGGCTGCTCGGTGTTCAGCCCTTCGGGCAGCGCGAATTCGGAGGTGGGGCGGTCGTCGTCGGGGACCGGCGGCTGTTCCACCCCGAAGGGTGGGGTGAAGGCGCTGTGTGCCTCGTCCGACTGAGGTTTCCGGTCCTCCGGACCGTCCGGCTCGGCCACCACTTAGCTTCCACACGTCCTCTCGTCGCCCGTCCTGTCACACCTGTCCCCGCCCGCGTCTGCCCAGTATGGGCACGGTCATGGGCCGCCACACGCCGACGGGCGGCACCCCCCGGAGGGTGTGCCGCCCGTCGTGGCGCTCAACTCGCGCGTACGTCAGTGCTGGTGCGTGCCGCCCTGCGCCTGGAGGCGCTTGTACGAGTTCTCGATCTCGGCCTCGGCCTCGGCGCGGCCGACCCAGTCGGCGCCCTCGACGGACTTGCCGGGCTCCAGGTCCTTGTAGACCTCGAAGAAGTGCTGGATCTCCAGCCGGTCGAACTCCGACACGTGGTGGATGTCCCGCAGGTGCTCGACGCGGGGGTCGGAGGCCGGGACGCACAGCAGCTTGTCGTCGCCGCCCGCCTCGTCCGTCATCCGGAACATGCCCACGGCGCGGCACTTGATGAGGCAGCCGGGGAACGTCGGCTCGTCCAGGATGACCAGCGCGTCCAGCGGGTCGCCGTCCTCGCCGAGGGTGTTCTCGACGAAGCCGTAGTCGGCCGGGTAGCTCGTCGAGGTGAAGAGACGACGGTCAAGGCGGATGCGACCGGTCTCGTGGTCCACCTCGTACTTGTTCCGCGATCCCTTGGGGATCTCGATGGTGACGTCGAACTCCACGGGTGGCTCCTCCATGATCAACACATCTGTCCGGTGATGGTGTGCCCGCACGCGGAGGAGGCCCCCCGGATCGCCGCCTGACAGGCCGCATGGGCAGGGGTGCCATGCTCGCGGCAAGGCGCAGTGGTTAAGTGTCCCCCACGCAGCAGTGTGATCGCGAAAGGGGCTGGTCAGCCGTGCTTGAGCCGAAAGTGTGGCAGATCACGGCAGGTTCCGTGGTCGTCGGGCTGCTGGTTGCGGCCGGTGCGGTGGCGGCGGCCGGCCCCTGGGACAACGGTCAGCGTAAGGCCGAGCGGCAGTGGGCGGTCGCCCAGGGCCGTACGGGTGGCGCACATCACCAGGTGCGCCCGGCGCCTGGAGCCGCTCGGGAACCCGCGCCGGCACCCAGCGCGGGCGCCGTCCTGGCCGCGCTGGGCGGGTCGGGGCAGGGGTCCGGCCTGGCGGCCGAGAAGACGCCGGCGAGCGTGCCGAGGACCATCGCCCGCAAGCTCGACCCGCTCTTCGCCGACCCCGCGCTCGGCTCCCGGCACACCGGGGTCGTGGTCGACGTGGCGACCGGCAAGCAGCTCTACGCGAAGGGCGCCGCGGTCCCGATGACGCCCGCGTCGACCGTGAAGCTCGCGACGATGACCGCCGCCCTGTCCGCGCTCGGTCCCGACCACCGCATCGCGACCACCGTCGTCGCGGGCTCCGACGGGCGGAAGGTGACGCTGGTCGGCGGCGGCGACGCCACCCTCGACGCCAAGGGGCTCGCGGCGCTCGCCGACCAGACGGCGAAGGCCCTGCGGACCCGCGGCGTCAAGAAGGTCCACCTGGGCTTCGACACGTCCCTCTACTCGGGGCCGCGCCAGCACCCCATCGGCCCCAACGACAACATCGCCCCCGTCGTCGCGCTGATGAGCAACGAAGGCCGCCTCGACAGGTCCACCACCGGGCCCGCGCCGCGCAGCGGCGACCCCGCGGGCGCCGCCGCCCGGGAGTTCGCCGCGCTGCTGCGCGACCGGGGCATCGGTACGACGGCGCCGCCGCGCCCCGAGCGGGCGGCCAAGGACGCCGAGCGCGTCGCCAGGATCTGGTCGGCGCCGCTCTCGGCCCTTGTCGAGCGGGCACTGACCCAGAGCGACAACGACATCGCGGAGTCCCTGGCCCGGCAGACCGCCGTCGCCGCCGACGAGCCCGCCAGCTTCGCGGGCGCCGGGCGGGCCGTGCTGGCCCGGCTGAAGAAGCTGAAGCTGCCGCTCACCGGTGCGCGGCTCTCCGACGGCAGCGGGCTCAGCCGCCAGGACAAGGTCAGCGCGTCCCTGCTCACCGCACTGCTCGTACGGGACGGCGACCAGCAGTCCCCTGAGCTGCGCCCCGTGCTCACCGGGCTGCCCATCGCCGGGTTCAGCGGCACCCTGCGGGCCCGGTTCGCGGACGCGGCGCCGGCCGCCGGGCTGATCCGCGCCAAGACCGGCACCCTCACCGGCGTGAACACGCTCGCGGGCACGGTCGTCGACGCGGACGGCCGACTGCTGGCCTTCGCCTTCATGGCGGGCTCGACCCCGGGCCCCGACGCGGCGCAGAAGGCCCTCGACCGGCTCGCCGCCACCCTCGTACCGACCGCCTGACCGCCCGCGCGTCGTCCCCCAC
The DNA here is from genome assembly GCF_036084755.1 of Streptomyces sp. NBC_00370. Lineage (NCBI taxonomy): Bacteria > Bacillati > Actinomycetota > Actinomycetes > Kitasatosporales > Streptomycetaceae > Streptomyces > Streptomyces sp. NBC_00370. The sequence continues at coordinate 4,857,777 of NZ_CP107968.1, forward strand.
GTCTCCCCTAGGGGGACACGTGGGGGAAGAACCGGGCCACCGACACCTCACCGCATTCCGCGCGGACAACGTACGGTTGACGCATGACGAGCATCGGTGGTGCCGAGATGGTCGACTGGAATCTCGCGGTGGCGACCGCGACCCGCCTCGTGCGGCCGGGTCCCGAGGTGAGCCGCGAGGAAGCGCGCGAGATCGTCGCGGAACTGCGGCGGCACGCGAAGTCCGCGGAGGAGCACGTCCGCGCGTACACGCGGATGATCCCCGAAGGAACGGAACCGGTGGACACCCCGGTCCTGGTCGTCGACAGGGCCGGCTGGGTGAAGGCCAACGTCGCCGGGTTCCGCGAGCTGCTGAAGCCCCTGCTGGAGAAGATGCAGGAGCGCAGGCAGAGCAGCAGCGGTCCGGGGGCCGCCGTCTTCGGCGCGGTCGGCGGCAAGGTCACCGGCGTCGAGCTGGGCATGCTGCTGTCGTTCATGGCGTCCCGGGTGCTCGGCCAGTACGAGACCTTCGCCCCCGACACCCGCGACCTGCCGTCGGCGGGCGGCGGCGGCCGGCTGCTGCTCGTCGCCCCCAACATCGTCCACGTCGAGCGTGAACTGGACGTCGACCCGCATGACTTCAGGCTCTGGGTCACCCTCCACGAGGAGACCCACCGCACCCAGTTCACCGGTGTGCCGTGGCTGCGGGACCACCTGGAGGGCGAGATCCAGTCGTTCCTCCGCGAGACCGACGTCGACCCCATGACGATTCTGGAGCGGCTGAGGGAAGCCGCCCAGTCGCTCGGCGGCAACCGCTCGGAGAGCGCGGCCGAAGGCGCGGCCGAGGACGACGACGAGGGCCGTTCCATCGTCGAACTGGTGCAGACCCCGGGCCAGCGCGAGGTGCTCGGCAGGATCACCGCCGTCATGTCCCTGCTCGAAGGCCACGCCGACTACGTGATGGACGGCGTGGGCCCGCAGGTCGTGCCGTCCGTCGCCGAGATCCGCGAGAAGTTCCAGCAGCGCAGGGCCAGCGGCGCGAGCCGGCTCGACCAGGCGCTGCGCAAGCTGCTCGGCCTCGACGCCAAGCTGCGCCAGTACCGCGACGGCGAGCGTTTCGTCCGGGCCGTGGTGGAAGAGGTCGGGATGGACGGCTTCAACCGGGTATGGACCTCGCCGAACACGCTCCCCACCAAGGCGGAGATCGCCAAACCGGCGGACTGGGTCGCGCGCGTGCACCGCAAGGCCGATTCCTGAGCGGGATTCCGGACCGCCGGAAACTGTCCGTAGCGTAAGAACGCCCCAGGTATCACCCATCCGAGGGACCGTAGGTGATGGGTAGGCGTGCGATGCTCGGGTATCGGCTCGGTTCTGTCACCATCGACGCACTCTGAGTGACGGACATCGTCCCGAATCCGAGCGAGGCACCTCCCGAAAAACATCACGAAGGGCACCGGACATGGGTCCCCATCCTGCGGTCGCGGCGATACGCCTGGCGGTTCGCCGCGTACTTCACGACATCCTCACCGACAGCACCCCGGCTTCCCGCGCCCCCGAGGCGGGACCGCCGCTGGTGCTCGTCGCCTGCTCCGGCGGCGCCGATTCCATGGCGCTCGCCTCCGCCCTCGCCTTCGAGGCCCCCAAGCTCTCCGTACGCGCCGGCGGTGTCACCGTCGACCACGGCCTGCAGAGCGGCTCCGACCGCCGCGCCGCCGAGGTCGTCGCCCGGCTGGGCGCCATGCGGCTCGACCCCGTCGAAGCCGTCGCCGTGACCGTCGGCCAGGCCGGCGGCCCCGAGGCAGCGGCGCGGGACGCCCGCTACGCCGCACTCGACCAGGTCGCCGAGGAACACGGTGCGGCGGCCGTCCTGCTCGGCCACACCCGCGACGACCAGGCGGAAACCGTTCTGCTCGGGCTCGCGCGGGGCTCCGGCACCCGGTCCCTGTCCGGTATGGCGGCCGTCTCGGGGGCGGCCGGCAGATACCGCCGCCCGTTCCTCACGATCGACCGTCAGACGGCCCGCAAGGCCTGCCTCGTGCAGTCGATCCCCGTCTGGGACGACCCGCACAACACCGATCCCGCCTACACCCGCTCCCGGCTGCGCCACGAAGGGCTGCCGGCCCTGGAGAAGGCGCTCGGCAAAGGCGTCGTCGAGGCCCTGGCCCGTACCGCCCAGCTCTCCCGTGACGACGCCGACGCACTCGACGCCTGGGCCGCCGACGCCGAGGGGACCGTACGGGACGCGGCGGGGCAGCTGGAGTGCGCCAAGCTGTACGCGCTGCCGCCCGCCGTCCGCCGCCGGGTGCTGCGCAGGGCCGCCATCACAGCGGGCGCCCCCGCGGGTTCGCTGTTCGCCCGGCACATCGAAGAGGTGGACCGGCTGATCACCGGCTGGCGGGGTCAGGCGGCCATCAACCTGCCCGGCCGCGTCGAGGCCAGACGGCAGGGTGGCAGACTGGTCATCCGGCAGGGCTGAAGTGCTGGGACCTGACGGTCTGAAGTTCTCCGGCTGTGTCCACCGGGGCCGCGATCCCGGACCCCGGCCGACAACGAAAGTGAAGCGGTGGACGACAAGGACCTCGGCAGCGACCTCCAGTCGGTGCTCATCACCAAAGAAGAGATCGACGCGAAGCTGGCCGAGCTGGCGGCGAAGATCGACGCGGAGTACGCGGGCAAGGACCTGCTCCTCGTCGGGGTGCTCAAGGGCGCCGTGATGGTGATGGCGGACCTGGCACGCGCGCTGTCCTCCCCCCTGACCATGGACTGGATGGCCGTCTCCTCGTACGGGGCGGGCACCCAGTCCTCCGGTGTCGTCCGGATCCTCAAGGACCTGGACACCGACATCAAGGGCAGGCATGTCCTGATCGTCGAGGACATCATCGACTCCGGACTGACCCTGTCCTGGCTGCTGTCCAACCTGGGCTCACGGGAGCCGGCCTCGCTGGAGGTCTGCACCCTGCTGCGTAAGCCGGATGCCGCAAAGGTCGCGATCGATGTGAAATGGATCGGTTTCGACATTCCCAGCGAGTTCGTCGTGGGTTATGGCCTTGATTACAACGAGAAGTACCGCAACATGCCTTTCGTCGGCACGCTGGCACCCCACGTCTACGGCGGCTGACCGGGGCGGGAACCCCTGCCACCCGCCCGGCGTTGGAGCAGGGGAAGGCGGGTTTGTCGCCGGTCCCGTGCGGTCGCGGGTGACAATGCTGGGGTACCGTCCGAAGAACAGTCTTTTTCTCACAGCAGCATTTACCTACGGGCAGGAGGGACGGAGCGTCATCGCTCCGTATGGATGGACGTGAAGCGATACTTCCGTGGGCCGGTCATGTGGATCGTGCTGGCCGTCCTCGCCGTGGTCGTGTTGATGCAGGTCGTCGGCTCGTCGGGCGGCTACAAGACAGTGGACACCGGCGAGGTCGTCCAGGCGATCTCCAAGAACCAGGCCGAACAGGTCAAGCTGACCACTGGTGACGAACAGGTCATCAAGGTCGAACTCAAGTCCGGCCAGAAGATCAAGGGCAGCGACAAGATCCAGGCCAGCTACATCGGCACCCAGGGTGCCGACCTGGCCAAGACGCTGCAGTCCAAGTTCAACAACGGCGACATCAGCAAGGGCTACACGGTCTCACCGTCGAAGCAGAGCCCGTTCCTTTCGGTACTGATCTCGCTCGTTCCGTTCGTCCTCCTTGTCGTGGTGTTCCTGTTCCTGATGAATTCGATGCAGGGCGGCGGCTCCCGGGTCATGCAGTTCGGGAAGTCGAAGGCCAAACTGCTCACGAAGGACACGCCGAAGACGACCTTCGCCGATGTGGCCGGGTCCGACGAGGCGGTCGAGGAGCTCCACGAGATCAAGGAATTCCTCCAGGAACCGGCGAAGTTCCAGGCGGTCGGCGCCAAGATCCCGAAGGGTGTGCTGCTCTACGGCCCGCCCGGTACGGGTAAGACGCTGCTCGCCCGTGCCGTCGCCGGTGAGGCGGGCGTCCCGTTCTACTCGATCTCGGGTTCCGACTTCGTCGAGATGTTCGTCGGTGTCGGTGCGTCCCGTGTGCGTGACCTCTTCGAGCAGGCCAAGGCGAACGCCCCGGCGATCGTCTTCGTCGACGAGATCGACGCCGTCGGCCGGCACCGCGGTGCGGGTCTCGGCGGTGGCCACGACGAGCGCGAGCAGACGCTGAACCAGCTGCTCGTGGAGATGGACGGGTTCGACGTGAAGGGCGGCGTCATCCTGATCGCCGCCACGAACCGGCCCGACATCCTCGACCCCGCGCTGCTGCGCCCGGGCCGCTTCGACCGGCAGATCGCGGTCGACCGTCCCGACATGCAGGGCCGGCTGGAGATCCTGAAGGTCCACCAGAAGGGCAAGCCGGTCGCCCCGGACGTCGACCTGGGCGCTGTCGCCCGTCGTACGCCCGGCTTCACCGGCGCCGACCTGGCGAACGTGCTGAACGAAGCCGCGCTCCTCACGGCGCGCGGTGACCGCAAGCTCGTCGACAACAACGCGCTGGACGAGGCCATCGACCGCGTCGTGGCGGGCCCGCAGAAGCGGACCCGGATCATGTCCGAGAAGGAAAAGAAGATCACCGCGTACCACGAGGGCGGCCACGCCCTGGTCGCGGCGGCGTCTCCGAACTCCGACCCGGTGCACAAGATCACGATTCTGTCCCGAGGCCGGGCCCTGGGTTACACCATGGTCCTGCCCGACGAGGACAAGTACTCGACCACGCGCAACGAGATGCTCGACCAGCTCGCCTACATGATGGGCGGACGCGCGGCGGAGGAACTGGTCTTCCACGACCCGACCACCGGCGCCGCCAACGACATCGAGAAGGCGTCGGCGACGGCACGTGCCATGGTCACGCAGTACGGCATGACCGAGCGTCTGGGCGCGATCAAGTTCGGTGGCGACAACACCGAGCCCTTCGTCGGCCGTGAGATGGGCCATCAGCGCGACTACTCGGAAGAGGTCGCCGCGCTGGTCGACGAAGAGGTCAAGAAGCTGATCGAGACCGCGCACAACGAGGCCTGGGAGATCCTGGTCGAGAACCGCGACGTTCTCGACAACCTGGTCCTCCAGCTGCTGGAGAAGGAAACGCTCAACAAGGAGCAGATCGCCGAGGTCTTCTCGACGATCGTGAAGCGCCCGGCCCGTCCGGCGTGGACCGGCTCCTCGCGGCGTACGCCTTCGACACGGCCGCCGGTGCTCTCCCCGAAGGAGCTCGCTCTGACCAACGGGGCCAACGGTACGAACGGCGGCCTGCCCGCCGTGACGACCGGTGAGACACCGACCGAGGCGGTCCCCGAGGACCGTCCGGAGAGCTGATCCCGGGCGCCACAACAGGCCCGGAATGGATACCGCGCCCCCCAGGTTTTAGCCTGTGGGGGCGCGGTATTTGTCTGCCCGCTCGCGGGGACGGAACAGGAACGAGGCACCACATGACGGACCCGATGACGCTGGACGGCGAAGGAACCATCGGCGAGTTCGACGAGAAACGCGCCGAGAACGCCATTCGCGAACTGCTCATAGCCGTCGGGGAGGACCCGGACCGGGAGGGCCTGCGGGCGACGCCGGGCCGGGTGGCACGGGCGTACCGGGAGATATTCGCCGGACTGTGGCAGAGCCCCGAGGACGTCCTGACGACGACGTTCGACCTCGGGCACGACGAGATGGTGCTGGTGAAGGACATCGAGGTGATGTCCTCCTGCGAGCACCACCTGGTGCCGTTCGTCGGTGTCGCGCACGTCGGCTACATCCCGTCGGCTGACGGGAAGATCACCGGTCTGTCGAAGCTGGCCCGGCTCGTCGACGTCTACGCCCGCCGCCCCCAGGTGCAGGAGCGGCTGACGACCCAGATCGCCGAGTCGCTGATGAAGATCCTCCAGCCGCGCGGCGTGATCGTGGTCATCGAGTGCGAGCACATGTGCATGACGATGCGGGGCGTCCGCAAGGCGGGGGCCAAGACCATCACGTCGGCGGTCCGCGGCCAGCTGCGCGACCCCGCGACCCGCTCGGAGGCGATGAGCCTGATCATCGGCCGCTGATACCGGGCCGAAGGGGCCTAGATCGTGTCCGCGAAGTCTCGTCTGGCTCGCGGACACTCCCTAGCGTATGGGGCTCGCCCCGTGGTGGTCGTTGTCGTCGTCCGGGCCGTCCGGGAGCTTGCAGACCCGCTCAAGGAAGAAGGCAGCCGCGATGACGGCGAAGCCGGCCAGTACCGAGAAGCCCGCGTAGATGGCCTGGTCACGGCGGGGCGGGATGTCGAGCGAGCCCAGCAGGAAGACACCGGCGCCGCCGTAGATACCGGCGACGAGCGCCGCCACCAGCGCGCTGGCCTGGCCGAAGACCACGGCGCGCGCCGCCATCAGCGGGTCGACGCCCTTCGCCCCCGGGCGCCGCTCGCGCTGGGCCTTCAGCTGGCCGCGGAGCGAGATCGCCGTCGCGAAGAGGATGACGGCGATCAGGGCGAGGACGATGGGTGCGGCGAGCGGGACGCTCGGCAGCGTACCCACGGAGTCCCAGAGGCGGGCGCCGCTCCAGGAGAGCACGCCGGCCACCACAAAAAGGCCGGCCAGGACGCCGATCCTCAACTGCTTCACCGAGAAAGCCGCCCTTCGCCTCGCCTACCCGTACCTGACCGACCCGCTGAGCCTAACGACTACTCGGGCAGCCGGAGTTCCAGGTCCACGCGATGCTGTACGCCGTCCTCGCCGACGCCGGCCAGCAGCTCCAGCACGGCGCCGTGTCCAGGCAGCTGGGCCTCCGGGTCCACGTCGCGCCAGGGGGCGAGGACGAACGCGCGCTGATGGGCGCGCGGGTGGGGCAGCGTCAGCAGCGGGTCGTCCGACACGACGTCCGCGTACGCCAGGATGTCCACGTCGATGGTGCGCGGGCCCCAGCGCTCGTCCCGTACCCGGTCGAACGCCTCCTCGATGGCCTGGCCGCGCTCCAGCAGCGAGGACGGCGGGAGCGTCGTCTTCACCAGCACGACCGCGTTGAAGTACGAGGGCTGGGAGCTGGGCTCGACGCCCCAGGGCTCCGTCTCGTACACCGGGGAGACCGCCTTCACCCGCAGCCCCGGGGTGTCCTCCAGCGCGTCGACCGCGCCCTGCAGGGTCTCCAGCCGGTTGCCGAGGTTGGAGCCGAGGGCGATGACGGCACGCCGGGGGTTGGACAGGGTGACATCGGCGGCGTCCACCTGGGCGACCACGGAGGCGGGGACCGGCTGGACGGTCGGATCGCTCTGTGCGTTCATACTCGGCTCCGGGTGATGGTGATGGTCACATCGTCGAAGGGCACCGTGATCGGGGCGTCGGGCTTGTGGACGACCACCTCGACCTCCTCGACGCCGTCGTGCTTCAGGCACTGCTGGGCGATGCGCTCCGCCAGCGTCTCGATCAGGTCGACCGGCTCGCCCTGGACGACAGCCACGACCTCCTCGGCCACGATGCCGTAGTGGACGGTCTTCGCCAGGTCGTCGCCGGCTGCGGCGGGCCGTGTGTCCAGGCTCAGCACGACGTCCACGACGAAGGTCTGGCCCTCCTCGCGCTCCCGTGGGAAGACGCCATGGTGCCCGCGGGCCTTGAGGCCGCGCAGCGCGACACGATCCACGCGAATCACTCCTGCTGTCGTTGGTCGGCGGACGCCCCGGCCGCGTGCGGGCTGCCGGGTCATCTCGGTCGAATCTACCTGCGAGCACCGACAGCACTCGCCCGTGGGGTCAGGACGGGTAGCTGCGGTGCCGGTCGCCCCGCCCATACCCGTGGGGCCCTGAACCAATCCACCCGAGGCCCTTACCCACTCAAGCGGGTGGCTCGTCGTCCTGTTCCTCGTCGGTTTCGGCCAGCACGGGTGAGCCGTGGTGCGACCAGATCTTCCAGCCGTCGGCCGTGCGCCGGAACACGTTCGTGGCGACGACGAGCTGGCCGACGAGGGGGCCCAGCTCGCCCGCCTCCTCCGCGGGGCCGCCGCTGAGGATGTTCTCCGTGCAGGTCACCAGCGCGGTGTCGGCGGCGAGCGAGACCGCGACATCGGTGAGGAAGAACTGGATGTACTCCGTGTTCGCCATGATCAGCGCGTACGACCGCAGCACCTCGCCGCGGCCGGTGAGCACCGGCCAGCCCGGGTGGACGCAGGAGACGCCGTCGTCCAGCCAGAGCCCGGACAGCGTCTCCATGTCGCCGCGCTCCATCGCCTCGTAGAACGTGGTGTTGGCCAGCTCGACCTGCTCGCTGTCCGTGTGCGCCGTGCCGCGTCCTTCGGCCATCAGGCGGCGCCTTCCACGGCGCGTGCCACGCGTACGGCGTCGGCCGTGGCCCGTACCTCGTGGACGCGGACGGCCCAGGCGCCCTGGAGCGCGGCGATGGCCGAGATCGCCGCCGTCGCCGCGTCGCGTTCCCTGGCGGGCGGCGGTGCGCCCTCGCCGCCGGAGAGTACGTGCCCGAGGAACCGCTTGCGGGAGGCGGCGACCAGCAGCGGCCTGCCGAGGGCGCGCAGCTCGGCCTGGTGGGCGATGAGGGTCAGGTCGTGCGGTGCCTGCTTGGCGAAGCCGAGGCCCGGGTCGACGACGATACGGGCGGGGTCGACGCCGCCCGCGACCACGGCGTCCATCCGCTCCCGCAGCTCGGCGACGACCTCGGCGACCACGTCGGTGTAGACGGCGCGGCTGTTCATGTCCTGGCTGAAGCCGCGCCAGTGCATGACCACGAAGGGCACGCCCGCGGCGGCGACGGCGGGCACCATGTTGGGGTCGGCGAGACCGCCGCTCACGTCGTTGACGAGGACGGCGCCCGCGGCGACCGCCTGCTCGGCGACGGAGGCGCGCATCGTGTCGACGGAGACGAGGACGCCTTCGGAGGCCAGCCCCCGTACGACGGGCACGACCCGGCGCAGCTCCTCGTCCTCGTCCACGCGCGAGGCGCCGGGCCGGGTGGACTCACCGCCGACGTCGACGAGGTCGGCGCCCTCGGTGACGAGGTGGAGGCCGTGTTTGACGGCGGCGGTGGTGTCGAACCAGCGGCCGCCGTCGGAGAAGGAGTCGGGCGTGACATTGACGACACCCATCACCGCGCACCTGCCCCAGTCCGGCAGCCCCTCGACGGTGCCTCCCTCGCGTCCTCCGCGCAACGTACTCATGACCCCAACCCTATGGCCGGGCCCGGCTCAGTGCGGGGCGACCGTGCTGACCGTCTCCAGCTCCACCGCCGTGCGCGGGATGGCCTGCGCGTCCGCGTCGATCGACCTGCGCAGAGCCTCGTGCAGCCGGGCCGGGGTCAGGACGCCGAGGAACCGGCCGGTCTCCTCCTTGTCGATGACCGCGATCCAGCCCGCGTCGTGCTGGAGCATCGTGGCGAAGGCCTGCTTGAGCGAGGCGCCGACGGGCAGCCACGCCTCCATCCGGCGGGCGCGCTCCCGTACGGTCCCGGACGCGCCGGTCTGCTCGGTGGAGATCCAGCCGTGCAGCTTGTCGTCGGGGCCCAGGACGACGGCCCAGCGCGCGCCGTCCTTCGCGAGCCGCGCCGCCGCCTTGTCCAGCGGGTCGTCGAGGTGCAGCACCGGAGGCTGGTCCAGGTCGCCCTCCTCGATGGGCGTCACGGAGAGCCGCTTGAGGCCGCGGTCGGCGCCGACGAAGTCGGCGACGTACGGGGTGGCGGGAGCGCCGAGCACGGCGGCCGGCGGATCGAACTGCTCGATCCTGCCCTGGCCGTAGACGGCGATGCGGTCGCCGAGGCGGACGGCTTCCTCGATGTCGTGTGTGACGAACAGCACGGTCTTGTGGACGGCGGCCTGCAGCCGCAGGAACTCGCTCTGCAGGTGGTCGCGTACGACGGGGTCGACGGCGCCGAACGGCTCGTCCATCAGCAGGACGGGCGGATCGGCGGCCAGTGCCCTGGCCACGCCCACGCGCTGCTGCTGGCCGCCGGAGAGCTGGGCGGGGTAGCGGTCGCCGTAGACGGACGGGTCGAGCCCCACCAGGTCGAGGAGTTCGGCGGCGCGCTTCTTGGCCTTGGCGCGCTGCCAGCCGAGGAGATGGGGAACGGTCGAGGTGTTCTCCAGGACCGTTTTGTGCGGGAAGAGACCGACCTGCTGAATGACGTAGCCGATACGGCGCCGCAACTCGACCGGGTCGATCTTGGCTATGTCGTCCCCGTCGAGGAATATCCGGCCCTCGGTGGGCTCGATGAGCCGGTTGACCATTTTCATGGTCGTGGTCTTCCCGCAGCCGGACGGTCCGACGAGCGTGACCAGTTCGCCCGCTGACACCTCGAAGGAGAGGTCGTCGACGGCGGTGGTGCCGTCCGCGTACCGCTTGGTGACGTGCTCGAATCGGATCATGGTTCCCCATTGTGAGCCGTGTTGTGTGAAGGCCATGTTGCTGGAATGTGGCGGACTTCCGCGAATGTCAGTGGTCGGGGATAGGGTCCCCAGACGTAGGTGACAGACATACGTTCGGGGATTGGGCCTGTCCGACCCTGATCCGCCGGACAGGCCCGAGGGGAGGTGGGGACGGATGAGCGCGCAAGGATGCATGGCGGCCAACGACTGGATCTGTGGTGAGTATCTTCACTCCCGCAGTCACGAGCTGATCGATGCCACGGTCCAGCATGTGTGGATCACGGCGGTCTCGGTCGCCATCGGGCTGGTGGTGGCTTTCCCGCTGGCACTGCTGGCCCGGAGCAAACCGGCTTTCGCCGCTCCCGTGCTCGGACTGACGACTCTTCTCTACACGATTCCCTCGCTGGCGATGTTCTCGCTGCTGCTGCCCCTCTTCGGGCTCTCCGCCGGTCTGGTGATCACCGGACTCGTGCTCTATTCGCTGACCATTCTTGTGCGGAACATCATCGCGGGTCTCGAATCGGTACCGGAAGAGGCACGGGACGCCGCACGCGGAATGGGATATGGACCCGCCAGGTTGCTCTGGGAGGTCGAGCTGCCGCTCGCGCTGCCCGCGCTGATGGCCGGGCTGCGCATCGTGACGGTCTCGACCATCGCCCTGACGACGATCGGTTCGATCGTCGGCCGGGGCGGACTCGGCAATCTGATCAGTGACGCCCTGCAGACGTTCTTCAAAGCACAGGTGCTGACCGCATCCGTGCTCTGTGTCCTGCTCGCCGTCGTCGCCGATCTGCTGCTGCTGGGCGTGCAGCGACTGCTCACGCCCTGGACCCGGATACGCACGCTGAAGGCGGTGAGCTGACGATGGGGGAGCTGGGCGGAGCCTGGACATGGCTCACCACGGGCGCCAACTGGTCGGGGCAGAACGGCGTGTGGCACCGCCTCGGCGAGCATGCCTACGTCAGCGGCGTCTCGATGCTGCTCGCGTGCCTGATAGCCCTGCCGCTCGCGCTGTGGCTCGGCCACATCGGCAAGGGCGGCGCGCTCGCGATCAACATCTCCAACGTGGGCCGCGCGATCCCGGTCTTCGCGGTCCTCGCGCTCTTCATGATCTCGCCCCTGCGCAACTCGGGCTTCCTGCCGACGATCATCGCGCTCGTCCTCTTCGCCGTGCCGCCGCTGCTGACCAACGCGTACGTGGGTATGCGCGAGGTCGACCGCGCGGTGGTGGAGTCGGCCAAGGGCATGGGCATGTCCGGCACCCAGGTCTTCACCCGGGTCGAGCTGCCCCTCGCCTACCCGCTGGTCATGACCGGGCTCCGGTCCGCCGCCGTGCAGGTGGTGGCCACCGCCACCATCGCCGCGATGGTCGGCCAGGGCGGGCTCGGCCGGATCATCACCGCCGGCTTCAACACGTACAACACGGCCCAGGTCGTCGCCGGCGCGATCCTCGTCGCGCTGCTCGCGCTGCTCGTCGAGGGCGCGCTGCTGCTGCTCGACCGGCTGATCGCGCCCGCCAGGCCCGCCGCTTCCGAGGCCGCCCGCCCCACCGCCGCGTCCCCCGCACCTCCCACCGCGACGACCCCCACGACAAAGACCCGCACAACCGTGTGACGACCGAACTTCGGCCTTTTTGGATGGTGAACCTGATGAGCAAGACCTCGCAGATCGCGGGTGCGGTACTCGGAGTGGCGGCCCTGACCGTTTCGCTCGCCGCATGCGGCGGCGACAGCCTGGAGAAGGACAAGGGGGGCTCCGCGAGCAGCGACACGAGCGCGGGCTCCGGCTCCGGCAGCAAGGGCTCGCTGGTCGTCGGCGCCGCCGCCTTCACCGAGTCCAAGGTGCTGGCGGAGCTGTACGCCCAGACCCTGGGCGCCGCCGGATACAAGACGTCCGTCACCACGGTGAGCAACCGTGAGCTGTACGAACCCTCGCTGGAGAAGGGCGACATCGACGTCGTACCGGAATACGCGGCGACGGTCACCGAATTCCTCAACGCGAAGGTGAACGGCGCCAAGACAGCGCTGGCCAAGCCGCTCGCCTCCAGCGACCCGGCGGCCACCGTCGCCGAGTTGAAGAAGCTGGCGGAGCCGCGCGGGCTGAAGGTGCTCCAGGTCGGCGAGGCCGTCGACCAGAATGCCTTCGCCGTGACGAAGGAATTCGCCGCGAAGAACAAGCTCACGACCCTTTCGGACCTCGGTAAGTCGAAGCTCAAGGTGAAGGTCGCCGCCGGTGACGAGTGCGCCGTACGGCCGTTCTGCATCCCCGGTCTGAAGAAGACCTACGGCATCGACGTGACCGGCCTCGACCCGAAGGGCGTCGGCACCCCGCAGTCCAAGCAGGCCGTCAAGGACGGGGTGGACCAGCTGGTTCTCTCCACCACCACAGACGGCACGCTCGACAGCTTCGGCCTGGTCGTCCTGGAGGACGACAAGAAGCTGCAGAACGCCGACAACCTGCTGCCGGTGGTCAATGCCAAGGACGCAGGTTCGCCGGAGATAGCCGCGGCGCTCGACAAGCTCACGGCGACGCTCACGACCGACGATCTCGCGCAGTTGAACCTCAAGGTCGACGCCGAGCGCGCCAAGCCGGCGGATGTCGCGAAGGATTACCTGGACTCCAAGGGCCTGCTCAAGAAGTAGTTCCGCGGGGGAACAGGAGGGGAACGGGAGGGGAGTCGGCAACGGGCGGGGAAAGATTGTCCGACCGGCCCCCCATTCCGTCCCCACGCACGGTAAATTTCCGCCATGCCACGTGGACGCCACCGCCATTCGCCACCCCTTCACAAGCTCCTGCCGCCGATCTCGGTCGCCGGAGCCGCGGTCGTCTGCGCCGCAGGCGCCTGGTTGTTCGCGGATCCGGTGGTCCTGCGGACCTGCGCGGCGCTGGCCGCGGCAGCCGCGGCCACCGGTGCCGTCTTCATGCGCCGCTGGGACGAGGACGCCGGCCACCGCGTCGCCGATCTGACCCGCGCCCGTGAGAGCGACCAGTGGCAGACGGAAGAGCGGATAGCCGAACTTGAGGCGGACATAGACGAGTCGAGGGAGATCCGCGTCAAGCTCGACGGCCGGCTGCGCGCCAAACGCGTCGAACTGGCCCGGCTGCGCGGCGAACACGCCGCCCTGCTGCGGCGGTACGCCACGGCGGAGACCGAGCGCGCCACCGCACTCGAAGGCCGCCGCCAGCTCGCCATCGAAGCCGCGGCCGAGCCCAAGGCCCTGCTGCCGGCGGGCGACGCGGCCACCCCGTCCGCCTACCTCATGGCCAGGCGCGCCATGGAGAGCCTGCCGCGCAAGCACGCGGAGCAGCAGGTGCGGCGCACCGTCGAGGCCGCCCTCAACCGGGAGAAGCGGGAAACGACCGAGCAGCGCGCCGAGACCGCCGAGCAGCGCGTCGAGCAGCGCGCCGAGGCCAAGGAGCCGCAGGGGAAGCACGCGGCTGCCGCCGGAGGAGAGCAGCACAGCCGCACGTCGTCCGCTCTCCCCGCCACCCGCGTCCCCACCGCTTCGGCGATCGTCCCGTACTCCCCGCAGCGCGGCCCGGTGCGGCTGCCCGGCGGCGGCTTCGACTTCTTCGGCACCCAGATCGCCGGGACCACGCACAACACGGCGGCAGCCCCCGCCGAGCAGCACGGCGAGGACGACAAGGGCGCCGATGCCGAGGCCGACAGCGGCGACAAGGACACCGAGAGCGGCCAGGACGGACCGGCGTCGGCCGCCGAACTGGCCGACGTCGAGGGCGAGGACCTCGCCGACGTGGTCGGGGAGGAAGCGGTCGCCGAGCAGCGCACGACCAACGAACGGACCGTCGGCCAGGTCATCGACCTGACCGAGCACGACGAGACCGAACAGCTCGAACTGGGCCGGCTGCGCAGCAAGACCGGCTGAGTCCCGGCTGAACACGAGCCGGGGACGGGCTACTTGTCGCTACTTGTCGATGTCTCCGACGACGAAGAAGAGCGAGCCCAGGATCGCCACCATGTCGGCGACCTGGGTCCCCGGCAGCAACTCGGTCAGCGCCTGGATGTTGTTGAACGAGGCGGAGCGCAGCTTCAGCCGGTACGGCGTCTTCTCGCCCTTCGACACCAGGTAGTAGCCGTTGATGCCGAGCGGGTTCTCGGTCCAGGCGTACGTGTGCCCCTCCGGCGCCTTCAGCACCTTCGGCAGCCGCTGGTTGATCGGTCCGGGCGGCAGCTCCGCGAGCCGGTCGAGACACGCGTCGGCCAGCGCCAGCGCGTTGTGGGTCTGCTCCAGCAGACACTCGAAGCGCGCCAGGCAGTCGCCGTCCTCGCGGGTGACAACCGTGAGCGTGTCGCCCAGCTCGCCGTACGCGAGATACGGCTCGTCGCGCCGCAGGTCGAAGTCGACGCCGGAGGCGCGGGCGATCGGCCCCGAAACGCCGTACGCGTGGACCGCGTCCCGCGACAGCACACCGACCCCGCGGGTACGGCCGCGGAAGATCTCGTTGCCGAGGACGAGTCCGTCGTAGACGTCCATCCGCGACCTGACCTCGGCGACCGCGTGCCGCGCCCGGCCGGTCCAGCCGGCGGGCAGGTCCTCCTTGAGGCCGCCGACCCGGTTGAACATGTAGTGCATCCGCCCGCCGGAGATCTCCTCCATCACGCTCTGCACCTCCTCGCGCTCCCGGAACGCGTGGAACACCGGCGTGATACCGCCCAGTTCGAGCGGATAGGAGCCGAGGAACATCAGATGGTTGAGCACCCTGTTCAGCTCGGCGAGCAGGGTCCTGGTCCACACGGCGCGCTCGGGCACCTCCATGCCGAGCATCCGCTCGACGGCCAGCACCACCCCCAGCTCGTTGGCGAACGCCGACAGCCAGTCGTGGCGGTTGGCGAGCATCACGATCTGCCGGTAGTCGCGCGCCTCGAACAGCTTCTCCGCGCCCCGGTGCATATAGCCGATGACGGGCTCGGCGCTGCGGATGACCTCGCCGTCGAGCACCAGCCGCAGCCGCAGCACGCCGTGCGTGGAGGGGTGCTGGGGGCCGATGTTGAGCACCATGTCGGTGCTCTCGGCGGCGCCGCCGACACCGACCGTCGTCCGGGTGGTCTCCGTCATGGGCGACAGTCTCTCAGAGCCAGCATTCCGCCGGGTCGGTGCCGACGGGCTGGAGCAGCCAGCCGAAGTCGCCGAGCCCGCCGCGCGCCGTCAGCTCCGCCGCTTCTCCGGCCGCCGACAGGGCCCGCAGATAGCCCGCGGGGTCCGTCGTGGCCAGCTCACGGGGCGGCCGTTGCCCCGACACCCCCAGCCGGTGCAGGGCGTCGCGCTGGCTGATCAGTTCGGCGCCCGGCAACGCGCAGGCGTCCAGGGCCACATGGGCGGTCAGGTCACAGCTCCCGTCGGGGACGGGCGGCACCTCGCGGCCGTCCCTGAAGCCGGTCAGCGTCCCGAACGGCGGGCGCGCGGACCGGACATGGGCGTAGTCGACGGCGACCGCGAGACCGCAGTCCAGCGAGGCCACGGCGGCGGCCCACGCCTCGTCACGCGGCCGGCCGATCTCCGCCCGCCCGGTCCCGGCCCGGTCGCCCGCGCCGTCCGACGGCCACCAGCGCGCCAGCCACGCGGCGTCCGGTCCGGCCACGGGACCGCCGGGCTCCTCGCCGCCGTCGGGCCGGACGAGGACGTAGCGCGCGACGCCGTCGGCGTCCGTCTCGGCCACGTCCAACGGCACGTTGTCCAGCCACTCGTTGGCGAAGAGCAGCCCCCGCACCCCGGCCGGCGGCTCGGCGCACCACTCGACCCGCTGATCGAGACCCGCCGGGCGCGGGGCGCGCTCGACGGCGTACGCCCGTACCGCCAGGCCGGACGGTACGGCGGCCAGCACGCCCGCCGCCAGCTCGCCGTGGCCCGCGCCCATGTCGACGAAGGCCACCTCACCGCCACCGAGCGCCCGCGCCGTACCGGCCAGCAGCCGGGCCACGGCGGCGGCGAACAGCGCAGAGGCGTGCACGGAGGTGCGGAAGTGCCCGGCGGGGCCCTCCGGGCGCAGATAGAAGCCGCCGGGCCCGTACAGCGCCGCCTCGGCCGCCGTACGCCAGCGGCGCGCTCCCCGCGCGCCGCTCAGGTCGCCCCGCACCTCGTCAGACTGATCTGTCTCATCCGTCACGGCGCCAAGTCTCCACCTTGGGGAGTACGCTTCCGCCGACCGGATCGGTCCTCCGGTTGACCCCTCGTCCTTTTACACATCCCTACGCTGGGTTACGTGCAGCGCCTCTACGACTTCCTCCGCAGACACCCGACGGGCGTCGACAGTTTCTGGGCTGTCGTGCTCTTCGGGATCTCACTGCTGTGGGCGATCCAGGAGACGCGCGGCGTCGAGCCGAGGCTGACCGCCATGGCGGTGGCGGCGCTGCTGAGTCTGGTCGTGGCGCTGCGCCGCAAGGCACCCGAGCGGATGCTGCTGCTGGTGACGGCCCTCGGCCTGGTCCAGCTCGCTCTGGACGTGCGGGTGGGACCCGGCGACTTCGCGATGCTGGTCATCATCTACACCGTCGCCGCCCGTGGCGGACCACGCTGGGCCTCGCTGCTGGCGCTCTTCGGCGGGCTGTGCGCGGCCCCGCTGTCCCAGCTGCGCTGGCCGCCGAACACGACGAGCACCGGCGGACAGATCTTCTTCACGGTCGTGCTGGCCGTGCCGTTCGTGCTCGCCTGGGTGCTCGGCGACTCGATCCGCACCCGCCGTGCCTACTTCGACCAGCTGGAGGAGCGCGCGACCCGGCTGGAGAAGGAGCGCGAGGCGCAGGCCAAGGTGGCGGTCGCGGGGGAGCGGGCCAGGATCGCCCGCGAGCTGCACGACGTCGTCGCGCACAACGTCTCCGTGATGGTCGTCCAGGCCGACGGCGCCGCCTACGTCCTGGACGCGGCGCCCGAGCAGGCCAAGCAGGCGCTGGAGACCATTTCCAGCACCGGCCGGCAGGCGCTCGCCGAGATGCGCAGGCTGCTGGGCGTGCTGCGCACCGGCGACACCAAGGAGGGCGGCGAGTACGTGCCGCAGCCCGACGTGGAGCAGATCGAGGACCTGGTCGAGCAGGTGCGCAAGACCGGCATCACCGTCGACTTCAAGATCGAGGGCACCGCGCGCGCCCTGCCCAGCGGCGTCGAGCTCACCGCCTACCGGATCGTGCAGGAAGCCCTCACCAACAGCCGTAAGCACGGCGGCCCCGACGTCGGTGCCAGCGTGCGCCTGGTCTACTTCGACGACGGCCTCGGGCTGCTCGTCGAGGACGACGGCAGGGGCGCGGCGCACGAGATGTACGAGGACGGCGGCGCCGACGGCCACGGCCACGGACTCATCGGCATGCGTGAGCGGGTCGGCATGGTCGGCGGCACGCTCGACGCGGGGCCGCGGCCCGGCGGCGGCTTCCGGATCAGCGCCCTGCTCCCCCTGAAACCCGCGCACTGACCCCGCCACCCACCGCTCCTACCGGACAGGAACCCCGCTGATGTCGATCCGCGTCATGCTCGTCGACGACCAGATGCTGCTGCGCACCGGCTTCCGGATGGTGCTGGCCGCGCAGCCCGACATGGAGGTCGTCGCCGAGGCGGGGGACGGCGCGGAGGCGATCGAGAACCTCCGCGGCAGAGCGGTGGACGTCGTGCTGATGGACGTACGGATGCCGCGCCTCGACGGCGTCGAGGCCACCCGCCGTATCTGCGCCGCGCCGAACCCGCCGAAGGTGCTCATCCTGACCACCTTCGACCTCGACGAGTACGCCTTCTCCGGGCTCAAGGCGGGGGCGAGCGGCTTCATGCTCAAGGACGTGCCGCCGGGCGAACTGCTCTCCGCCATCAGGTCGGTGCACAGCGGCGACGCGGTGGTCGCGCCCTCCACGACCCGCAGGCTGCTCGACCGGTTCTCCCCGATGCTGCCGTCGGCGGCCGAGCCCGAGCACAAGGAACTCGACCGGCTGACCACCCGCGAGCGCGAGGTGATGATGCTGGTCGCGCAGGGGCTCTCGAACGGCGAGATCGCCGGGCGGCTCGTGCTCTCGGACGCGACGGTGAAGACCCATGTGGGCCGGATCCTCACCAAGCTGGGGCTGCGTGACCGGGTGCAGGTCGTCGTGCTGGCGTACGAGACGGGCCTGGTACGGGCAGGCGGCGGCGCGGGCGCCTGAGCCGGCGGCGCGCGCGGCTGCCGGGCCCGCCGGATGCGACCAGGGTGGTGTCCGCTGCGCGGGGCCTTGTCCCCTACCCGCCCCTTCCCGAAACCGGGGGCAAGCCCCCGGACCCCCGCCGCTGCACGGCGGCGCGGCGCCTAGCCCGACGGCCCCGCCGGCTACGCCCGCAGTTCGCGTTCCTGTTCCTCGACCACCAGCTCGACGAAGTCCGCGACC
The DNA here is from genome assembly GCF_036084755.1 of Streptomyces sp. NBC_00370. NCBI lineage: Bacteria > Bacillati > Actinomycetota > Actinomycetes > Kitasatosporales > Streptomycetaceae > Streptomyces > Streptomyces sp. NBC_00370. The sequence goes on from NZ_CP107968.1 coordinate 4,876,441, forward strand.
GCCGTGCGCACGTCGTCCGGCGTCCACTCCAGGCCGGCCGCCGCCACCGTCACCTCGGTCATCGCGACGCCGGGCAGCGCTGTGCCGGGCGCGCTCCAGTGGCCGAACAGCGCCACCTTCGTCTCCTCCGCCTGGCGCAGCGACGCCTCGTTGAGCACCCGCTGCCCGAACGGCAGCCACACCTGGAACTGATGGGTGTGCGGCGGGTCGGGGTGCACCCGGAACCACGGGGCCGCCGAAGCGGCGAACCCCTCGGCGAGCGCCGTGGCCACCACGCGCGCGTGCGCCACGTACGACGGCAGCCGGGGCAGTTCACGGTCGAGGCCCACCAGTGCGGCGAGCGCCGCCGGGTACTGCTGGTAGAGCTGGCCGCCGTAGCGGTGGCGCCAGACCCGGGCCTCGTCGACCAGGCTCTCCGAGCCGGCGAGCATCGCGCCGGACAGACCGCCCAGGGACTTGTAGAACGACACGTACACGCTGTCGGCGAGCCCCGCGATGTCGGCGAGCGGGCGGCCGAAATGCGTCACGGTCTCCCACAGCCGGGCGCCGTCGAAGTGCACGACGGCGTCGCGCTCGCGCGCCGCGTCCACCACGTCGATCAGCTCGTCCCAGGACGGCAGCACGAACCCCGCGTCCCGCAGAGGCAGTTCCAGCATCAGCGTGCCGAAGGGCTCACCGAGGTCGCGGATCTCGTCGGCGGTCGGCAGCCGGGGCTCCCGGGTCGGATGGACCGTACGCACGCCGCTGACGGTCGGCAGCGCGCCCTCCTCGTGGACCTCGGGGTGGGCGAGCGGATGGATCGCCACGACCGGGTTGCCGGTACGCCCCGCCCAGCAGCGCAGCGCCACCTGCTGCGCCATCGTGCCGGTCGGGAAGAACGCGGCGGCGTCCGTCTCCAGCAGTTCCGCGACCCGGCGCTCCAGCTCGGCGACGACCCCGTCGCCGTAGATGTCGGGCGAGGCCGCCATGTCGTACACCGAAGCGCCGTCCTCGGCGAGGGCGGTGAGGCATTCGCCCATCGACCGGTCCCAGGCGCCGCGCGCCAGCACCCGCTCGGCGCCGCGGTGCGCGGCCCGCCTGCGGCGGCCGGCGTCCCGCTTCGAGGCCGTACCGTCCTGTTCCGGCTGTTCGGCCGCCTGCTCGCTCGTGTCACCCATGAGCCGATCATCGCGCAGCCGCCGCCCGTTTCCCAGCCCGGTCCGTGTGCCCAGGAAAGTGCCCTGTGTGCTGGCGTAGCATGGCCAGAAATCGTCCGGTACCCCCCGCGGACTGGAACGGAAGGCCCCGCCGCGTGAACCCCAGAGCAGCACAGGAACCTCTCGATCCCCGGGACCGGCCCGCTCGTCTGACCGTCGGTGTGGTCGGTGCGGGACGGGTGGGGCCGGCCCTCGCAGCGGCGCTGCGGCAGGCCGGGCACCGCCCCGTCGCCGTGTCCGGCGTCTCGGACGCCTCCGTACGCAGAGCGGCGGAGCTGCTGCCCGACGTGCCGCTGGTGACCCCCGCCGACGTGTTCGCACGGGCCGAGCTGGTCCTGCTGACCGTCCCCGACGACGCGCTGCCCGGACTGGTCGAAGGGCTCGCCGAGACCGGCGCCGTACGGCCGGGGCAGCTCCTCGTCCACACCTCGGGGCGCTACGGCGCCCGGGTCCTCGACCCGGCCCTGCGCGCGGGGGCCCTGCCGCTCGCGCTGCACCCCGCGATGACCTTCACCGGCACCTCCGTGGACGTGCAGCGGCTGGCGGGCTGCTCCTTCGGCGTCACCGCCCCCGACGAGCTGCGGCTGGCCGCAGAGGCGCTGGTCATCGAGATGGGCGGCGAACCCGAGTGGATCGCCGAGGAGTCCCGCCCGCTCTACCACGCGGCCCTGGCGCTCGGCGCGAACCACCTGGTCACGCTGGTGGCCCAGTCGATGGAACTGCTCAGGACCGCGGGCGTCGCCGCCCCCGACCGGATGCTCGGCCCGCTGCTCGGCGCGGCCCTCGACAACGCCCTGCGCTCCGGCGACAGCGCCCTGACAGGACCGGTCGCGCGCGGCGACGCGGGCACGGTCGCCGCGCACGTCAGCGAGTTGCGCAAGCACGCGCCCGGCGCCGTCGCCGGCTATCTCGCGATGGCCCGTACGACGGCGGACCGCGCGCTCGCGCACGGGCTGCTCAAGCCGGAGCTGGCCGAAGACCTGCTCGACGCCCTTTCCGACGACGCCCCCGCGGACGGAGACAGCCGATGACCCCCCTCGCACTCGCGCCCACCCGCGCCGATCTGCACCGGCTGCTGGCCGCCGCCGAAGGCCGCGGTCGTACGGCGGCGGTGTTCACCATGGGCGCGCTCCACGAGGGCCACGCCAGCCTGGTGCGCGCGGCGCGCGAAGCCGTCGGGCCCGCCGGGTTCGTGATCGTCACCGTCTTCGTGAACCCTCTCCAGTTCGGCGCGGGCGAAGACCTCGACCGCTACCCGCGGACCCTCGAAGCCGACCTGAAGACCGTGGAGGCGGCGGGCGCCGACGCCGTGTTCGCCCCGCCGGTCGACGAGGTCTACCCGGGCGGCGCCCCGCAGATCACCGTCGCCGCCGGGCCCATGGGGGAGCGCTACGAAGGCGCGTCACGCCCCGGGCACTTCGACGGCATGCTCACCGTCGTCGCCAAACTGCTCCATCTCACCGCGCCCGACGTGGTGTTCTTCGGCGCGAAGGACGCCCAGCAGGTCGCGCTGGTACGGCGGATGGTCGCCGATCTGAACTTCCCCGTCGAGGTCGTCGCCGCCCCGACGGTCCGTCAGGACGACGGGCTGGCCCTGTCCAGCCGTAACCGCTACCTGTCCGACGCCGAGCGGCGGACCGCACTCGCGCTCTCCCGGGCCCTGTTCGCGGGCCGCGACCGGCTCGCGGCGGCGGAGCCGGCAGGACCCGACGCCGTACGGGCCGCCGCCCGCGCCGTCCTCGACGAGGCGGCGGGCGCCGAACCGCCCCTGGACCTCGACTATCTGGCCTTGGTCGACCCGGCCGACTTCACCGAGGCCGCCGAAGGCCACACGGGCGAGGCGATCCTCGCCGTGGCGGCGAAAGTCGGCACCACCCGGCTGATCGACAACATCAGCCTGACCTTCGGAGCCCGCACGTGAACGGAATACGGCTGACAGCGCCCGCACCCGGATGGGCGGTCGACGCGGACGTCGTCGTCGTGGGCTCCGGCGTCGCCGGACTCACCGCGGCCCTGCGCTGCACCGCCGCCGGACTGCGTACGGTCGTCGTCACCAAGGCCCGGCTGGACGACGGCTCCACCCGCTGGGCACAGGGCGGGATCGCCGCCGCGCTCGGCGAGGGCGACACCCCCGAGCAGCATCTGGACGACACGCTCGTCGCGGGCGCCGGCCTGTGCGACGAGGACGCCGTACGGACCCTCGTCACCGAAGGCCCAGCCGCCGTACGCAGGCTGATCGAGACCGGCGCCCACTTCGACCTGTCGGACGCAGGCGACCTCCAGTTGACCCGCGAAGGCGGCCACCACCGGCGCCGTATCGCCCACGCGGGCGGCGACGCGACGGGCGCCGAGGTCTCCCGCGCCCTGGTCGACGCGGTACGCGGCGCCGCGCTCACCACGGTCGAGAACGCCCTGGCGCTCGACCTGCTCACGGACGAGCAGGGCCGTACGTCGGGCGTGACCCTCCATGTCATGGGCGAGGGCCAGCACGACGGCGTGGGGGCCGTCCTCGCCCCCGCCGTGATCCTGGCGACCGGCGGCATGGGCCAGGTCTTCTCGGCCACCACCAACCCCCCGGTCTCCACCGGCGACGGCGTCGCGCTCGCGCTGCGCGCAGGGGCCGAGGTCTCGGACCTGGAGTTCGTGCAGTTCCACCCGACGGTGCTGTTCCTGGGCGCGGGCGCGGAGGGCCAGCAGCCGCTGGTCTCCGAGGCGGTACGGGGCGAGGGCGCCCATCTCGTGGACGCCGACGGGGTGCGCTTCATGCTCGACCAGCACGAACTGGCCGAGCTCGCGCCGCGCGACATCGTCGCCAAGGCGATCACGCGCAGGATGCTGGAGCAGGGCGCCGAGCACATGTACCTGGACGCGCGGCACTTCGGCGCCGAGATGTGGGAGACCCGCTTCCCCACGATCCTGGCGGCCTGCCGCGCGCACGGCATCGACCCGGTCACCGAACCGATCCCGGTGGCGCCCGCGGCCCACTACGCGTCCGGCGGCGTCCGCACCGACCTGCGCGGCCGTACGACGGTGCCGGGGCTGTACGCGTGCGGCGAGGTGGCGTGCACGGGCGTGCACGGCGCGAACAGGCTGGCGTCCAACTCGCTGCTGGAGGGACTGGTGTTCGCGGAGCGCATCGCGGCGGACATCACGGCGTCGTCCGACGGGCACAGCTCACCTGAAGAGCGCCGCTCTTACACAGCAGACGTCACCGGTTCACCCGCCCCGCTGCCCCTCGTCGCCCCCGAGGCCCGGCTCGCCATCCAGCGGATCATGTCCGAGGGCGCGGGCGTCCTGCGCTCCGCCCGGAGTCTGGGCGCCGCCGCCGAGGCGCTGGAGGCCGTCCACCAGGACGTCCCGTACACCGACGGCAAGGCGGCCGAGCCCGGTGTCGACTCCTGGGAGACGACCAACCTCCTCTGCGTCGCCCAGGTGCTGGTCGCCGCCGCCCAGCAGCGCGAGGAGACCCGTGGCTGCCACTGGCGCGAAGACCGGCCCGACCGGGACGACGCGCACTGGCGCCGGCACCTGGTCGTGCGCCTGACGTCCGATCAGGGCCGCGACCAGAGCCAGGCCCAGGGGCTCGTGGTCACCCGTACCGAAGGATCCGGGTTCCCGCCCGTGTCACCCTCCGCCGCACCGTCCCCGTTCACCCTTCCCGCCGACGTCCCCAGGGAGCCGTAACCGTGAGCACGCCCGAAGAAAATCAGCGTCCCGAGCCGGTGGCCGTACCGCTGATCCAGATCGGCGCCCCGGCCGCCTCGGCGTCCGCCGGTGCCTGCGGCGACGGCTGCGCCTGTTCCACCGGCGACGAGGGGTTCAGCCTCGACGACCTGGAGTGCGGCCTCGACCCCGCGCTCGCCCGGCTGCTCGCCGAGGCGGGCCTGGACCCCGTCCAGGTCGAGGACGTCGCGCACGTGGCCATCGAGGAAGACCTCGACCACGGCATCGACGTGACGACGGCGGCGACCGTCCCCGAGGACGCCGTGGCCACCGGCGACTTCACCGCGCGTGAGGCCGGCACCGTCGCCGGGCTGCACATCGCCGAGGCCGTGCTGTCCGTCGTCTGCTCCGACGAGTTCGAGGTGGAGCGGCACGCGGCCGACGGCGACCGGGTCGAGGCGGGCCAGAAGCTGCTCAGCGTCACCACCCGCACCCGCGACCTGCTCACCGCCGAGCGCAGCGCGCTCAACCTGCTGTGCCGGCTGTCCGGCATCGCGACCGCCACCCGCGCCTGGGCCGACGTGCTCGAAGGCAGCCACGCCAAGGTCCGCGACACCCGCAAGACGACGCCGGGGCTGCGCGCCCTGGAGAAGTTCGCGGTGCGCTGCGGCGGCGGGGTCAACCACCGGATGTCGCTCTCCGACGCCGCGCTCGTCAAGGACAACCACGTCGTCGCCGCCGGCGGGGTGGCGGAGGCGTTCAAGGCCGTCCGCGCGCAGTACCCGGACCTGGCGATCGAGGTCGAGGTCGACACGCTCCACCAGGTGCGCGAGGTGCTCGAAGCGGGCGCCGACCTGATCCTGCTGGACAACTTCACTCCGGAGGAGACGGCGGAGGCGGTGGCGATCGTCGACGGCCGGGCCTTCCTGGAGTCCTCGGGACGGCTCGCGCTGGAGAACGCCCGTGCCTACGCGGAGACCGGCGTCGACTATCTGTCGGTCGGCGCGCTCACCCACTCGTCCCCGATCCTCGACATCGGTCTCGACCTGTGTGAAGCGGACGGGACGACGAGCTGATGCTGCTCACCATCGACGTGGGCAACACCCACACCGTGCTCGGTCTGTTCGACGGTGAGGAGATCGTCGAGCACTGGCGGATCTCCACCGACGCCCGCCGCACCGCCGACGAGCTGGCGGTGCTCCTCCAGGGCCTGATGTCCATGCACCCGCTGCTCGGCGACGACCTGGGCGACGGGGTCAGCGGTATCGCGATCTGCTCGACGGTCCCGTCCGTGCTGCACGAGCTGCGCGAGGTGACCCGCCGCTACTACGGCGACGTGCCCGCCGTCCTGGTCGAGCCCGGCATCAAGACGGGCGTGCCGATCCTGATGGACAACCCGAAGGAGGTCGGCGCCGACCGCATCATCAACGCGGTCGCCGCCGTCGATCTGTACGGCGGTCCCGCGATCGTCGTCGACTTCGGTACGGCGACGACGTTCGACGCGGTCAGCGCCCGCGGCGAGTACGCGGGCGGTGTCATCGCGCCCGGCATCGAGATCTCCGTCGAGGCGCTCGGCGTCAGGGGCGCCCAGCTCCGCAAGATCGAGCTGGCCAGGCCGCGCAGCGTGATCGGCAAGAACACCGTCGAGGCGATGCAGTCCGGCATCCTGTACGGCTTCGCCGGGCAGGTCGACGGGGTGGTCGCGCGGATGGCGCGCGAGCTGGCCGACGACCCCGACGAGGTCACGGTCATCGCGACGGGCGGGCTGGCCCCGATGGTGCTGGGCGAGGCCTCGGTGATCGACGAGCACGAGCCGTGGCTGACCCTGATCGGGCTGCGCCTGGTGTACGAGAGGAACGTCGCCCGGATGTGAGCGGGGTGGGCGCTGTGCGAGCCGGGGGCCGGTGCGAACCGGGAGCCTGTGCGAGCCGCGCCCACCAATGAACGTTAAACGGATTTTGTCCGGTTCGGTGCGTAAGGTCGCCGCATGCCCACGCCATACGGATTCCGCGGCGGCATGGCGTTCGGCGCTGACGAGCTGCGTGTGCTCCGACGCGCCCTCGCTGTCGCCCTCGACCCCGCCCCGCTTCCTGACGACGCCGTACGGGACTGTCTGACGCTCGCCAGGTCCGTCGACGAGGCGGACCAGGAGGCAGGCCGGCTGCGCGCGTTCCTCGTCGCCGACCTCGCGAGGTACCGCGCCGCCCTGCCCGGCTCGCTCAGCGGCTATCTGGAACTGCTTCAGGACGCGCTGGCCGTCGGCTACCAGGCCCGGCCCGACGACCTCGCGGCGCTGCGCGCCCTGCGCGGCAACCCCGCGGCCGCCGCACTGCTGGAGCGGTGCCGCGCCGCCCGGGTGCTGACGCTCGTCGGGGCGGCCGAAGGGCCGCACAAGCCCGAGCAGCCCGAGCCGAAGGAACCGAACCGGCCGGACGGGCCGAAGCCGGGGGAGCGCCCCGCGCCCGGCCGTCCGATGCCCAAGCCGTCCGAGGTCTTCCCGCCACGCCGCCGTCCGGCGCCCCCGCCGGAGGAACTGGCCGCGGGGTAGCTAGTCTGGTCGGTATGGACTATGTATCCGCGCTTGTGCCCCCCGTGGTGATGGCTACTTTCTTCATCTTCCTGGTCCGGACGATCGTCAAGAGCCAGGGCGGCCCGAACAAGGCGAAGGAAGACGCCGCGGTCGACGCGGCGATCGCACGCGCGGAAGCAGCCGCCCAGCAGAAGTGAGCCGCGGGCCGGCTCGGGGACGTACGACCGGCGCCGGTCGTACGTCCTTTTTGTGCTGTCCGCGCCGTCTGTGCGGTGGATAACTGGCTATTCGGACATCTCGCACTAGGGTGACGGTGTGCCCCGTCAATTGGGAGACCTGGAAGACGCCGTCATGACTCGCGTCTGGCAATGGAACCGTCCGGTCACCGTCAGGGAAGTCCTCGAAGACCTTCAGCGGGAACGGTCCATCGCCTACACGACCGTCATGACCGTAATGGACAATCTCCATCAGAAGGGCTGGGTGCGCAGGGAAGTCGACGGCCGCGCCTATAGATATACGGCGGTCTCCACCCGCGCCGCCTACGCGGCGGCTCTCATGAACGAGGCATGGGGGAAGAGTGACAACCCCGCGGCCGCGCTAGTCGCCTTCTTCGGCATGATGTCGGCCGAGCAGCGCACGGCTCTGCAGGACGCCGTGCGTATGGTGCGCGTCGAACCGGAAGAGGATCCGGAAGCCGGGGACGAGCCCGCCGACGGGGGAGCGGACGCGGGGCGATAGCGTCCCGGTCATGTCCTCAGTGCTTCCGCTTCCCAATGCCGCCGCAAATGCCGTCACCGTCCGGCGCGCCAGGACCAGGGATGTACCCGCTGTCCGCCGACTCGTCGACGCTTACGTGGGCGAAGGCATCCTCCTCGACAAAGCGCCGGTGACCCTTTACGAGGACATCCAGGAGTTCTGGGTGGCGGAACGCGACGAGGACGCGAGTGTCATCGGCTGCGGAGCCCTTCATGTGATGTGGGAAGACCTCGCGGAAGTGCGCACGCTGGCGGTGGATCCTGCGGTCAAGGGCCTCGGAGTGGGCCATCAACTGCTGGACAAGCTGCTGGAGACGGCACGCTGGCTCGGAGTGCGCCGGGTATTCTGCCTCACCTTCGAAGTCGACTTCTTCGGCAAGCGCGGGTTCGTGGAGATCGGTGAGACACCTGTCGACCGAGATGTCTACCGGGAGCTGCTGCGTTCCTATGACGAGGGTGTTGCCGAGTTCCTGGGTCTCGAACGAGTGAAGCCGAACACCTTGGGCAACAGTCGGATGCTTCTGCACCTGTGACAGCGGAACCTACGGGATCCCTATGTCCGAATCGCGCACGTTTCCCGTCTTCTTGCGCCTCTGAACCTCTGCCGAGGGTTTGTGTTTTTCGGAGAAAAGCGGTTTCCTTTCCGCGTACTGCATTTTCGATGAAAGGAAATCCGGTGGCACAGAAGGTTCAGGTCCTTCTTGTCGATGACCTCGACGGCGGCGAGGCGGACGAGACCGTCACGTTCGCGCTCGACGGCAAGACCTACGAGATCGACCTCACGACTGCCAATGCGGACAAGCTCCGTGGGCTGCTCGATCCTTACACCAAGAGTGGCCGCCGTACCGGTGGCCGTGCGGCGGGTGGCCGCGGGAAGGGCCGCGTCGCCACCGGTGGGAACAAGGACACCGCGGAAATCCGCAAGTGGGCCAAGGACAACGGCTACAGCGTGAACGACCGCGGCCGTGTTCCCGCCGAGATCCGCGAGGCTTACGAGAAGGCCAACGGCTGACCATTCGCACGAATATTTCCGCCGGAGAGCAGTCGGGCCCGGTGGCACTCCGTCGCCGCCGCGTCCACGAGTCGTACGAGATCGGGGGCACCCCCACCCCTGCCCCCGCTGCGAGCGCCGTCACCGAACGGCGCCAGGACCGGCAGTGCCGGTACCACCTCGCGTCCAGGCTCGGGGGGCCGCACCCATACGGCGGCCCCCTGCGCGGCGGCGTACGGCCACCGCGGCGGCGTGGGCGCCCGCATCAGCCCGCCGGCGCCCAGCGCCGTGAGACCCAGCTCGATGCCGCCCCACTCCAGCCAGCTGAGCAGTCCGGGCAGCTCCTCCGCGCTTCCCGCCGCCACCAGGAACCGCAGCAGCCGCCGGTCGCCGCTGAGCGCCACCGGGCCCGTGCGGCCGATTCTGCGCAGGACGGCCGCGCCCGCACCGGCCGGCATCTCCAGGACGTCGAAACTCAGCCCGGTTCTCAGCCGCAGCGGGGAGCCTTCCCGCGCCGCCCAGCCGAGTTCGTGCTCGTACCACCGCGCCGCGCCGTCGAGCGGGCCGCGCGGATGCGGGACTGTGGAGGCCATACCCCCAGCAACTCCCGATCGCGGCGCGGAGTTACGCTGTGTCGGCGACCGTTCGCACTGAGTATCCGGTATTGGGGCGTGCGGGAGCATTCGGGAGTGCAATGGTGTTCGCCCGTAGCGGAGGGAAACCGTGCGCGCCGCATGGACTGTCCGTGCTTGCGGGTAAGACATTCCTAGTGGGGAGGGGCGACACGCTGTCCCGGGCGTCTCACGTTCGCCATCGGCGTAGTGATGGTGAGGGTATGTGGCTGGCCTGGGGGAACATCGTCTCGCACCATCAGGTTGGAGCTGTTGTCAGCTGTTCGGGATGAACGTCCCTTGTCGTAGCGTGGGTGTTCCGGACGGATCCGGCAGTTGGAATGAGCGGTCCCCGCTTGCGGGACTAAGCTGCGGAAGGACAGGGAGGGGACCGACCCCTTTACTGCCTGACCGCTCTGAGGAGCGATTAACGATGTTCGAGAGGTTCACCGACCGCGCGCGGCGGGTTGTCGTCCTGGCTCAGGAAGAAGCCCGGATGCTCAACCACAACTACATCGGCACCGAGCACATCCTCCTGGGCCTGATCCACGAGGGTGAGGGTGTCGCCGCTAAGGCCCTGGAGAGCCTCGGGATTTCGCTCGAGGCGGTCCGCCAGCAGGTGGAGGAGATCATCGGTCAGGGCCAGCAGGCCCCGTCCGGGCACATCCCCTTCACCCCCCGTGCCAAGAAGGTCCTGGAGCTGTCGCTCCGCGAGGCCCTTCAGCTGGGCCACAACTACATCGGCACGGAGCACATCCTGCTCGGCCTGATCCGCGAGGGCGAGGGCGTCGCAGCCCAGGTCCTCGTGAAGCTGGGCGCCGATCTCAACCGGGTGCGGCAGCAGGTCATCCAGCTGCTCTCCGGATACCAGGGCAAAGAGGCCGCCACAGCCGGCGGTCCTGCCGAGGGCACGCCCTCCACGTCCCTGGTCCTCGACCAGTTCGGCCGGAATCTCACCCAGGCCGCTCGTGAGTCCAAGCTCGACCCGGTCATCGGGCGCGAGAAGGAGATCGAGCGGGTCATGCAGGTGCTGTCCCGCCGTACGAAGAACAACCCCGTGCTCATCGGCGAGCCCGGCGTCGGCAAGACGGCGGTCGTCGAAGGCCTCGCACAGGCCATCGTCAAGGGCGAGGTGCCCGAGACCCTGAAGGACAAGCACCTCTACACGCTGGACCTCGGCGCGCTGGTGGCGGGCTCCCGCTACCGCGGTGACTTCGAGGAGCGGCTGAAGAAGGTCCTCAAGGAGATCCGCACCCGCGGCGACATCATCCTGTTCATCGACGAGCTCCACACCCTGGTGGGTGCGGGCGCCGCCGAGGGCGCGATCGACGCCGCCTCGATCCTGAAGCCGATGCTGGCCCGTGGCGAGCTGCAGACGATCGGTGCCACGACGCTCGACGAGTACCGCAAGCACCTGGAGAAGGACGCGGCCCTTGAGCGCCGTTTCCAGCCGATCCAGGTGGCCGAGCCGTCGCTGCCGCACACGATCGAGATCCTCAAGGGTCTGCGCGACCGTTACGAGGCGCACCACCGCGTGTCCATCACGGACTCCGCGCTGGTCGCCGCCGCGACGCTGGCCGACCGGTACATCTCGGACCGCTTCCTGCCGGACAAGGCGATCGACCTGATCGACGAGGCCGGCTCCCGGATGCGTATCCGCCGGATGACCGCGCCGCCGGACCTCCGCGAGTTCGACGAGAAGATCGCGGGCGTGCGCCGCGACAAGGAGTCGGCGATCGACTCCCAGGACTTCGAGAAGGCAGCCTCTCTCCGCGACAAGGAGAAGCAGCTGCTGGCGGCGAAGACCAAGCGCGAGAAGGAGTGGAAGGCCGGCGACATGGACGTCGTCGCCGAGGTGGACGAGGAGCTGATCGCCGAGGTCCTGGCGACGGCCACCGGCATCCCGGTCTTCAAGCTCACCGAGGAGGAGTCCTCGCGGCTGCTCCGCATGGAGGACGAGCTCCACAAGCGCGTCATCGGCCAGAAGGACGCCATCAAGGCGCTCTCGCAGGCCATCCGCCGTACGCGAGCGGGTCTGAAGGACCCGAAGCGCCCCGGTGGCTCGTTCATCTTCGCCGGCCCGTCCGGCGTCGGTAAGACCGAGCTGTCCAAGACGCTCGCCGAATTCCTCTTCGGCGACGAGGACGCGCTGATCTCCCTCGACATGTCGGAGTTCAGCGAGAAGCACACGGTTTCCCGTCTCTTCGGTTCGCCCCCCGGTTACGTGGGCTACGAGGAGGGCGGCCAGCTCACCGAGAAGGTCCGCAGGAAGCCGTTCTCCGTCGTTCTCTTCGACGAGGTCGAGAAGGCCCACCCCGATATCTTCAATTCCCTGCTCCAGGTTCTGGAGGACGGTCGCCTGACCGACTCCCAGGGCCGGGTCGTGGACTTCAAGAACACGGTCATCATCATGACGACCAACCTCGGGACCCGGGACATCTCCAAGGGGTTCAACCTGGGCTTCGCCGCCCAGGGCGACACCAAGTCGAACTACGAGCGGATGAAGAACAAGGTCAACGAAGAGCTCAAGCAGCACTTCAGGCCCGAGTTCCTCAACCGTGTCGACGACACGATCGTCTTCCACCAGCTCACCGAGGAAGACATCATCCAGATCGTCGACCTTGAGGTCGCCAAGGTGGACGAGCGTCTGAAGGACCGGGACATGGGCCTTGAGCTCAGCCCGGCCGCGAAGTCGCTCCTCGCCAAGAAGGGTTACGACCCCGTGCTGGGCGCCCGGCCGCTGCGCCGGACCATCCAGCGCGAGATCGAGGACTCGCTCTCCGAGAAGATCCTCTTCGGGGAGCTGCGCCCCGGCCACATCGTGGTCGTGGGAGCCGAGGGCGAGGGCGAGGCGGAGAAGTTCACCTTCCGTGGCGAGGAGAAGTCGGCCCTGCCGGACGCTCCTCCGATCGAGCAGGCGGCCGGCGGTGCCGGACCGAACCTGACCAAGGAAGCGTGACGCTCGCTCCGAGCTGAACGACTGAAGGGGCTGCCCCGGACCGTACGGTCCGGGGCAGCCCCTTTTCCGCTGTGCCCAGGTGCCTCGCGGCGCGCTCAGGCCGGCAGTACCCCGTCGGCGAACGACCGCAGGTCGGCGGTCAGCCGGGCGGCGTGCGTGGCGAACATGCCGTGGCCGCCGTTCTCGTACACCCGCAGGGCCGCGTCGGGCAGCAGCTCCGCCGACCTGCGCCCGGTGAATTCGATCGGCGCCGAGGTGTCGTGCGTGCCGTGCAGGACCAGGGCCGGCAGGCCGATCTCCGGGAGCTCCGGCGTCAGATCGACGCTCGCTCCGATGTCCTGCATCGCGAGCCCGGCCCGCAGGGTGGAGACGGCGCAGCGTCCCACCATGTGCCGCACGTACGCGGGGGAGACCTCGTTGCCGGGGAGGTGGGAGGCGAAGAAGGAGTCGGCGCCGCTCTCGAAGAAGTCCAGCCTGTCCCGGCGGAACCAGTCGCTCGACGCCCGTAGCTCGGCGGGTGTCATCCCGTCGGGGTTGGTGGCCGATGCGGCCAATCCGGGGGCGATGCTCGCCACCAGTGCCAGCCTGGCCACCCGCCCGCGCCCGCCGTACCGGGTGAGGTAGCGGACCGCTTCGACGCCGCCCATGGAGTGGCCGACCAGGGTGACCTCCCGCAGATCGAGCAGGTCCAGCAGGGCGGCGACGTCCGCGGCGAGCGTGTCCAGGTCGAAGCCGTCCCAGACGTCGTCCGAGCGGCCGTGCCCGCGCCGGTCGATGCCGACGCAGCGGTGGCCGGCCTCGGCCAGCGGGACGGTCTGCCGCTCCCACATCTCGGAGCCGAGGTAGTTGCTGCTCAGAAAGACGGTCGTGGGGCCGTTCCGCGGTCCGTGGTCGATGTAGTGCAGCCGGCTGTCGTCGGTCGGCGTGGTGAAGTACGGCATGGTCCTGGCCCTTCCCGTTCGGCTCCGTGGGGCTCCGGTGCGGGATCCATCCTGCGGCGGGGCATGTCCGGGGTCGATTACGCCGCGGGTAATGCGGGGGCGGGGAAATGCGCCGGGCGACAGGTAAGGCCCTTGGTCCCGAATCGGACAGCCTTAGTGCCCGGCGGCCGTGACAAGGCGCACAGGCGTTTTCCGCGCTACTAGCCGGAATAGTGCCGCATGTTTGGCATTTCGCATTAATCGGTGCATTCGATGCGCCGCATGGACGCGTGGTGGCGGCGTCAAGGGCCGGACTGCCGTGACCACGGCTACGACGCCATGTCGTAGATGGGCGTTTTGGGGGGAGATGGGCGGCCGGGTTATCAAGGTGTGGTCAGCCCGGCTTCCCGTGCCGGGTCCATTCTTGCCCGGAGGTTCATTCCGTATGTCGCAGCGCACACAGTCCCGTTCTTCCCGCTCGTCCGTCATGCGTACCCGCGCCGTTGTGCTGGCCGCAGGACTGGGTGTGGCGATGGCGTCCGGGGCCGGGGCCGCGTTCGCAGCGACCGGCAGCGATGCCGGCGCCGGCGCCGCCTCGCTCGGTAAGGTGTCCAACGTTTCGGCCGCTTCCGACATCTCGGCCGTCACCGCCGTACAGAAGCAGGCGGACGCGCAGGCCACGGCCGCCGTCCACGCCAAGCAGGCCAAGGTCGCGAAGGCGGCGGCGGTGAAGAAGGCGGCGGCGAAGAAGGCCGCTTCCTGGATCGACCCCGTCTCGAAGTACCAGCTCACGGCGAAGTTCGACGACGCGGGCAACCGCTGGGCGCACAAGCACTCGGGCCAGGACTACGCGGTGCCGATCGGCACCCCCGTGCACGCCGTGCACACCGGCACCGTCGTGAAGGCGGGCGGCAACGGCGCGGGTGACGGTCCGGCCTACGGCAACGCCGTCGTGATCAAGCACTCGAACGGCAAGTACTCGCAGTACGCGCACCTGTCGAAGGTTCAGGTGCACATAGGCGAGCAGGTCAAGACGGGCGAGCAGATCGCCCTGTCCGGCAACACCGGCAACACGACCGGCCCGCACGTGCACTTCGAGATCCGGACGACCCCGAACTACGGCTCGGCGATCAACCCGGTCACGTTCCTGCACTCCGTCGGCGTCAAGGTGTGACGCTCGGATCCGAGCCGGACCGCTGGTAGGCCTGGCTGATCAATTCGATGGCGACCTCAAGGATGGCATTCCGCTTCTCCTCGGGGTCGCCTTCGACGTCCCGCAGGGCGAACATGCCCGCGTGCATCGTGAAGAGCGCCGACGAGCAGCGGACCCGGTCGATCAGTGAGGGTTCCGGGACCAGCAGCAGACTGGCGAGCCCCATCATGCGGCCCTTGAAGGTCTCGCCGATGCTGAGGTCGCGTACCTCGGCCTGGTTCTCCTGCATGAACCGGAACAGCGGTGTCGCGCCCTGCAGCGCCTCGCTGTAGCGGCGCAGGATCTCCTGCTTGGCCTCCAGCGTCTGGGGCTGTTCCTTCGCCCAGGCGATCAGCTCGTCGAGCGGCCGCGCCAGGTCCTCGAACAGGCTGACCAGGATGTCTTCCTTGGTCTTGAAGTGGTAGTACAGCGCCGCCTTCGTGACGTCGAGCCGTTCGGCGATCTCCCGCAGCGAGGTCTTCTCGTACCCCTGCTCCACGAACAGTTCCAGGGCCACGTCCTGGATCCGCCGGCGGGTGTCCCCCCTACGTGGGTGCTGCGTGCTGCCCATGCGACTCTCCTGAGAATTACTTACTTGACGCCCGGCTAGTACGAGGCTACCTTCCCAGTGTAACCAACTTGCCGGGCGGCAAGTAAGTTCCAGGAAACGAGTGGGGACCATGACTTCTACGGGGAAGCTGTCGAAAGACAAGCCGGCCAAGGCCGAACCTCAGCCGCGCAGCGTACGGGTCGTACTGCTGGCGCTGATGATCGCCATGCTGCTGGCCATGCTGGACAACATGATCGTCGGCACCGCGATGCCGACCATCGTCGGTGAGCTGGGCGGACTGGAACATCTGTCCTGGGTGGTAACCGCGTACACCCTGGCGACGGCGGCGTCGACACCGATCTGGGGCAAGCTCGGCGACCTGTACGGCCGCAAGGGAGTCTTCCTCACCTCGATCGTGATCTTCCTGATCGGCTCCGTGCTGAGCGGTATGGCACAGAACATGAACGAGCTGATCGGCTTCCGGGCCATCCAGGGCCTCGGCGCGGGCGGTCTGATGGTCGGCGTCATGGCGATCATCGGTGACCTCATCCCGCCCCGCGAGCGCGGTAAGTACCAGGGCATGATGGCCGGCGTGATGGCCCTCGCCATGATCGGCGGACCGCTGGTCGGCGGCACCATCACCGACCACCTCGGCTGGCGCTGGAGCTTCTACATCAACATCCCGCTCGGTGCCGTCGCGCTGATCATGATCACGACCGTGCTGCACCTGGAGAAGAAGGACCGCTCCAAGGTCAAGGTCGACTATCTCGGCGCGGGCCTGCTGACCGTCGGCATCACCGCCATCGTGCTCGTCACCACCTGGGGCGGCACGCAGTACGACTGGTCGTCCGCGATCATCATGGAGCTCATCGCGCTGGGTGTCGTCGCCCTCATCGGCTTCGTCGTCGTCCAGACCAGGGCGCCCGAGCCGATCATGCCGCTGCACATCTTCCGCAGCCGCAACTTCACCGTCATGTCGCTGATCGGATTCGTGACCGGCTTCGTGATGTTCGGCGCGACGCTCTTCCTGCCGCTCTACCAGCAGGCGGTGCAGGGCGCCTCGGCCACCAACTCCGGTCTGCTGCTCCTGCCGATGCTGCTGGCGATGATGGTCATCTCGCTGATCGCGGGACGCGTCACCACCAACACGGGCAAGTACAAGATCTTCCCGATCCTGGGCGGCGGCCTGATGGTCGTCGGTCTCTACCTGCTCTCCACGATGGACACCGACACCAGCCGGCTGACCTCCGGCATCTACATGGCGGTGCTCGGCGCGGGCATGGGCTTCCTGATGCAGATCACGATGCTCGTCGCGCAGAACAGCGTCGAGATGAAGGACATGGGCGTCGCCTCCTCGTCCACGACCCTCTTCCGTACGCTCGGCAGCTCCTTCGGTGTCGCGATCATGGGCGCGCTGTTCACCAGCCGCGTGCAGAACGAGATGGCCGCCAGCGCCCACGCCGCAGGACAGGGCGCACCCGCGCTCCAGTCGGCGCAGCTGGACGCGGCGAGCCTGGCGAAGCTGCCGGACGCGATGCGCGAGGCCTACCAGCACGCGGTGGCGGTCGGTACGCACGCCTCGTTCACCCTGGGCGCTGCCATCGCCGTGATCGCCTTCGCCGCCGCCTGGTTCGTCAAGGAGACCCCGCTCAGGGGCGCCGCCCCCAAGCCCGCCGCCACCGACGGCGCTGCCCCGGCGGCAGCGGCCACGGCCACGGCCGACGGCAAGGTCTCCCAGTCCGCCTGACACCCCTCCCCACTCCTGACGGCCCCCGGCGCTGAGCGCCGGGGGCCGTTGTCAGTGGTGCGTGCCACCATCGGAACCATGGGGAGCACGGGAGCGGGCGGGGGCGCGGGTGCGGGGGTGGGCGCGGGTACGGCGCCGGGGCTCGCGCATCTCGCCCATCTGCGGCAGCTGCGCCGGGCCAAGGACGCCATGGACCGGGACTGGGCCGAGCCGCTCGACCTGGCCGCGGTGGCCGCCCACGCCGGCTACTCGCGCTACCACTTCGTGCGGGCCTTCAAGGCGGTCTACGGGCAGACGCCCGGCCGCTATCTGTCCGCCCGGCGGGTCGAGCGCGCCGAGGAGCTGCTGCGGTCGGCCAACCTCACCGTGACGGAGATCTGCGCGCTGGTCGGCTTCGGCAGTCTCGGCAGCTTCACGACGCTGTTCAAGCGGCAGACGGGGTGCACCCCCGGTGAGTACCGCGCGAAGCACGCGGGACGCGGCGCCGCGCTGATACCGGGGTGCTACGCGATGCTGTGGGCCGGCGGGTTCCCCGGCAGGGACCGCAATTCTGAAGAAGCCGGCTGACGGACCCGGCGCCTACGGTGGCAGCACGGCCGTACAGGACCGCCGAATCCGAGGAGCGCGTCATGATCAAGGGTCTCGCCATCGCCACCGTCTGGGTTCTGGACCACGACAGGGCGAAGGAGTTCTACACGGAGAAGCTCGGCTTCGAGCTGCGCACCGACATGACCATGGGTGAGGGCGGCATGCGCTGGCTCACCGTCGGCGCCAAGGACCAGCCGGACGTGACGCTCACCCTGATGGTGCCCGGCGCCCCCGCCATGGACGAGGAGTCGGCCGAGGCGGTCAGGAAGCTCGTCGCCAAGGGCGTCCTCGGCGCGGGTGTGCTGGCCACCGACGACATCCACGGGGACTACGCGACGCTCAAGGCGCGCGGCGTCGAGTTCCTGCAGCCGCCGCAGGAGCGCCCGTACGGCACGGAGGCGATCCTGCGCGACGACTCGGGCAACTGGTTCTCCTTCACCCAGGCCCGGCAGAGCGGCGATCTGGACCTCGACAAGGAATGGTCCTAGCCACCGTCGCGGTACGGCGGCGAGGGCACGTCACGGCTGGTCGGGGAATTTGATCATCGGGAAGCTGCCGGTGTTCGTGGGTGCGTGTTCCGGCAGCCAGAGCACCGCGACCGCGCCTCCCGGCTCGCCCGGTTCGGCCTCCAGGCTCTCGGGCCCGGCGTTGCGGAAGGTCAGCCGTGCGCCGAGGACCCGCGCCTGGCCGGCCGCGATGGTCAGCCCCAGGCCGTGGCCGTGGCCCGCGCGGTCGGTCGCGCCCGTACGGAACCTGCTGGGGCCCTCGCGCAGCAGCGCGTCGGGGAAACCCGGGCCGTGGTCCCTTATCCGGACGACCCGGCCCTCGACGGTCACCTCGACCGGCGTACCGCCGTGCTTGGCCGCGTTGGCCAGCAGATTGCCCAGGATGCGTTCGAGCCGCCGCGGATCCGTGTTGACGAACGAGTCCTGCACCAGCCGGATCGTCACCGCGGGGTCCAGCGTCGCCACCCGGCGCGCCACGAACTCGCCGAGGGCGATCTCCTGCAGCTCGGCACGTTCCGAGGCGCTGTCGAGCCGGGCCACCTCCAGGACGTCCTCGACGAGGGTCCGCATCGCCTGCGCCCGGTCACGCACCAGCTCGGTCGGGCGCCCCGGCGGCAGCAGCTCGGCCGCCGTGAGCAGACCCGTCACCGGCGTGCGCAGCTCGTGCGCGATGTCGGCGGTGACCCGGCGCTCCGCCTCGATCCGTTCGTTCAGCGCATCGGTCAGCGCGTCGACGGCGCCGGCCAGATCGTCGGTCTCGTCGCGCACGATCCCGCCGACCGCGTCACCGACCCGTACGTCCGTGTTGCCCTGCGCGACCCGGCCCGCCGCTGCCGCCGCCTTCCGCAGCCGCCGCGAGAGCTGGCCGCCGATCAGCACGCCCAGCGCGCAGCCACCGAAGACCACCGAGACCGAGCCGATGAGCAGCGCCCGGTCCAGGTCCGTCATGATCGCCGTGGACCGTCCGGCGAACCTGCTGTGCAGCGACAGCACCGCGCCGTTGCCGAGCGGGACGGCCGCCCAGACGTCGGGGCCGCCGCCGGTGTCCTGGACATAGGTGGCGCGGCGGCCGTGCCGCGTCTTGTCCTGGAGGTCCCGGGGCAGCGCCGGGTCGTTGATCTTCGTGTTGAACTTGGCGTCCTTGGTGGTGTCGTACATCCGCTGCGCGAACAGCAGCCGCTCCAGCTGCACCTCGCGCGCGTTGTCGAGCATCGAGACACGGGCCGCGTTGTGCACCACGAGGCTCAGCGCCGCCGCGACGAGCGCGCCGACGACGGCGATGGCGATGCTGATCTTCCACCGGACCCCGGTGCGCAGGGCGAGTCGCTTCATATGAGGAGCCGCATCAGGAG
The DNA here is from genome assembly GCF_036084755.1 of Streptomyces sp. NBC_00370. Taxonomy (NCBI): domain Bacteria; kingdom Bacillati; phylum Actinomycetota; class Actinomycetes; order Kitasatosporales; family Streptomycetaceae; genus Streptomyces; species Streptomyces sp. NBC_00370. The sequence goes on from NZ_CP107968.1 coordinate 4,896,001, forward strand.
TCGCTTCATGCCTTGAGCTTGTAGCCGAAGCCGCGGACGGTCTCGATCCGGTCCTGGCCGATCTTCGTGCGCAGTCGCTGTACGTGGACGTCCACGACGCGCGTGTCACCGCCCCAGCCGTAGTCCCACACGCGTTCGAGCAGTCTGTCACGCGAGAAGACCGTGCCGGGCGCGGCGGAGAACTCCAGCAGCAGCCGCATCTCGGTCGGCGTCAGCGACACCGGGCGGCCGGCCCTGCGGACCTCCATGCCCTCCGTGTCGATCTCCACGTTCCCGAAGGTCAGCACGCCGCCCCTGGCGCCGGGCTCCGGCTGCCGGTCCTGGCCGGGCGCGGGTCCGCCGGCATGGCCGAACCGGCGCAGCACGGCGCGGATCCGGGCGACCAGGACGGCGCCGTCGAACGGCTTCGTCACGTAGTCGTCGGCCCCGGCCTCCAGGCCGAGCACCACGTCGATCGAGTCGGCGCGCGCCGACAGCATGATCACGGGCACCGTCGACTCGTCGCGGATCCGCCGGCACAGGCTGACCCCGTCGAGCCCCGGCACCATCACGTCGAGCAGGGCGATGTCGGGCCGGTCGCTGCGGAAGGCGTCCAGGCCGGCGAGTCCGTCCTGGACCGCTGTGACCACGAAGCCGTCGCGCTCCAGCGCGAGCTGGGTGGCTTCGCGGATGACGTCGTCGTCCTCGACGAACAGGACATGGGTGTCGGCCATTGCCGTGGCTCTCAGCTCTCAGTTCTCGCTCGGTACGGTCTGCCCGGAACCGGAACCGGACTCGGACTCGGGCTCGGGCTCCGGTTCGTCGAGACCGCCGCCCCCGACCGCCCTGCTGTAGCTGTTGCGCACCCGGTAGCGCTCGGTGAACTTGGTGTTCGTCCAGGCGTAGGTCACCACGTCCTCGCTCGACGGGTACGACACCGAGTCGCCCTTCGCGTACACGGGCTGGGTGACGACCAGCTCGCCCCGGTCGATGGTGGCGTAGACGGCGGGTTCCTCGGCGGCGAACACGTTCCGGTACCCGCCGGTCAGGGTGTCGGCCGGGTCCTCGCGGTACACGTACGTCCCGACGCCCATCGCGTCGCCGCACGTCATGACATTGACCACCACGTAGTGGGCGGTGCTGCCGGTGAGATCGCCGTACGAGGTGTCCACCGGGTACGCGTCCTTGTCGCACGGCTTCAGACCGGCCTTGACGCGCTCGCTGACCGCCGGGTCCCTGCGCAGCAGCGCCACGGCGTCCACCGACTTGGGGGGTGGCGACGCGGAGACCGACGGGGTGGGCACACCGCGCTCCAGGGGCGCCGGCGCCGCGGGACCCTCGTCCCTCGTGCCCGTACCGCCCGCCGAGCAACCGGTCGTGAGCAGGCCGAAGGCGGCGAGCCCGGCCAGTGCCGTACCGCTCGCCGCCAACGATCCGCTTCTCAGGCCGCGCACCTCTCCTGCCCCCGTCCCTCACGATCCTCTTCGCACCGCCGGCTCTCCAGCTCCTCGCGGAGCCGGGCCAGCGCCCGGTGCAGCGTGCTCTTGACCGTACCCGCAGACATTCCGAGCGCGGCGGCGGTCTCCTCCGTGCTCATCTGCTCCCAGTGTCGCAGGACGACCACACTGCGCTGCTTGGGTGCCAGCACGGACAGGATGTCCATCAGCAGGGCCCGGTCGGCGTGCTGCTCGGTGCCGTCCTCGATGCTCGCGTCGGGCAGCTGCTCGGTGGGGATCTCGTCGAGCTTGCGCGCCCGCCACCACTCGGTACGGGTGTTGATCATGACGCGGCGCAGATAGGCGTCGGCCAGCGACTTGTCGGCGATGCCGTCCCAGCGGCGGTACGTACGCGCCAGCGCGGTCTGCAGCAGGTCCTGGGCGTCGACGGGATCGGGCACGAGCCGCCGGGCGCTGCGCAGCAGGGCGTCCTGCCGTGTCCGTACGTACTCCTCGAAACCGATTACCTCACCGTGCGCCATGCCAACCGCCTCCGACCCCTGGACCTTCCCCGCCGTTCTCTGCCACACCAGAAATTACGGAGCTGTTGTCACGGGGCTGTGCGGGTCAGCCATAGGCGGGCGCACGGCTGTCCATCGGTTGTGTAACGACCGGACAAATGCCCGACCGGCGGGGGGCCGGACCGGGCACGGGTCCACGCGGCGCTGTCCTTGTTACCTCTGTACCTCTGTACCTCGGTTACCTCTGCGGCAGTTGGTACCTGCCGTGCTCCAGCGGTTCGACCAGTCCGTCGGCGACGAGACCGTCCAGCGCACGCGCCCGCTGCACCGGTTCGTCCCACACCGCGTCGAGCACCCGCTGCTCCACCGGCGTCACGGCCTCGCGCAGCACGGCGAGCAGCTTGCCGCGCACCTGCCGGTCGGTGCCCGCGTACGTCTGGCCGCGCCGCGCCGCGCCCTCGTGGGCCGGCTTGCCCGCCAGCCGCCAGGCGCAGGCGGTCGCGATCGGGCAGCGCTCGCAGGACTCGTTCTTCGCCGTGCAGAGCAGGGCGCCCAGCTCCATCGAAGCAGCGGCCCAGCGCGCGGCCGTGCCGCTGTCGGCGGGCAGTAGCGCGCGGGCGAGTTTGCGCTCGGCCGCCGTCGTCGCGTTCGGCGGGTACTGCGTACCCGTGACGGCGCGGGCGAAGACCCGGCGCACATTCGTGTCGAGCACGGCATGGCGCTGCCCGTACGCGAACGAGGCGACGGCGGCGGCCGTGTACTCGCCGATGCCGGGCAGCGCGAGCAGCTGCCCGTGCTCGCGCGGTACGTCACCGCCGTACCGTTCCGTTATCGCCTGCGCCGCCCCGTGCAGCCGCAGAGCCCTGCGCGGGTAGCCGAGTCTGCCCCAGGCGCGCACCGCCTCGCCGGGGGGCTCGGCCGCCAGGTCGGCGGGGCGCGGCCAGCGGGCGAGCCACTGCTCGTAGACGGGCAGCACCCGGCTCACCGGGGTCTGCTGGAGCATGAACTCACTGACCATCACGCCCCAGGCGCCCGCTTCGGGGCGGCGCCAGGGCAGGTCGCGCGCGTGCGTCTCGAACCACGCGATGACGGGAGTGTGCAGGGCGGCCGGGTCGTCCGGGCTGGGGGATGCGGCGGTCGTCGCAGGAGTAACAGTCATGGCAGCACCGATCCTGGCATGCTCCGGCGGCCCTGGGCGATCAGCCCCGCGCACGGCGGTGAGGGAACGCGGCGGGGGGCCGTGGCGGGCGGCGCGGCGGGGAACGTACTGGACGAAAGCGGATGCCCCGGTCGCCACCCCGGGATGATGATCCGTAAAACTTGCCGAGACGAGCGGCATGTGGGGCAGGAGTTGGCCCTGATCTCTCGTACAGTTTGCGCCGTGGGATCTATGCGCAATCCGGTCGGGCCGCTTCCCTCCTCCATCTACTGGCGACGGAGGGCAGTAGCGGCGACGCTGGTTGCGCTGCTCGCGCTCCTGATCGTGTGGATCGTCACCCAGGGCGGCGGCGGGAAGAAGAAGCCCGACGACAACAACGGCGGCGCGGCCCCCGCGACCTCGATCACCCCTGGCCCCTCGGGCTCAGGACCCGCCATCAGCGAACAGCCGGGCGGGCGCGACGAGTCGGGCGGCACCGGCAGCGGTGCCACCGGCGGCGGTGACGGCGACAAGAACGGCGACACGTCGGGCACGTCCGGCGGCGGCACGGGCCCCGGCGCGACCCAGCCCCCCGGCGGTACGGGGTCGGGCGGCGCCGGCGGGACAGCGGCGGGCGGTACGGGCACGGGTGGCGCGGGCGGTACGGCAGGCAGCACCGGCCGCCAGGTACCGGTCAGCTCGACGCTCCCCACCTGCGCGCGCAACTCCCTCACGCTGCGGCTCGACAGTACGAAGGTCGCCTACGCGCCGGGCGAGAAGCCGGCGTTCCGGCTCGTCGCCACGAACACGTCGAACACCGCCTGCAAGGCGGACTTCGGGCCGAAGGCGGTCGTACTGACCGTCACCAACGCCGATGACGACGACGTCTGGTCGTCCAAGGACTGCCCGAAGACCGGCAGCGCGTACTTCGAGGTCCCGGCCGGCGCGACGATCACCCGGGTCGTGCAGTGGGACCGCAAGCAGAGCGCACCGAACTGCCCGACCCCGGCGGCCAAGGCGAAGGCCGTGGGGCCCGGCACCTACCTGGTGGAGATCAAGTCGGCGGGCGCCTCGGTGCAGCTCGGCCAGAAGTCCATCCGCCTCGACAAGGACTGAGGCCGGTCCGGCCCGGCCGGGCGCTCCCGGCGGGCGACAGATCGCGGACGCCTGCTAGGCCGGACAGGACCTAGACGTAGCGCTCCAGGATCGACGACTCCGCCAGCCGGGACAGGCCCTCGCGGACGCTGCGGGCGCGGGCCTCGCCGACCCCGTCGACCGTCTGCAGGTCGTCCACGCTCGCGGCGAGCAGCTTCTGCAGACCGCCGAAGTGCTCCACGAGCCGCTCGATGATGGCGCCGGGCAGCCGCGGCACCTTCGCCAGCAGCCGGTAACCGCGCGGCGACACCGCAGAGTCCAGCGTCTCCGGTGATCCGCTGTAGCCCAACGCGCGCGCCACCACGGCCAGTTCCAGCAGCTCGGCGTGGCTGGGCGAGCCCAGGTCCGCCAAGGCCTCGTCCACCGTGCGCGAGCGCTTCGCCGTCGGCTCCGGGACGTAGTCCCGTACGACCAGCTCGCGCTCCGGCTCCACGCCCGCGATCAACTCGTCCAGCTGGAGGGAGAGCAGCCGGCCGTCGGTGCCCAGCTCCACCACGTACTCCGCGATCTCCGTGGCGATCCTGCGCACCATCTCCAGGCGCTGCGCGACAGCCGTGACGTCACGGACCGTCACCAGATCCTCGATCTCCAGCGCGGAGAGCGTCCCGGCGACCTCGTCGAGCCGCAGCTTGTAGCGCTCCAGCGTCGCCAGCGCCTGGTTCGCGCGGGAGAGGATCGCCGCCGACTCCTCCAGGACCCGGCGCTCACCGTTCACGTACAGGGCGATCAGCCGCATCGACTGCGAGACCGAGACGACGGGGAACCCGCACTGCTTGGAGACGCGGTCGGCCGTGCGGTGCCGGGTGCCGGTCTCCTCGGTGGGGATCGAGGACTCGGGGACCAGCTGCACGCCGGCCCGCAGGATCTTCGTGATGTCCTTGTCTAGGATGAGCGCGCCGTCGAGCTTGCACAGCTCGCGCAGGCGCGTGGCGGTGAACTCCACATCCAGCACGAACCCGCCCGTGCACATCGACTCGACGGTCTTGTCCATGCCGAGGACGATCAGACCGCCGGTGTTGCCGCGCAGGATCCGCTCCAGGCCGTCGCGCAGCGCCATTCCAGGCGCGACGGCGCTCAGCGAGGCGCGCATCAAAGCTTCGTTGCCGGAGCCCGCGCCGGACTTTCCGGGTGCTGATGCCCGGTCGTTGGCTGCCACTGCATTCCTCCGGCTCGTACGGATGGGCGAGACCAGGGCAAAGTCTACCGGCGCGCGTTGTCCTCCCGTGGTGCCTCGGCGCGACCCCGGCGCGGCAGGGCCCTCAGCGCTTCACCTATGTCGGCGACTTCTATGACCTTCATACCGGCCGGGATCTTGCCCGGATCGCGCGGTACGAGGGCGTGGGTGAAGCCCAGCCGATGGGCTTCGGAGAGCCTGCGCTGCACGCCGGTGACCCGTCTGACCTCACCCGCGAGCCCCACCTCGCCGATCGCGACGAGGTTCTTCGGCAGCGGGGTGTCGCCGGCGGCCGAGGCCAGCGCGAGCGCCACCGCGAGATCGGCGGCGGGCTCGGACAGCTTCACCCCGCCGACCGTGGCGCAGTAGATGTCCCGTTTGCCCAGCGCACTGATCCGTCCGCGCTGCTCCAGCACGGCCAGCATCATCGACACCCGGGAGGTCTCAAGACCCGAGGTCGTGCGCCGGGGTGACGGGATCTGCGAATCGACGGTCAGCGCCTGCACCTCGGCAACCAGCGGCCTGCGGCCTTCGAGCGTGACGGTCAGACAGGTGCCGGGCACGGGCTCGTCACGCCGGGTGAGGAACAGCCCCGACGGGTCGGCGAGTCCGGTGATCCCCTCGTCGTGCAGCTCGAAGCAGCCGACCTCGTCGGTCGCCCCGTACCGGTTCTTGATACCGCGCACCAGCCGCAGCCGGGCGTGCCGGTCGCCCTCGAACGACAGCACCACGTCCACCAGGTGCTCCAGCAGCCGGGGCCCGGCGATGGCGCCGTCCTTGGTGACATGGCCCACCAGGATCGTGGACATGCCGCGCTCCTTCGACGCGCGGATCAGCGCCCCCGCGACCTCGCGGACCTGCGCCATCCCGCCGGGCGCGCCGTCGATCTCCGGCGAGGCGACGGTCTGTACGGAGTCCAGCACCAGCAGGGCGGGTTTGACGGCGTCGAGATGACCGAGCACGGACGACAGGTCCGTCTCGGCCGCGAGATAGAGATGGTCGTCGATGGCCTTGATCCGGTCGGCGCGCAGCCGCACCTGGCTGGCCGACTCCTCGCCGGTCACATACAGCGTCTTGTGCCCCTCGTCGGCGGCCTTCGCCGCGACGTCCAGCAGCAGCGTCGACTTGCCCACGCCCGGTTCGCCCGCGAGCAGCACGACGGCGCCGGGTACGAGACCGCCGCCGAGCACCCGGTCCAGCTCGGGCACGCCCGTCGAGCGCGCCGTCGCCGTACGGCCGTCGACCTGGCCGATGGGCAGCGCGGCCGTGGAGACCCGCCCCGCGGCCGTGGTCCGCACGGCGGGCGCGCCGTACTCCTCGACCGTCCCCCAGGCCTGGCACTCGGGGCAGCGGCCGAGCCATTTGACGGTCGTCCAGCCGCATTCGGTGCAGCGGTAGGACGGCCGGTCCTTGGCGGTCTTCGTACGGGTGGCCATGGCGTCACCGTATAGGCCCCCACTGACAACGCCGACCACAGCGGTCACGGGACGCTTCCCCACCATCGCCGACAGCTTCACTCATACGGATTAAATGTGCTCAAGGGGGGCGGAGGGCGCGCATTTCTCTGTCTACCGTCGCCAGGTGACGAGCAGCAGTCCCGAGACCTCCATGCACACCACCGGCGTACATCGTGCGCCCCGTCGTGCGCCCCGTTCGGTGGCGCAGCGCCCGCCCGAGCGCTACGAGCCTTATCTGGACGGGCTGTTCACCTACTGCCTCTCCGTACTGTGCGACCACGACGCCGCGATCGAGGTGCTCGGTGACGTCCTGTCGCTCTCCGAGAGGCAGTTCGGCCGCTGTCCCTCGGCCGAGGGGGAGCGCAAGGCCTGGCTCTATGCGCTCGCCCGTTGGGCGTGTCTTCGCAAGCTCACCGAACAGCGCACCAGCCGTCAAGGCGCGCATGTGAAGGGCCCGGCGCCGGCGCCGGACGCGACGCCTTCGGCGTGCGACCCGGCCGTCGCCCCGGAGACCGCCGAGCGCCGCCGCCGCGAACTGGCCATGCTGGCCTGGCCGGAGGCGGCGGGGACCACACCCGAGCAGCGCGAGATCCTGGAGCTGGCCGTACGCCACCAGCTCGGCCCGCGCGACGTCGCCGCCGTCCTGTCGATGGAACTGATGGCCGCCCGCGAGCTGTTGGCGTCGGCTGCCTGCGAGGTGGAGCGCACCCGCGCCGCGCTCGCCGTCGTCGAGAGCGGCAACTGCCCCTCCGTCGCCCGGCTCACCGGCGACAGCCAGGTGCTGCTGTCGGCCACGCTCCGTCGCGAGCTCGTGCGGCACGTGGACGACTGCCCGCGCTGCCGGCGCGCCGCCGAGCACGTCGAGGCGTCGGGTCCCTGGCCGGGCGCGGGCACCGCGGCGGCGCAGGGAGCGTCGCGCGCCACGACCCCCAGGGCGCCCGCCGTCCTGCCGTTCGTCGAGGCGCCGCGCGCCGCCGCCTACACCGCGATGATCCACGCGCCACGGGCCCGCGGCACCGCACCGCGCTTCGGGCGAAACGGTTTCCCGATGGACCCCAAGGACCGCGCGGCGCGCCGCGACCGGCTGCGGGCCCGCGCCGTGACGACGACGGTCGTGGCGACCGTCGTCGCCGCCCCCGTACTCGCCCTGTGGGCGGCGTACCGCAGCGCGCCGCAGACGGGAGAGGGGCACAACGGCGCCTCGATCAGCGCGGGCGGTCAGGACGGGCCAGGGCGGGTCGACGGGCAGCCGTACGACCGGTTCGAGAACGCGGGCAACGCCAGCCCGGGGTCCCGCTTCACGGCGGGCAGCCGCTCCCCTGACGTGTCCGTCGAGGTCATCAGCGACGGTACGTCCGTACCGCCCACCGGGACGGGCCGGCCGGGCGCTGGCGCCGCCGGCCTCGCCGTCTCCGCCTCGTCCAGCGGCGACGTGACGACGATCACGCTCAGGGCGACGGGCGGCGCGCCGGTCACGTGGGCGGCGACGACCGGGGCGAACTGGCTGCGGCTGAGCCGTAACTCCGGCACCCTCGCCCCCGGCCGGTCCGTCACGATCCAGGCCGTCGTGGACCACGCGCGCGAGCCGGCCGGACCGTGGACGGCGCGGATCGCGCTGTACCCCACCGGCTCGGTCGTACGGATCGACGGCTACGGCGCCCTGCCGCCCTCCTCGGACCAGCCGGGCACCCCGGGCGGCTCAGGGAAGCCGGGCCACCCGGGAAAGCCGGGGCACCACGGCGGAGGCGGCCACGGCGGGCACGGCGGGAACGGCGGACATCCGGGCGGCGGCCAGGGCGGCGGCGGGCACCACGGCGGCAATCCCGGTCATCCAGGACCCGGCAGGCCCACCCGGCCGGGCAGCCCGGACCCCGGTTCGTCGGCGCCCACGGACCCCGGCTCCTCGGGACCGACCACCCCGACGGACCCGACCCCGCCGGCCTCCACCACCCCCGAGCCGCCGGGCCCGCCCCCGGCGGACCCGACCGGCGGCTCGGGGCAGCAGCCGGCCAGGACCGGCTGAGCGTGACTACGGCCTGACCGGGTCCGCCGGGTGCGGCGCCACCAGCGGCAGCTCGGTCGCGACGCGCCGCTCGCACAGCTCGGCCAGCACGTCGTACCCCTCCTTGCCCATCAGCTCGGTCAGCTCGGGGCGGTACGTCTTGTAGACCGGCTCGCCCGCGCCGTGCGCCGACGTCGCGGACGTGCACCACCAGTGCAGGTCATGGCCGCCGGGACCCCAGCCGCGCCGGTCGTACTCGCCGATCGACACCCGCAGCACGCGCGTGTCGTCCGGCCGGTCGATCCAGTCGTACGTGCGGCGCACCGGCAGCTGCCAGCACACGTCCGGCTTCGTCTCCAGCGGCTCGCGGCCCTCGCGCAGCGCGAGGATGTGCAGCGAACAGCCGGCGCCGCCCGCGAAGCCGGGACGGTTCTGGAAGATGCAGGAGCCCTGCCAGCGGCGCGTCTGGCGCTCACCGTCGTCGTCGGTCTGGGTCCAGCCCGTCGATGTCCCCTCGTCATGGAACTGCCACAGCTCGGGGGTGAGGCGCGCCACATGCCCAGCGACGCGCTTCTCGTCGTCCTCGTCCGAGAAATGCGCCCCCAGCGTGCAGCAGCCGTCATCGGCGCGGCCCGCCTCGATGCCCTGGCAGCCGCTGCCGAAGATGCATGTCCACCGTGAGGTGAGCCAGGTCAGGTCGCAGCGGAAGATCTGCTCGTCGTCGGCCGGGTCCGGGAATTCGACCCAGGCCCGGGCGAAGTCCAAGCCCTTCTCGTCGTTCCGGCGCGGATTCTGCTTGTCCGGGGCACTGGCTTTGCCCTGCTTCGCCTTTTTCGTCTTTGGCACAAGCCCCAGCGTATGCGCGTGACGGCGATAGCGTTCCGCCCATGAGACTCGGAGTCCTCGATGTCGGTTCGAACACCGTTCATCTGCTCGCGGTGGACGCCCACCGCGGCGCGCGCCCGCTGCCCGCGCACTCACACAAGGCGGAGCTGAGGCTCGCCGAACTCCTCGACGGGGACGGTGCGATCGGGGCGGAGGGGCTGGACCGGCTGGTCGCGACGATCGCCGAGGCCGCCCAGGCAGCCGAGGACCAGGGCTGCGAGGACGTGCTGGCCTTCGCGACCTCGGCCGTGCGGGACGCCAGCAACGTCGAGGTCGTCCTCACCCGGGTCAGGGCCGAGACCGGTGTCGACCTCCAGGTGCTCACCGGCGAGGAGGAGGCCCGGCTCACCTTCCTCGCCGCCCGCCGCTGGTTCGGCTGGTCGGCGGGCAAGCTGCTGGTGCTCGACATCGGCGGCGGCTCGCTGGAGATCGGCTACGGCATCGACGAGGCGCCCGACACCGCCGTCTCGCTGCCGCTGGGCGCCGGCCGGCTGACGGCGGGCTGGCTGCCGGCCGATCCGCCGGACCCGACGGACGTACGGGCGCTGCGCCGCCATGTGCGGGCCGAGATCGCCCGTATCGTCGGCGAGTTCGCCAGGTTCGGCAGTCCCGACCATGTGGTGGCGACGTCCAAGACCTTCCGGCAGCTCGCCAGGATCGCCGGCGCGGCCCGCTCGGCGGAGGGGCTTTACGTCCAGCGCGAATTGAGTCGTTCGTCACTGGAGGAATGGGTTCCGAAGCTGACCGGCATGACGGCGGAGCAGCGCGCGGGGCTGCCGGGCGTCTCGTCGGGCCGGGCCCCTCAGCTGCTGGCCGGAGCGCTGGTCGCCGAGGCGGCGATGGATCTGTTCCGGGTCGGCACCCTGGAGATCTGCCCCTGGGCGCTGCGCGAAGGCGTCATCCTCCGCCGTCTCGACCACCTCCCGACCACCTGAGGCAGGCTCCCGACCACCTGAGGCAGGCCCGTACGCTGTCTTCGTGGCAGATCCAGTGGTGCGCGTCCCCGATGCGAAGGTCGCCCTGTCGACGGCCTCTGTTTACCCGGAGTCCACGGCGACGGCCTTCGAGATCGCCGCACGCCTCGGTTACGACGGCGTCGAGGTCATGGTCTGGACGGATCCCGTCAGCCAGGACATCGAGGCGCTGCGCAGACTCTCCGACCACCACGGCGTGCCGATACTCGCCATCCACGCGCCGTGTCTGCTGATCACCCAGCGGGTCTGGTCGACCGACCCCTGGACGAAACTGCTGCGCGCCCGCGCGGCGGCCGAGCGGCTGGGCGCGTCGACGGTGGTCGTACATCCGCCGTTCCGCTGGCAGCGCCAGTACGCGCGCGACTTCGTCGACGGCATCTGGCGCATGGCCCACGAGACCGACGTGCGGTTCGCCGTCGAGAACATGTACCCGTGGCGCTACCGCGACCGCGAGATGCTCGCCTACGCGCCCGACTGGGACGTCACGAAGGACGACTACCGGCACTTCACCGTCGACCTCTCCCACACGGCGACCGCCCGTACCGACGCCATGGCGATGATCGACCGCATGGGCGACCGGCTGGGGCATGTGCATCTCGCCGACGGCAACGGTTCGGCGAAGGACGAGCACCTGGTGCCGGGGCGCGGCACGCAGCCGTGCGCGGAGCTGCTGGACCGGCTGGCGGTCGGCGGGTTCGACGGGCATGTGGTGATCGAGGTCAACACCCGGCGGGCGATGTCGGCGGCGGAGCGGGAGGCGGACCTGGCGGAGGCGCTGGCGTTCACCCGGCTCCACCTGGCCTCAGCCTCGCCCACACCGGCCGCTGCCCCCACCCCCGCGCCTGCGGCGACCGCGACCCCGGCGCCGTCGAAGCCCCGGTCGTCCGAGCAGCGGTCGTCCGAAGCGCGGTCGTCCGAGGGGCGGTCGCCGTCGAAGCCCCGGTCGCCCAAGGTCCGGCCGTCCAGGTCCCGCCGCTCATGACGGACCCGCACCCGCATCCGGCCCCCGGCAGGCGCGGCCGTGGCCGCCCCGCCCGTACGGAGCGGGACGAAGGCCCCGGCGCCCGGGAGCGGATCCTGACGGCGGCGCGGACCGAGTTCGCCGAGCGCGGCTACGACAAGACGTCCGTACGGGGCATCGCCAAGGCGGCCGGCGTGGACGCCGCGCTCGTCCACCACTACTTCGGTACGAAGGACGAGGTCTTCGCAGCCGCCATCGAGGTCTCCTTCGAACCGGCCCTGCTCGTGCCGTCCCTGCTGGCGGGCGACACCGACCACCTCGGGGAGCGACTGGCCCGGTACTTCATCGGCGTCTGGGAGAACCCGGCCACCCGGGCCCCGCTGCTCGCGATCGTCCGCTCGGCCCTCACGCACGAGGCGGCGGCGAACGTCCTGCGCGCGTTCGTCCTGCGCCAGCTGCTCGGCCGGATCGCGGGCGAGCTGGACGTACCCGACCCGACGTTCCGCGCCGAGCTGGCGGCCTCGCACCTGATCGGGATCTCGCTGCTGCGGTACGTGATCAAGGCGGAGCCGCTGGCCTCGGTGGATCCGGAGGAGATCATCGCGATGGTGGCCCCCACGCTGCAGCGGTACTTGACCGAAAGCTGAACACTCGTCCCGCATTCCGGACGAGCTGTCCAGATCTTGGATCCGGGGCGTACGCTCGAAGGCAATCATTTCTGCTGGAGGATCTGCCGCCGCAGCAGTCGACGCAGCAGTCGGCGGATCCCATGAAGGAGCGAGCGACGATGCCCGAGCTGAGGTCCCGCACTGTCACCCACGGCCGCAATATGGCGGGCGCGCGAGCCCTTATGCGTGCGTCGGGCGTAGCGAGCGAGGACATCGGCAAGCCGATCATCGCCGTTGCCAACTCCTTCACCGAGTTCGTGCCGGGCCACACGCACCTCGCGCCGGTCGGCCGGATCGTCTCCGAGGCGATCAAGGCGGCGGGCGCCGTGCCGCGCGAGTTCAACACGATCGCCGTCGACGACGGCATCGCGATGGGCCACGGCGGGATGCTGTACTCACTGCCGTCCCGTGACCTGATCGCGGACTCCGTCGAGTACATGGTGGAGGCGCACTGCGCCGACGCGCTGATCTGCATCTCCAACTGCGACAAGATCACGCCGGGCATGCTGATGGCCGCGCTGCGGCTCAACATCCCCACGGTCTTCGTCTCCGGCGGCCCGATGGAGGCAGGCAAGGCCACCCTGGTCGACGGCACGGTCCGCAAGCTGGACCTGGTCAACGCCATGTCGGACGCGGTCGACGAGTCCATCTCGGACGCCGACATGCTCCGTATCGAGGAGAACGCCTGCCCCACCTGCGGCTCCTGTTCGGGCATGTTCACCGCCAACTCGATGAACTGCCTGGCCGAGGCCATCGGTCTGGCCCTCCCCGGCAACGGCTCGGTCCTCGCCACCCACACGGCACGCAAGGCGCTGTACGAGAACGCCGGCCGGACGGTCGTGGAGATCACCAAGCGCCACTACGAGCAGGACGACGCGACGGTCCTGCCGCGCGCCGTCGCCACCCGCGCCGCCTTCGACAACGCCATGGCGCTGGACATCGCCATGGGCGGCTCGACCAACACGATCCTGCACCTGCTGGCAGCGGCGCAGGAAGCCGAGCTGGAGTACACGCTCGAAGAGATCAACGCCGTCTCGCGCCGCGTCCCCTGCCTGGCCAAGGTCGCGCCGAACGTCGCGCCCGGCGGCACGTACTACATGGAGGACGTCCACCGCGCCGGCGGCATCCCCGCGATCCTCGGCGAGCTGTACCGGGGCGGGCTGCTCAACGAGGACGTGCACACCGTCCACTCGACCGGCATCAAGGACTGGCTGGAGACGTGGGACGTGCGCGGCGGCTCCCCGTCCGAGGAGGCCGTCGAGCTGTGGCACGCGGCCCCCGGCTGCGTCCGCTCCGCCACCGCCTTCTCGCAGTCGGAGCGCTGGGAGACGCTGGACACGGACGCGGCGGGCGGCTGCATCCGTGACGTCGCCCACGCGTACAGCGTGGACGGCGGCCTGGCGGTCCTGCGGGGCAATCTCGCCGAGGACGGCTGCGTGGTGAAGACGGCGGGCGTGGACGAGTCCATCTGGACCTTCGAGGGCCCGGCGGTCGTCTGCGAGTCGCAGGAGGAGGCCGTCGACAAGATCCTCCGCAAGGAGATCACCGACGGCGACGTGGTCGTCATCCGCTACGAGGGCCCGCGCGGCGGCCCCGGTATGCAGGAAATGCTGTACCCCACCTCGTACTTGAAGGGCCGCGGCCTGGGCAAGACCTGCGCCCTGGTCACCGACGGCCGCTTCTCGGGCGGCACTTCGGGCCTGTCGATCGGCCACGCCTCGCCGGAGGCGGCGTCGGGCGGCACGATCGCGCTGGTCAACGACGGCGACCGGATCCGGATCGACATCCCGAACCGTTCGATCGAACTGCTGGTGAGCGACGAGGAGTTGGCCACCCGCCGCGCCGCCCTGAACGGCGTCTACGCCCCGGCGAACCGCGACCGCAAGGTCTCGGTGGCGCTGCGCGCGTACGCGGCGATGGCGACGAGCGCGGACAAGGGAGCGGTGCGGGACATCACGCGCCTGGGCTGACGCCTCGCAGCCGCCGACGCGGCGCGTATCCGGTCCGCCGGGTCACCAGCGGGCCGGATCGCCGCTGTCGACGGCGAACACCGACCCGTCGGGCGCGGTGGCGACGACCTTGCCGGGAGCGACGACGGGCGGCGGCAGCGTGGGCACGAGCGTCCGGGCCGCGGCGTCCATCCGGGGCTTGGTCTGCCCGAGCAGCGCCCCGGTCACCCCGTCGACGGCGAGCAACCGCCCGTCCCCGGCGCTGACATAGACCCGCTTCCCGTCGACGGCGGGCCGCGAGGCACGCGTGACGGACGTCTCCAGCCGCCAGCGCTGCACACCTTCGCGGGTGTCGACGGCGAGGAGCGAGCCGGTGTAGCCGACGACGTAGACGATGTCGTCGGCGACGGTGGCTTGGGCCTGTTCGACGAAGCTGGGGAGCGGGGTGCGCGTGACGGCGCGGGTCGTGGCGTCGAGTCGGACGACGGCGTTGGTGACGTCGTCGAGGTTCTGGGACAGCAGGAACAGCGCGCCGTCGGAGGCGCCCACCGGGACCAGGGATCCCGTCAGATTCTTCCGCCAGAGCACGGCCCCCGTGCCGGGGTCGACGGAACTCACCTCGGTGGGAGTGGCCGGTGGCCCTGTCACGGCGAACAGCCGCGCGTGCTTGCCGCTCCCGCCGGCCCAGAGGTTGCTGAACGTGTCCAGCCGTCGTGTCCAGCGTTCCGACCCGGTGACGCTGTCCAGCGCGCGCACCGACTGCCCGTCAGATTTCATGAGCAGCACCGAGTCCCCGGCGTAACGCACTGTGGGGTACTGGGAGATGTCGGCCTCCCAGCGCTGTTCGCCGGAGGCCGGATCGAGCGCGGCCAGGCGCTTCGTGCCAGGCACGACGACGTACAGCAGACCGCCCGACAGGACCGGGGGCGTGTCACCGGCGGTGAAGCCTGCGGCGTCGGTGTCTTTCACGGACCAGTCGACGTGCCCGTCGGTCTGGTTGATGCGAGCAGCCGCGACACCCGGGGCGGTGCAGTAGAGACTCGCGCCGTCGGGCGAGCAGACGGGAGCCTTGTTCTCCGTCGTGCCGCCACGGAGTGTGGTGTGCCAGGGGCGGAATTTCTGGCCCTTGGCGGGACCCGCGTAGGCCGTGCCGGGTGCGCCGTGTCCGGAAGCCCCCTGCACGGCGAAGAAACAGCCGGCGGCCACGAGCACCAGGGCGACACCCGCCGCCGCCCAGCGCACCCGCGGGCGGGCCAGCCGGCCGCGCGGGCGGGCGGCGGCGCGGGGATGCGTCGCCGCAGCCGCGCTCCCCGTACGGTCCCCGCCCCGCCGCGCCGGTACGAACGGCGTCGCACCGCGTGACGACGGATGAAGCATGGCCATCAATTCGTCCGGCGTCGGCCGGTCTTCCGGCTGTTTCGCCAGGCAACTCTTGATCAGCGGAAGGAGGTTCTCCGGAACTCCGGTCAAGTTCGGGTCGTTGTGGACGACTTGGTAGGCGACCACATACGGGCTGTCCGAATCGAAGGGACCGCGCCCGGTAGCCGCGTGCACCAGCACCGCACCCATCGCGAAGACGTCGGCCGCAGGACCGACATCGCGTGGCCGCTGGAATTGCTCGGGCGCCATGAACGGCGGTGTACCGATCAATTTGCCGGTCTCGGTCCGCAGGTCGCTGTCCGTCGGCCGCGAGATACCGAAGTCGATCACTTTCGGGCCGTCCGCCGCCAATAGGACATTGCTCGGCTTGAGATCGCGGTGCACCACGCCGGCCCGGTGGATGTCGCGCAGCCCTTCGGCGAGTCCCGCGCCGAGCAGGATGAGTTCGTCGCCCTTGAGCGGACCGTTCCGCTTCACTTGTTCGGACAGGGTGGGACCGTCGATGAAGAGGGTGGCCATCCAGGGCCGCGGCGCCTCCGGATCCGCGTCGACCACGGGTGCGGTGAAGGCACCGCTCACCCGCCGCGCGGCGGCGACTTCCTGCCGGAAACGGGCCCTGAACTCGGAGTCCTGCGCATGGTCGGCATGAATGACCTTGACGGCGATGCGCATCCCCGAGGCCGATGTGGCCAGATGGACCACACCCATTCCGCCCGAGCCCAGACAGGACTCCAGCTCGTACCGCCCGGCATACTCCGGAAGTTCCGCTTCCGGGGCAGATCCAGTGTTGCGCAGTGGTGGCATTGCCCACCCCCGTGTGTTCGTGCACAAGCGCGACGCACCGACCTTAGTCGATGATGCGTGCGATCCAGCCATGGGTTGCTAGCCTGCGCGGCGCAGGGAGTACGCCATCAACGAGGGGGGACCTCATGGCTGTTGAAGAAGTCGAGAACACCACGGAAGAAGTCGGGACGCTGGCCGCCGAAGGGCTCGCGTCTCTTCGGTACCCGATTGCGCCGGGTTACGTGGTGAACGTGCGGAGCGGCCCCGGTACGAACTACGGAATCGTGCGCCGCCTTCCCGCCGGAACGCGTGTCCCGATCAACTGCCAGACACCGGGGACCACGGAAACGGGGCCCTACGGAACGTCGAACATCTGGGACAACATCGCCAACGGACAGTTCATCTCCGACGCTTTTGTGAAGACAGGCAGTGACGGATATTTCACCGTCCGCTGCGCCTGATTGGCGTGCGGCATGGGCACGGTAGTTCCCATGCTGACCAAGAGATCGATCTCGATGCTGGGCGGCGCAGCCGCCGCTGTGGTCCTGCTGATGACGACAACTCCGGCTGCGCAAGCCGCGGACACCGGAGCCGTGGGCGCCGGCTCAGCGGTCTTGTCCACTCACTATCCGCTCGCGCCGGGCTACCACGTGAACGTTCGCAGCGGTCCGGGCACCAACTTCGGTGTCGTCCGCATCCTTCCAGCCGGCACCCGCGTACCGATCAACTGCCAGACCCCGGGCACCACCGAGACCGGCCCCTACGGGACCTCGAACATCTGGGACAACATCGCCAACGGGCAGTTCATCTCGGACACCTTCGTGCAGACAGGCAGTGACGGGTACTTCACCGTCCGCTGCGCCTGACCACCCCCCTCCGCCCACCGGGGATAATCGACCCCGTGAGCGAGCACACCGAGCACCCCGAGCAGCACGACGTACAGAACGGGCATCCCGAAACCACCCGGGCCGCCGCCTCCGCAGCCGCGGGGGCGGACGGCTCGGGCGGCGCGGGCGGTCCCGTGCCCGAGACCCTGCGGTTCTTCGGGACCACCTGGCTCCGGCGCGACCGCGGCTACGCCGCGCGCCGTGTCGCCGTCGCCGTCGGTTCGCTCGTCACCGCCTTCGCCGCCTGTCTCGTCCTGCGGTTCGCCTACGACGGGATCGAGCTGGCGAAGGTCGGCTCCTTCGTCGGTTTGCTGGTCGTCGTGGTCTTCGCGGTGTGCAGCGCCGTCGCCTTCCGCAAGACCTGGGAGGGCTTCAGCCGCCGCCCCGCCGACCCCGCCCGTGAGGAATCGCTGCGCAGCTTCAAGGCCATCGGCTTCATCGGCTCGCTGATCGCGTACTTCCTCCGCTCCCTCTACGAGGCCCCGGGCGAGACCCTGCGCCGCAAGGAGTACGAGCAGGCCGTCGTCGAGTACGAGCGCCGGCGCACCACCCGCTCCGGCAACCCGGCCGCCCGACGCGGCGGCAGCGGCGGTGGCGCCAAGCGCAAGCGGGCCAAGCGCGGCTGACACCGGTCGGCCGGTTCGTCAGGATGGGCCGTATGACTGATCGCGCGCTCTCCTTCGACTCCGTCGCCGCCCAGTACGCCGCCGCCCGCCCCGGCTACCCGCCCGTTCTCTTCGACACCGTCGAGACCCTGGCCGGCCGGTCCCTCGCCGGAGCCCGCGTCGTCGATGTCGGCGCCGGTACCGGTATCGCCACCCGGCTGCTGCGCGAACGCGGCGCCCACGTCACCGCCGTCGAGCCTGGCCCCGGCATGGCGGCCCAGTTGCGTCGCGACCTGCCCGACGTACCGCTCGTACGGGGGACCGGCGACGCCCTGCCGCTCGCCGACGGCACGGCCGATCTGATCACGTACGCCCAGTCCTGGCACTGGACCGACCCCACGCGCTCCCTGCCCGAGGCGCTGCGCGTGCTGCGGCCCGGCGGCGCGCTCGTCCTGTGGTGGAACGTCGCCGACCCCGATGTGCCGTGGATCGCCGCGCAGGACGCCCGGCTCCGCAGCGTGGCGGGGGACGGCGCGCACGGCGGGCACGGCCCCCGCGCCGCGACACCGGACCGGCCCGCGGACGCGGGCTTCACCCGGCGGCGGGTGCACTGGACCCGCGAGGTGTCCCTCGACACCCACCTCGGCAACCTCGGCAGTCACTCCATCTTCCGGGTGCTCGGCGCCGAGGCCACCGCCGCCTTCCTCGCGGCCGAGCGCGCCGAACTGCTCAGCGTCTTCCCCGACGGAACCGTCGAGGAGGCGTACGCCGTGGAGTTGGCGGTCACGCGACGCGGCCCCGCGCCCGAGTAGCCCCGCGCCCGAGTAACCCGCCACCGGGTAACGCGTCCCCGACCGCCGCCCACCCTTGACGGCGTCCACCCCCGCGCGCATTATTCATCACATGATGAATTCTCCCGGGGCTGCCATCCATGCCCGCGGTCTCACCGTCCTACGAGGCGACCGCACCGTCCTGCGCGGCCTCGACTTCGCCGTACCCCCCGGCCAGATCACCGGTCTCCTCGGGCCTTCCGGCTGCGGCAAGTCGACCCTGATGCGCTCCGTCGTCGGCACCCAGGCCAAGACCACCGGCACCCTCGACGTCCTCGGCCTGGCGGCCGGTGACGCCTCACTGCGGGCGCGGATCGGCTACGTCACCCAAGCCCCGTCCGTCTACGACGACTTGACTGTCCGTCAGAACCTCGACTACTTCGCCGCCGTACTCGACCCCGGCCGGGCCCGCCGCGAAGCGCGCCACGAGAGCGTCACCCGCACCATCTCCGACGTCGACCTCTCCTCCCACGCCCAGTCCCTGGCCGGCCGGCTCTCCGGCGGCCAGCGCAGCCGCGTCTCCCTCGCCGTCGCCCTGCTCGGGAAGCCCGAACTGCTCGTACTGGACGAACCCACCGTCGGCCTCGACCCCGTACTCCGCCGCGACCTGTGGGACCTCTTCCACCGCATCGCGCAGGAGCGCTCCGCCACGATCCTCATCTCGTCCCACGTCATGGACGAAGCCGAACGCTGCCACCGGCTGCTCCTCATGCGCGACGGCCGGATCCTCGCCGACGACACCCCCGAAGCCCTGCGCGCCCGCACCGGCTCCGACACCGTCGAAGACTCCTTCCTCCACCTGGTCGACGAGGCCAACGCCCTTCAGGAGAGCGCCCGATGACCGCGACCCGCACCCTCGCCACCGCCGCCCGCGTGCTGCGCCAGCTCCGCCACGACCCCCGGTCGATCGCGCTGCTGATCCTCGTCCCGTGCGTGATGCTCTTCCTGCTCCGCTACGTCTTCGACGGCAGCCCGCGCACCTTCGACTCCATCGGCGCCTCGCTGCTCGGCATCTTCCCCCTCATCACCATGTTCCTGGTGACCTCGATCGCCACCCTCCGCGAACGCACCTCCGGCACCCTCGAACGCCTCCTCGCCATGCCCCTCGGCAAAGGCGACCTGATCGCCGGCTACGCCCTGGCCTTCGGGCTGCTCGCCGTCGTCCAGTCCGCACTCGCCACCGGCCTCGCCCTGTGGGTGCTCGGCCTCGACGTGACCGGCTCGCCCTGGCTGCTCCTGCTCGTCGCCCTGCTCGACGCGCTCCTCGGCACCGCGCTCGGACTCTTCGTCTCGGCCTTCGCCGCGTCCGAGTTCCAGGCGGTCCAGTTCATGCCGGCGGTGATCTTCCCCCAGCTGCTGCTCTGCGGACTGTTCGCCGCACGCCCCACCATGCAGCCCGTACTGGAGGCCATCTCCGACGTGCTGCCCATGTCGTACGCGGTCGACGGGATGAACGAGGTGCTGCGCCACACCGACATCACCGGCGACTTCGTCCGCGACATCCTGATCGTCGCGGGCTGCGCCCTGCTCGTCCTCACCCTCGGCGCGGCAACCCTGCGCCGCCGCACCGCCTAGCGCCGCCGCACCGCCCAGCGCCGGTACGCCGGAGGCCGCCCGGAACCCGCGTACCGCCCCTCGGACACCGCACGCCCGACGCCCCCGCCCGGTGCGAGGATGAACCGGTAGACAGCAAGACCCAGCACCACCGGCGAGGTGACCCCCGAATGACCAAGACAGTCGCAGTCCTCGGCACAGGCAAGATCGGCGAAGCCCTGCTCAGCGGCATGATCAGGGCCGGCTGGCGGCCCGCCGACCTGCTCGTCACCACCCGCCGCACCGAACGCGCCACGGAACTCCACGACCGCTACGGCGTCGAGCCCGTCACCAACGCCGACGCCGCCAAGCGCGCCGACACCCTCATCCTCGCCGTCAAGCCGCAGGACATGGGCAAGCTCCTCGACGAACTCGCCCCCCATGTCGCCGCCGGGACCACCCTCGTCATCAGCGCGGCAGCCGGCATCCCCACCTCCTTCATCGAGGAACGCCTGGCCGCCGGCACCCCCGTCGTCCGCGTCATGCCCAACACCCCGGTCGTCGTGGACGAGGGCATGTCCGTCATCTCGGCCGGCAGCCACGCCGTCGCCGAACACCTCAGCCACGCCGAGGAGATCTTCGGTGGGGTCGGCAAGACCCTCCGCGTCCCCGAGTCCCAGCAGGACGCGGCGACCGCACTCTCCGGATCAGGCCCGGCCTACTTCTACTTCCTCGTCGAAGCCATGACCGACGCCGGAATCCTGCTCGGACTGCCCCGCGCCCAGGCCCACGACCTGATCGTCCAGGCCGCCATCGGCGCCGCCGTCATGCTGCGCGACAGCGGCGAACACCCGGTCAAGCTCCGCGAAGCCGTCACCTCACCGGCCGGCACCACCATCAGCGCCATCCGCGAGCTGGAGAACCACGGCGTGCGGGCCGCCCTGATCGCCGCTCTCGAAGCGGCCCGCGACCGCAGCCGCGAGCTCGCCTCCGGCAACGGCTGACCGGGCTCCGGACGTCAGCCGGCCGCCGCCACCAACTCCTCGGTCCGTACGACCTTCGCGAACCCGCCGCCGTGCAGCGAAACGGCCGTCGCCCGCGACAGCTCGTCGGCGGACTGCTGCCAGCCGAACGGCCCGGTCAGGTCGAACGTGTGCATGGCGTCGAGCGGGAAGAACACCTC
>NZ_CP107968.1:8370000-8601509 GCF_036084755.1 Streptomyces sp. NBC_00370
GCCGCAGTGACCCGACTCGGCGAACTCATCGCCGCACACGCGCCCTGGCTCCGCATCCGCTACGCCTTCTAGTCTGCCGAGTCAGGCCGGTGATCTGTGCGAAGGGACTTTAGTCTTGATTCATGATCACATGCGTCGTGCGATACGTCATCGACCCGAAGAAGATCGCGTCTTTCGAGCAGTTCGGTCGCCGCTGGATGGAACTGGTGCAGGCGCACGGTGGTACGCACCACGGCTACTTCCTACCCGCGGAGGGGGCGAGCGACGAGGCTCTGGCCCTGTTCAGCTTTCCCAGTCTCGCTGTCTACGAGGAGTACCGACAACTGTTTGGCCAGGACCCTGAGTTCATCGAGGCGGACCGCATTCGCGACGACAGCGGATGTGTAGTGCGCTATGACCGCACCTTCATGCGTCCGTTGCTTCCCGACGACCCTGCCCGATGAACGGGGTGTAGTCGACGCCGCGGGCTGCGGCTGCGCTGCCAGCCTGATCGGCTACCGAAGATTCTCCCCGTGCGCGGGCTGCGGGGTGCTGCGGAGCCGCTCCTGCAGCGCTTCCAGCAAACCGGGCAGATCGGGGGCAACGGCGAGGTCGTCCAGCGTGGATGGAGGGAGGAAGCCAGAGTCGGCGATGTCGCGCAGGGCGCTGAGCAGCGGCGTCCAGAAGCCTCCGGCGTCAAGGAAGCCGATGGGCTTGGTGTGGAATCCGAGCTGCCGCCAGGACCACACCTCGAAGATCTCCTCCAGGGTGCCGAGACCGCCGGGCAGGGCGACGAAGGCGTCGGCATGCTCGGCCATGAGCGCCTTGCGCTCATGCATCGAGTCGCACATGAGCAGCTCCGTCACGCCTTCGTGCGCCCACTCCCGTTCGATCATGCTGCGCGGCATGACACCGATGACTTCGCCACCCGCCTTGAGCGCGCTGTCCGCCACCACGCCCATCAGGCCCCGGCGGCCACCGCCGTAGACGATGCCGATGCCTTGACGGGCCAGCTCTGTGCCAACGCCGGCGGCCAGCGCGGCGTGCGCCGGGTCGTGTCCGTTGGACGAGGCGAGAAAGACGGCGAGACGACGCATGAGAACTCCGGAATCGGATGTGGCAGGCCCTTCGGTCTATCACGGGCTCTGCGGCGCTGACCAAGGCTTTTTCTGCGAGGAAGAGTCCCAGCGGGACACCAGTGTCCCGCGAAGGACAACGGGCGGAAATCCTCACCTCCGGCACCTGCACCGCACTCCGCGGAACACAGCGAACGGATCGGGCCTGACGTAACCCGGTTCTCCGCCTGGGTCTTCGGCGGCGGACCGACCCTGGGCGATGTCACACCACGAAGGGCCCTGACCGGCGACGCCGGTCAGGGCCCTTCCCGTCGAGCGGTCCGTCGCAGGCCCCGGGTCAGCCGTCGGATTCGGCGGACGGGATGTAGGCGCCGGGCACGTCCTTGGGCGCGAAGATCTTCTTCTCGCCGGGATAGGGCCGGCTCCAGTTGTGCGTCTGGTACCAGGTGAGGTGATTCAGCTGCGCCGGGTTGGCGTAGTCGGGCACCGCGTTGGGGCCGGTCAGCCGCTGGTGCGACTTCCAACTGTTCCACTGCGAGGCGAGCGGCTTCATGCCGGCCGGGACCTTGGTCGTCGGCACGGCCGCAGCAGTCGGGTCCTGCGGCGCCGGGGTGTCCAGGCCACAGGTGGGCGGGGTCGCCAGGCCGTCGGTCAGCGAGGTCCGGTTGGCCAGGGCGTTGAAGGGCTTGGTGTTCGCCTTCTTGGTGAACGCCCCGGTCATCGGGGTGGCCGCGCTGTCCTTCTGGTTCATCGGGTGGATCCCGAGGATCTGCTCGATGGTGCGGATCATCGTGATCTGCGAGTAGTAGTGGCTGTCGACGGCGCCGCGCTGGGCGTACGGGCTGATGATCTGGATCGGTGCGCGGTGGCCGTCGACATGGTCGAGGCCGGCCTGCGAGTCGTCCTCGACGACGAAGATCGCCGAGTCCTTCCAGTACTTGCTGTGCGAGATCTCGTCGACCATCTTGCCGACCGCGAGGTCGTTGTCGGCGACCTGGGCCGCCGGGCCCGCGGGGCCACCGGTGTGGTCGCTGGAGAGCCAGAACATGTTCAGGTTCGCCGGGCCGTTCTTCTCGAAGTCCTGCTTCCAGATCTCCTCCCGGTACACGTCCGGGACGCTGGTGTCGAACTTCGGGAAGGCCGGTACCGAGACGCTGTTGAGCGAGGGGATCGGTGACGAGGAGACCAATGAGTACGCGCTCGGCTGCCCCGTCGCTGCCATGTTCTTGGTGTCGCAGTACAGGTTCTGCCAGCTCGAACCGGTCGGCTTGGTCAGGAACTGGTGGAACTCGCCGAAGTCCCGCACCGACTTGCCGGCCGCCTGCGCGCCGCTCCAGAGGAAGCCGGACTTCTGGTGGCCGAGGGCGTCGTCCTCGGTGTCGTAACTGCGCAGGTACTCGCCGGCGGAGGACTCGGTGTACTCGGGATTGTCCGACTGCATCAGCCAGTTGTGCCCCTCGGCGGAGTTCGTGCCGATGTCGTACGTGTTGTCGTACAGGCCGAACTGCTCGGAGAGCGCGTGCTGGTTGGGCGTCACGTTCTCGCCGAACTGCGTCAGCGAAGGATCTCCGTTGCCCTGCGGCATGTCACCGAGGACCTGGTCGTAGGTCCGGTTCTCCTTGACCAGCAGGAACACGTGCTTGATCGTCGAAGGGTCGCCTAGCTTCACCGGGACGGGTACGGGCTTCGCCTTGCTCTTCCCCTTGGCCAGCTTGACCGAGCCGCTGGTCCAGCCGTTCTGCTTGAAGACCTTGTCCGTCTGGGACTTGACGGTCTTGTCGCTGGGCAGCGTGAAGCGGGTCAGGCTGGACGTCGTGTCGTGGGTGCCGTGCCCGGCGGCGGTGGTGGGGCGACGGGCGTCGACACCACGGGTGTTGGAGACCACCACCTGCTTGCCGACGGTCGCGATCTCCGCCGGGAAGTAGTCGGTGGGCAGCAAACCGACGTAACTGACCGGCTCCTGGGGGCTGGTGTACCGGTAGACGGCGACCGCGTTGGCGCGGCCGAGCGTCACCAGCAGGTGGCCGTCGTCGGTGAGTGTCACCGCGTCGGGCTCGTAGCCCACGGACGCCTCCGGCCAGGGGCGGGTGGCAATGGTCTGCACGACCTTGTTGTTGGCGGTCTTGATGACCGACACGTCGTTGCTGGCGGTGTTGGTGACGAACACCGCGCCCTTCTTCGCGTACAGCGCCGTCGGGTGCAGACCGACGGCGACGGTCTTGACGGCGGCGGCCGGCTTCTTCACGTTGATGACGCTGACCGTGCCGGTGGTCGTGGCCCCGGTCACCGGGTCGGCCGGCACCTGCGTGTTGTACGAGTTGATCGTGGTCTCGCCGGGTCGCGCCGGGCGGCCGCCCTCGTTGCTGACGTACAGGCTGTTGCCGACCTGGACCATGCCGCGCGGCGCGTTGCCCACCGGCCAGCTCTGCTGGACGGCGCCGGTCGCCGCGTTGATGGCCACGACCCGGTTCTGTCCGTTGACCGCCGCGTACACGGTCGCCCCGTCCGCCGAGAACACGGCCGCGCCGACGAGCGCGTGCTTGGGCCCGTCCGCCGGGATCGGGACGGTGACCGGGTTGGTGACACTGCCGTCCGCGTTCACGGTGAACTTGGTGTAGCCGTCCGTGCGGCCCAGCCACAGCTGCTTGCCGTCGGGCGAGTACGTCGGGCCTTCCTGGCCCACGTCGTTGCCCGTGACGCGCGGAACCGACGTGGCGCCGCTGCCGACGAGCTGCTGCGTCTTCCAGCCCTTCAGGTCCACGATCGACAGCACACCGCCGCCGTCGGTGACCGAGGCCGCGAGATGAGTGCCGTCCGGGCTGACCGTCGACGACATGATCTTGCCGTCGTTGACGACGAGACGGTCGCCGTACGGGGCGATGTACTGGTCGCTGGAGATGACCTGGCCCTTGGCGGTGGTCTGGCCGACCTGCTGGGTGCCGAACTGATCCGTCCGGGCGAAGGCAGTGCCCCCGGCCGCGACAGCGACGGCGACGATGCCGGCCGTCACCAGGGGGACGCGGCCGATGCGTCTGCCGAGCACCCCGGGCCGCTGCTTGTCGACACGCCTGCGGCGCGTTACCTGCATGGAGTCATCCCTTCGTGGTGCCGAGCAGTTCGACATTGCCGTCGAACTGCCACAGCGGATTCGGCGCGTCCCCGATCGGGGTGCGTACCAGGAAGTAGCCGTTCACTTCCTTCGGCCCGTCGCCGTCGGCGACGTACCGCCCGTCCGGTGTGACGTCCAGCTGGTAGATGGCCGTGCCGGTGGCTGCCACATCGGGAAGGTGCCAGGAGACGACGCACCGCCAGTCGTTGCCGGCGCCCTGCGCACCGTCCGCGACGTCGCCCTTCGTGCACGCCGCACTCGCCTTCAACTGCGCCTCGGTGACGGCGGGGCGGTTGAGCTCGTCGGCCTGCTGCGGGTAGAGATGGGCGAACGCCGTCGCGACCGAGCGCTCAACCTTGATCTGCTCGATGCCCGAGCCCTTGGCCGTGGTCGCCACGGCGACGACGCCGATCGTCACGGCGAGCAGTCCCGCGAGGGGCAGCACCCCGGCGACGAGCGCACGGCGGGGCGAGCTGTCGTCGGTCAGGTTGGTGAAGTCCCTTCGCAGGAACAGCACATACGCCAGGGCGGTCGCGACCACGGCCCATACGACGCTGACCACGATGCCGATCAAGAGAGGGCCGAGCTGCGCGGTACTGGTGAACAGGCCGTTCCAGGAGATGAAGGCGTAGCCGGGAAGGGCCAGCCGCACGGCGACGGGCAGGGGCAGCATCTGGGCGAGTTGCATCGCGAGGGCGACGAGCGCCGGCAGCAACAGCCCCATGGGCGAGCGTCCCAGCGTGACGGAGCCGAGCAGCCCGATCGCCGCGAGGGCCAGGGTCGGGGCGAGTGCGCAGGCCCAGGCGAGGAAGACCCGGGAGGCGGCGTCACCCGCGCTCAGCAGATGGCCGTCGAGGCCCACCAGCGGGTGGTTGCCCACCGCCAGCACCCCGCCTACCGCGCCGGAACAGACCAGGCCGACGACGAGCAACAGGATGACGGTGAGACTGGCGAGAGCCTTCGCGGCGAAGATCCGTCGAGGTGACCGGACGGCCACGAGCAGATGGCGCCAGGTGCCGAGCCGGTCCTCGGAGGCAAACACGTCGCCTGCCACCAGCGAGGTCAGCAGGGGGAGCGCCCAGGTGCCCGCGAAGCCGAGCACCACCAGCGGTCCCGCCCAGCCTGTGGCGTGCATCCAGCGGCCGAAGAGGGTGTCGACGGGCAGCGAGCCCTGCTGGCTGACCGCGGCGACGAAGAGCGCCGGCGCGATCCAGCAGACGACGATCACCAGCCGGATCCGCCACTGCGAGACGAGCTTGACCAGCTCGAACCGATAGCCGCGCAGGACCGAGACAGCGCGCGGGGCAC
Organism: Streptomyces sp. NBC_00370; assembly: GCF_036084755.1. NCBI lineage: Bacteria > Bacillati > Actinomycetota > Actinomycetes > Kitasatosporales > Streptomycetaceae > Streptomyces > Streptomyces sp. NBC_00370. Next base: position 8,375,473 of record NZ_CP107968.1, read on the forward strand.
GGACCTCGTCGGGGACTCCGGCGTCGTGGCTGTCGTGGCTGGGGGCGATGGTCGCGGTCATCGGACGGCCTCCTGCTGCTCGGTGAGGGCGAGGAACGCCGCCTCCAGCGGCGACACCACCGGGGCGAACTCGCGCAGCGCGATGCCCGCACGCACGATCCGGGCCACCAACTCGTCGAGGGCGGGAACCAGGGCCCGTACGACGAGCACTTCGGTGTCGCGCCGGGCGACGGCGTTGTCCACGACCTTGACCCCGGCCGTTTCCGCCGCCAGCAGGCGGGCCGCCGACGGGTCGGAGGTGATCACCCGGTAGTCGAGTTCACGGCTCTCGGCGGCCAGCTTTTTCAGCGGCCCGGAGAAGACGACCCGCCCGGTGGCCAGGATCGTGACCTCGGAGCACAGGGCCTCAAGGTCATCCATACGGTGGCTCGACAGGACGACACTGGTACCTTCGGCGGCCAGCCGGGCGAGGACACCGTGGACGTGCCTCTTGCCGGCCGGGTCGAGGCCGTTGGACGGCTCGTCGAGCACGAGCAGCTGCGGCTTGTTGAGCAGAGCGGCGGCGAGCCCGAGCCTCTGACGCATCCCGAGGGAGAAACCACGGGCCCGGTCGTCGGCGACATCGGTCAGTCCGACCTGGTCGAGTACGTCGTCGATCTCCGCTGCGGGGGTGTCCGGGCCGCGCAAAGCGGCCAGTGCGGAGAGGTTCTGACGGGCTGTCAACGACGGGTAGAGACCCGGGCCGTCCACGAAACCCGTGACACCCTCGGGGGCGGCGAGCGCGCGTCCGACGCGGCTGCCCAGGATTTCCAGTTCGCCGCCGTCGGCGACGGCCAGGCCGAGCAGGAGACCGAGCAACGTCGTCTTGCCCGCGCCGTTCGGTCCGACCAGACCGTGGATCTGGCCCTGCGTGACATCGAGATCGACGCCGTCGAGTGCGACGACCGCACCGAACGACTTGATGATCCCGCGCGCCCGGACTGCGGGGAGAGTGTCCATGAGTCCCTTCCTTGACCGACCATCAAAAACCTTAGATGTGACGTACATCCAAGTCGGGGACCGTGAGTTGAACGATGGTGGAACGGGAGGCGACCGCCTGCGTCATGGGACGACGTCGCTCGGCGCGGCGGGCAGTGTGTACGCCGTGGGCACCGGATCGTCGACCACAACGGAGCTGATCTGCCGGAGGGCTACCAGTGCCCGCCGAAGCCTTCAGGCAACGGACGCCCTCGATCGGCATCGCGGCGCCGTGCCTCGACACGGTCATGCGTGGAACGCGGTTCAGTTGGGCGGCGTGCGACCCCAACTCCATTCGACGCAGAAACGATGCGAGTTGCCGCGCACACGGCGAAGGGCGAAGGTGCCCACATGGGACCGCAGGGACGACGCGTACCCACCCCAGCTCGCGCGCCTGCGGGCCGATGCGATGTGGGCCGGTTCGGGTTCCTGTCGGGACTTGCGCCGGCAGGAGGATGACGATGATGACGTTCAGCGGCTCGAAGCAGGCTGTGAGCAATCCGCCATGCCCGCCCGCCGAAGACACCCGAGTCAGCGAACGCTGCGTCGCCGCGCCGGGGTGCGGCGACGAGGAGGCGTTCGACGCCGCGTTCCGGCGTTGGGGATCGCTGGTGCACACCCTTGCGGCGCGTGCGATGAACGACGGCCGGGAGGCCGAAGACGTCACTCAGCAGGTCTTCCTCGCCGCCTGGCGTGGCAGGGCCGGGTTCCGTCCTGAACGCGGCACACTGGCCGCCTGGTTGGTCGGCATCACCCGTAAGAAAATCGCGGACGCGCTCACCGCTCGCACGCGGCACGGCAACCTCGTAACGGCGGCGGCCGGTGTGACCCCGGCCAACGCGGCGGCCGTTTCGGCCGAAGCGTCCTTGGACCGGCTCTTCGTGGCACACGAACTCGACAAACTGCCGTATGCGCAGCGCAGCGTGCTCCGGCTCGCGTTCTTCGAGGATCTGACCCAGACCCAGATCGCCGAGCGGACAGGCATGCCGCTGGGGACTGTGAAGAGCCACGTGCGCCGAGGACTTCATCACCTGCGCCGCTGCCTCCAGCCCGAACTCGCAGGGCCGGATCGCGGCGCCACCGACCACAGGTCATGAACGTGATCGTGACGCGCTGCCTCGCTGTAGCTCAGCGCACAAGGCTGTCGGGTTCCTCGGGGCCTCGGAATGCCGAACGTGCCGAACACGACTATAAGGTGCGAAGGTGAGCGTGACTCGGGAAGACCAGGACCGCCGGCCAGGACAGGCGGGTGTCACCACCGGTTCTGTGGCACGCCGACTGGGAGTGTCCCCGACCACGTTGCGTTCGTGGGACAGGCGCTACGGCATTGGACCGGCGGTCCGTGAGAGCGGCAGTCACCGGCGCTGGATGCCGCGCGACATCGCGGTACTGGAAGAGATGTGCCGGCTGACCTCTTCGGGCGTGCCGCCGGCCGAGGCCGCTCGCGCGGTTTCGGCCGAGCCCTCAGCCCACCAGGAAACCGAAGTGGCAACGGCAGTTCGCTCCGTGGTGCGGAGCGGTCGATCGGGAAGTGGTCTGCCGCTCGGTGATGTGCGCCACGAGTGCCGGGGTCTCGCCCGAGCGGCACGGCGCCTGGACGCCCCGCTCGTCGAAGATCTGCTGACCTCCTTCCTGGACCAGCACGGTCTGATCGCCACCTGGGACGAGATGATGGCTCCGACGCTGCGCGCCGTCGGTCGTAAGTGGGAGAGCCACGGCGGCCGTTACGTCGAGGTGGAGCACTTGCTGTCCTGGCACATCTCTTCGGTCCTGCGCCGGCTCCAGGCCCCAGCGCCCCCGGCTGCCGACGCCGTCCCCGCGCTTCTGGCCTGCGTTCACGGTGACCAGCACACCCTGCCCCTTGAGGCAGTGGCCGCCGGGATGGCTCAGCTGTGCCTGCCGGCGAGAGTGCTGGGCGGATCGGTGCCGGCCGAGGCCCTCAGCGAAGCGGTTCGGCGCATCGGCCCCGCGGCCGTCGTGTTGTGGTCGCAGTCGCACTCGACGGCCGACCGTCCGCTGGCCCTGCGTATCGCCGCCACCGGATGGGGTGTGAAGGGCGCCCGTACCCGTACCGCCGTGCTCCTTGCCGGGCCGGGCTGGGGCGGGACGTCGGTCCCCGGCTTGCTCCGTCCGCACAGTCTGCGGGAGGCACTGGACATGCTGGCGGAATTCGGCGCCCGCGGGGGCCCTGTGACTCCCGCCCTCAGGTGAGCGGCTCCCGTCCTCGCGCGGCGGCGCGGCAGTCCCGCAGAACAGGCGGTGCGCGAACGGTGCAAGTGGCCGTTCCGGTGGGGCCGGGGGAGTCTGCCGTCACGGGAGAGTCTTCCGGTGTTCGCCTTGACCGACGACGTGGAGGAGTGCCCATGAAACTCCAGGACGAGTTGCCGACGGACCACAAACTCGCGACGGTCTACCGGCTCGGTGCCGCAGTGTGCGGGGGCATCCTGCTGCTGTTCGGCAGCCTTGGCTTCGCCGATCAGCTGAGCTTCTTCAACACCACCGGAGCGAAAGTGGCCGGACTGTCCACGAACGGGCTCCTGAGTCTGATCTCCGTGCTCGTCGGCGCCTTGCTCGTCGCGGGGGCAGTGGTGGGCGGCAATGTCGCCTCGACCCTCAACATGACCGTGGGCGCACTGTTCCTGCTCAGCGGATTCGTCCACATCTTCATCCTGGACCGGCCGGCCAATTTCCTCGACTTCGGAATGTCCAACGTCATCTTCAGTTTCGTGATGGGCCTGGTGATCCTGACCTTCGGTATGTACGGAAGGGTCACCGGCGGACTTCCCCACGACAATCCGTACTGGCGTCGGCGTCACCCGGAGAAGGCGGCCCGTGAAGAAGCGCGCCGTTCCCTCGCACCACTCGCATCCGCCGACCGCGTGACGGGGGACGGCAAGCGCCCGTCAGGCCCGCGCGGGTGAGGATATGACACCGGCGATCAGGTCTCCCGGACCGCCCGGCGGTCGCGGAGTTCGGCGTTCAGGGTGCTGAGGAACGTGAGGATGGTGCGCCGCTCATCGGCGGAGACACCGGCCAGAGCCGCCTGGGTGCTGTCCGCCAGGGGCCGGAAGAAGGCGCGCGCCACTTCCGCGGCGGCCGGCTGGTGATCGAGATGGACGACGCGGCGGTCCTGGTCGTCACGTGAGCGGCGGATGTGCCCGGCGCGTTCCAGGCGGTCCAGGCAAGCGCTGACGGCGCCCGAGGTGAGCCGCAGATGGTCCCGCAGGCCACTTGGCGTCATGGCGGCCCCTTGTGAGGACGGGGCGTCCATGATGGCGACCAGTGCCTCCACGTCGGTGGGGTGCAGGGCGCGGGATTGGGCGAAGTCGTGGCTCACCCGGTTGAACTCGCTGTTCATGAGGCGCAGTTGTACGGCGAAGGCATGGAGGTCGGCTTCGTCACTGACGGCATGTTTGCCTTCGTCGTGGTGTGGCATGCGTACAGTCTATAGAATCTCAATCGTTGAGATACTTCATGGTTGAGTCATTGCTGTACCGCATCCGTCTGGGAGAGTTCATGGCAAGCGCCCCGCGATTCGTCCGCTGGCTGATCCCGGTGGTTCTCGTCGTGGCCTGGATGGGCATCGGCGCGACCTTCGGGCCGTACGCGGGCAGGCTCAGCGAGGTGTCGACCAACGACCAGGCCGCCTTCCTGCCACAGAGCGCGGAATCCACTCGCGTCCTGGACGAACAGAAGAAATTCCACCAGGCCGAGACGCTGCCGGCCATCGTGGTGTGGACGAGCGGCACCGGCTCGGTCGATCCCGCCCAGCGCAGCCAGGCGACCCGGGCCTTGGCGACCGCGGCCTCGTTGAACGGCGTGGTGGGCAAGCCCTCTCCCGCCGTCCTTTCGCAGGACGGCCGCGCCCTTCAGGGAGTGGTCCAGCTCCGGCCCGATCTGGGGACCGAACTCCCCGACGTGGTCAAGAAGCTGAAGAGCGCCGCCGGTTCCGTGACCGGCACCCGGGCGCAGGTGGCAGGTCCCGCGGCTACCCAGGCCGATCTGTCCGACGCGTTCGCGGGCATCGACGGTCTGCTGCTCGGCGTCGCACTGCTCGCGGTTCTGGTGATTCTCCTGCTGGTCTACCGCAGCATCCTGATGCCCTTCCTGATCATTCTCAGTGCCGTGTTCGCCCTGGGGCTTGCCTCCGCGGTCGTGTACGCGCTGGCCGATCACAACGCTGTGCGCGTCGACGGACAGGTGCAGGGCATCCTCTCCATCCTGGTGATCGGCGCCGCGACCGACTACGCGCTGCTGCTCACCGCCAGGTTCCGGGAGGAACTCGCCGCGACGGGCAACCGGTTCGCCGCCGCACGAGCCGCCCTGCGACGCTCCGTCGCAGCGATCACCGCCAGTGCCGCCACCGTGGCACTGGGCCTGCTCGCCCTCCTGTTGAGCGACCTCACCAACAACCGCGCGCTGGGGCCCGTCGGCGCGATCGGCATCGCGTGCGCGGTCCTCGTCACGCTGACCTTCCTCCCCGCCGTCCTCCTGCTGCTCGGCCGCGCCGCGTACTGGCCCACCAAACCCCGCCCGTCCGACGCCGACAGCGGCGGGCACGGGCTGTGGCGGCGCGTGGCAGCACGGATCGACCGCGGTCCCCGACTCGTCTGGGCCGGCACGCTGATCCTGCTCGCGGTCTTCGCCGCCTTCGCACCGACCCTCCGCTCGGAAGGCGTGCCCCTGGACGAGACGTTCGTGAACAAGGCGTCCTCCGTCGAGGCGCAGAAGTCCCTCGACGCGCACTTCCCCGGCGGATCCGGCCAGCCTGTCGTTCTGATCGCGCCGGCCGCCAAGGAGCGCGCGGTGACAGCCGCGGCGGCCCGCACCCACGGCGTGAGCGAGGCGACACCGCTCGGCGCCGGCGGCAAGCCCGGCGGGCCGCCACAAGAAGTCGCGGGACGCGTACAGATCGAGGCGACACTGCGGGACGCCCCGGACAGCGACGCGGCCAAGGCGACGGTCCAGCGCCTGCGGGACGCGGTGCGGGCCATCGGCGGCCCGCAGACGCTGGTGGGCGGTTACACAGCTCAGCAGTACGACACGCAGAAGACCGCGGCACACGACCGGCTCGTCATCGTCCCCGTCGTGCTGCTGATCATCCTTGTCATCCTCGTGGGGCTGCTGCGGTCCTTGCTGATGCCGCTGCTCCTGGTCGCCACCGTCGCGCTCAACTTCGCCGCGACGCTCGGGGTCTCGGCGCTGGTGTTCCGTCACGGCTTCGGGTTCAGCGGCACGGACTCCTCGGTGCCGCTGTACGGATTCGTCTTCCTCGTCGCCCTCGGCGTGGACTACAACATCTTCCTGATGACCCGGGTGCGCGAGGAGTCGCTCCGACACGGCCCGCGGGAAGGCGTGCTGCGCGGTCTGATCGCCACCGGCGGGGTCATCACCTCGGCCGGTGTCGTGCTCGCGGCGACCTTCGCCGCACTGGTTGTCATCCCCCTGGCGTTCCTGACCCAGATCGCCTTCATCGTGGCCTTCGGCGTGCTGCTGGACACCCTGGTGGTCCGCTCTCTGCTGGTCCCCGCCCTGGTCCGCGACATCGGCGGACGCGCCTGGTGGCCCGGTGTCCTGAGCCGGCCGCACGAAAGCACAGACTGACGAGCCCCGCCTGCATCCGTGAAGGCCCGCTCTGGGGAAGTATCGGCAGCACACCCGTGCCAGGGAGGACGCTCGGTACACCCGTGCGCCGGAAAGGAGATCAGGGTGCCCGTCACGGACGCGGATGTCGTCATTGTGGGCGGGGGAGCGGCCGGACTGTCGCTCGCCTACCGGCTCTGCGCCCCCGCGCAGGGGCCCCGCCGGCCCTCGGTGATCGTCGTGGACGCGCCCAGCGGACCGAACAGTCCGCCGGAGCGCACCTGGTGCTACTGGGAGGCGCCGGGCGGTCCGTACGACTCGGTGCTCGCGGCATCGTGGCAGCAACTGCGCGTCCGCGGTCGGGACGGGGCGGTCATCAGCGGCCTACCGGCACCGTTGCGGTACAAGATGCTCCGCTCACGGGCTTTCGAGGCGCTCGTGGACGAGCGCCTCTCGGGGCCGGACGGCTGCCGGCGCGTGGCAGCCACCGTGGACAGCGTCACCGACACACCCGAGGGGGCGGAGGTCAGTGGGTACACGTCATCCGGCCGCCGGGTCGGCCTGCGCGCCAGGTGGGTCTTCGACTCGCGGCCGCCGAAGCGGCTGCCTCCGGCTCGTACGACGCTGTTGCAGCACTTCAGAGGCTGGTTCGTCCGTACGGACCAGCCGGCCTTCGATCCACGCGTCGCCGACCTGATGGACTTCCGAACGCCCCAGCCGGCCCGCGGACTGTCTTTCGGCTACCTGCTGCCGCTCGGACCGTGCGAAGCCCTCGTCGAGTACACGGAGTTCTCCCCGGCAGTCCTGCGCACCGACGACTATGACCACGCGCTGCGGGGGTACACGGAGGACATCCTCGGCCTCGGCGCGTTCGAGATCGCGGCTGTCGAACAGGGCGTGATCCCGATGACGGACGGACGGTTCCCCCGCAGGGCGGGAGACTCGGTCTTCCGCATCGGAACGGCAGGCGGTGCGACGCGCCCTTCGACCGGATACACGTTCGCCGCGATCCAGCGCCAGGCCGCGGCGGTGTCCCAGGCGCTGCTCCAGCACCGTGACCCCCTGCCACCGCCGCCGCACTCGGCACGCTCGCGGACGATGGACGCCGTGATGCTGCGCGCCCTGGACAGCGGCCGGATGGACGGCGCTGACTTCTTCACCCAACTGTTCCGTGAGGTGCCGACGGAAGGGCTGCTGCGCTTCCTGGACGGCCGCTCGCGGATACGGGAGGACTTTCTCATCGGACTGAGCACCCCGGTGATTCCGATGCTGCGTGCCCTCGCCGAACTGCCCTTCCTGCGCCGGCGCCCGGCTCCGCGGGGGCCCGCCGAAGGCCCTCCTGCCGCGCCGTAGCGGCCCGAACCGGACTCAACTCCCACCCCTGTCGACGGAGGAGAACGTCATATGCCCCCGCTGCCCGACGCACCGCTGTGCGTGCCGTCCCTTCCGTCCTCCGCACGCACGACCGCTCACCGGTGAGCCCGCGCCGGCTCCCGGAGAGCTCGACCCCGCGCCGGGGACGTGACCGACGAGCCAACCGGATCCCAGCGCCGCCGGGCCGGGACAGGTTCGGCGCGGAGGCGCCCGACGTGGCGGTGGTGGGCGGGGGCATCGCCGGGCTGGCGGCTGCTACGGCACTCGCCGAGCGGGGCGCACACGTCACGCTGTACGAACGCGAGCAGAGTCTCGGAGGCCGGCTGGCCGGCTGGCCCACACAACTGTCCGACGGCTCGCAGGCGACGATGAGCCGTGGCTTTCACGCCTTCTTCAGGCAGTACTACAACCTGCGGGGACTGCTGCGCCGGGCGGATCCGACGCTCGGGATGCTCACAGCTCTGCCGGACTATCCGCTGCGCCACAGCAACGGGCTGTACGACAGCTTCGCCAGGGTGCCGCGCACACCACCGTGGAGCGCGCTCGGGTTCGTCGCACTCAGCCCCGCCTTCGGCTGGCGGGATCTGCTGCGGATGAATCCCGCTGCCGCCCTGCCGCTTCTCGACGTGCGCGTACCGGAGGTGTACGAACGGCTGGACACGGTCAGCGCCCGCACCTTCTTGTCCAGGATCAGGTTCCCGGAGGCCGCTCACCATCTGGCGTTCGAAGTGTTCTCGCGGAGCTTCTTCGCCGACCCCGACGAACTGTCGGCCGCCGAACTGGCCCTCATGTTCCACATCTACTTCCTCGGGTCGAGCGAGGGCCTGCTCTTCGACGTGCCCGACGAGCCGTATCCGCGGGCCCTGTGGGAGCCCTTGGGCCGCTACCTGACGGGCCACGGCACGCGGTTGCGCACCGGCGTCGCGGTGGAGCGGGTACGACCGTCGGCGGGCGGCGGAACGGAGGTGACGGCGGGCGGCGCTACGCACCGTCACGACGCACTCGTCCTGGCGCTGGACACCGGGGGACTGCGCCAGGTCGTCGCCGCCTCACCTGAGCTGTGCGACCCGTCCTGGCGCTCGCGGATCGCCCAGTTGCGTACCGCGCCGCCGTTCCTGGTGTCCCGCCTGTGGCTCGACCGCCGGGTGGCGGCGCACCGGGCGGGCTTCCTGGGCACGAGCGGCTACGGTCCGCTGGACAACGTCAGCGTGCTGGAACGCTGGGAGGGCGAAGCAGCCCGCTGGACCACTCGCACCGGGGGTTCCGTGGTCGAACTGCACGCCTACGCCGTCAGTCCGGACGCCGACCGAGAAGGCGAACAGGACCGGTTGATCGAGCAGTTGTACCGGGTGTACCCCGAGACGCGTGAGGCACGGATCGTCGACGCACGCCATGAATGGCGTGAGGACTGCCCGCTGTTCCCGGTCGGCGGTTTCCAGGACCGGCCTACGGTTCGCACACCGGACCCCGCCGTCGTTGTCGCGGGTGACCTGGTGCGTACGGACCTGCCGGTGGCGTTGATGGAACGGGCGGCGACCACCGGCTTCCTCGCGGCCAACGCCCTGCTGCGCCGGTGGGGGGTACGCGGGCAGACACTCTGGACGGTGCCGGACCGAGGGCGCTCCGCCGCGCTGCGGGCCCTCGCGGCAACCGGGAAGCACTGACGGTCGGGTCGCGCCCCCTGGTCGCCCTTGTGGGAGCGGGCCACGTCCCGGGGGACGGCCCGTCAGCCGGGGAAGCGGCCCGTGCTGCGCAAGTGACTGCGCCGCTCCGCGTAAGCCAGGTCGTCGCGCCACAGCCGTCCGGCAAGCGTGCGCATGAGCGGGCGCAACAGGGGAGCCATGGCGCGGGCGACGCCGAACCCGGGCCGGTCCGACGTCGCCACAAGCGCTTCGACGACGGCCGTGCGCGGCCGGCCCGAGCGGTCCGGGCCGAGCGGCGTGGCATGCGTCTCGACGACGGATCCCATGCCTTCCCCCTGGGTGATGTGCATGACGACCGTGCGCGGCTCGGGGGCGGTGAAGACCGCGCGGACGGGAACCACGGCACGCCCGGCGACCTTGAAGGAGACATCGACGCAGAACCCGTCGACGGCCTCGGCGCCGCTGTCGGCCGGGGCGCCGACAACGGTGAGATCGACGAAGGAGTACGGGTGCAGCCACGCCCCGTGCCACGGGTCGAGCCGGTTCGCGACCACATCGTCCGGATCGCACACTCCGAACGTGGTGTACACGGCGCCCACGGCGGCCTCGGGACGGGGCCGCACCGGAACGACCGGGAGCTCCAAGGGCTCTTCGCCGCCCACCTGGTCGAGGCGTACCCATACGAGCAGTCCGTCGTCGTGCACGGGGAAGGGCTTCCAGCCGGCGAACGGCTTTCCGTCCAGAGCCAGTCCGTGCCAGTGGCAGATGAGCTCTCCGCAGCGGACGGTGCTGTCCTTCAGCGGGGCACCGAGGTGCGGACAGACACCCGTACCCGCCACCAGTCCGCCGGCGGCGTCTCGCCAGATGACCACTTCGAGCCCGCCAACGGTGCGGCCGAAGGGACGGCCGGCCGTGATGGCGCTCGCCGCTCCCACGACATACCAGTTACCGGAAGGACGGCCCTTGGCACGCCGGAGCGCGTCGGCGATGACCCCGGGTTTCGCGTCGCGCCAGGTGGGGGCCTGCTGCTCCCAGCGAACGGGATCGCGTCGCAGTCTCAGCGGATAACGGGGCCGGCGCGTGCTGTCGGTCATGTCACTGCCTCTCGGTTGCGCTCTCGCACGCTGTTCGCCACGGGGCGTGCCTGGCCCGCCTGAGCCGTGTGCGGGAGGGCGGGGCCGGTCTCGCCCGCGCCGTGGCGTGCCGCGCCGAGTCGTGCCAGGCCGAGTCGGGCCAGCCCGTCGAAGGCGACCGCGGCGCGGCGTCTGCGGGAGACGGTCGAGCGGCGGTGCAGCACGGCGTATCCGTCGTCGGCGACTGCGTCGAGGATCCCGCCGTAGAGGACGAACGCGGTACGCATGCATGGGCGGGCGACCGGGTCGAGCATCGCAAGGCCGGGAGCGGCCTGACGGTAGACCTCCCGCGTCAGGCCGACAGCGTCCTTGAGCGCGGCGGTGATACGGGCGTCGCGGCTGCCGCCGGCCCTGCCCCGTTCCAGAAGCTGACGGTCGACACCGTGTGCGGCGAGCAGGTCGGCGGGCAGATACACGCGGCCCCGGTCGAGATCCTCCCCGACATCGCGCAGGAAGTTGGTGAGCTGGAAGGCGACGCCGAGTGCGGCCGCGTGCGGAGCCGCCTCGGACCGCGGGACGACCGTACCCAGCACGGGGAGCATCTGGAGTCCGATGACCGCGGCCGAGCCGTGCATATATCGGTACAGGTCCGCGTAGGTCGGGTAGTCGGTCACATCGAGGTCGCTGCGCATGGAGGCCATGAAGTCGGTGAAGTACTGGTGGTCGATGTCGTACACGGCCGCGGTATGGGCCAGGGCCCGGACGACGGGTTCGGGGCTGCTCCCGGCGCGCAGCCCTGCGGCGAGCCGCTCCTGGAGTCGGTCGAGGGTCTCGGCCCGTTCGGCGGGAGTCAGCCCGCTGTCGAGGCTGTCGACGATGTCGTCGGCCCAGCGGGCGAAGCCGTAGAGGGCGTGGACGGCGGAGCGACGCTCGATCGGCAGCAGCCTGGTCGCCAGGAAGTACGTCTTCCCGTGCTGGGCATTGAGACGTCGGCACCGGGCGTACGCGTCACGCAGGGCGGGCTCCCTGATGCCCGCCGCGTCGAGTTCACGGGCGGTCATACCGGCTCGTCCTCCCGTGAGGCACGCCGAGGCCGGCCCAGGGCCGAAGAGGGCGGAGGCGGACCGGTGACACGCTGTGCCGCGAGCTTTCCGGAGATGATCACGGTCGGTACGCCGACGCCGGGAGTGGTTCCACAGCCTGCCAATACGGCGTTCTCCGTGCCGCGCACGAGGTTGCGGGGCCGGAACGGCCCGGTCTGCGCGAAGGTGTGGGCGACGGAGAAGGGCGTTCCCGCAGCATGTCCCTGGTCCGTCCAGTCGACCGGGGTGACCAGGCACTCTTCCTCGATGGCCGAGCCGATGCCGGTGAGGCCACGCTTGTCCAGCACATTGAGGAGCTCGTCCCGGTAGCGCGGCGCCAAGTCGTGCCACTCCCGTGTGCCGGGTCCGATGTCGGTGTTGGGGCAGGGCGCGAGAATGTAGTGCAGGTGGCGGCCCGGCGGTGCGAGGGACGGATCGGTTGCCGTCGGCCGGGTGATGAGCAAGGACGGGTCGCTCATCAAGGCTCCCGCGCTGGTGAGTTCGCGGAACGTTTCCTTCCAGGCAGCGCCGAAGGAAATGGTGTGGTGGCCCAGTCCATGCCACGTACGGTTTGTTCCCGCGTGCAGGACGACGGCCGACGGAGAGTAGCGCAGCGCCTGGGGGCGAAGCGGCCGGCGGCCGAGCAGCCGGTAGGCGTCAGGCAGGTCAGGGGTCAGCACGACCGCGTCACAGGCGATGCGTTCCTGGTCGGTGACGACAGCCGTGACCCGATCGCCCGAGCGCTCCAGCCGGACGACCTCGCGGCCGTACCGCAGATCGGCACCCGCTTCGGTGGCCGCGTCCGCCATGGCCTGCGGCACGGTGTGCATGCCGCCCCGGGGGAAGTACACCCCGGCGACGGTGTCCATGTAGGCGATGACCGCGTACGCGGCGAGCGCACGGGCCGGCGCCACCCCCGCGTAGAGGGCCTGGAAGGAGAAGACCCGGCGCAGGCGTTCGTCGGACAGGAACCGGCCGATACGGGCGTCGAGTCGCCCGAAGCCGCCGAGCGCCGCGAGGCGTGCCAGGTCGGGGTGGAGAAGCCGCAGGGGCGAGTCGAAGTTGGCGTCGATGAAACGGCGCATCTGCACGGTGTACAGGCGCGAGAGCCAGTCGCGCAGACGGCGGTAGCCGGCCGCCTCGGCCGCTCCGGCGAAGCGCTCGATCTCCGACTCCATCGCCTCGGGGCCGGTGTGCACGTCCAGTTCGCTGCCGTCGGCGAATCGGGCCCGGTAGGCGGGGTGCAGAGGGATCAGCTCCACCCGGTCCCGCAGGGACATCCCCACGGCGCCGAACGCCTCGTCCAGGAGGTCCGGCATCGTCAGGACCGTCGGGCCGGTGTCGATCCGGTAGCCGCCGAGATCCAGTCGATTGGCCCGGCCACCGGGAAGCATGTCCCTTTCGACCAAGGTGACGTGGCGGCCGGCACCGAGCAGATGCAACGTGGCGGACAGGCCGGCGAGCCCGGCTCCCACCACGACGACGTGATCCGTGCGTCCTTCAAGGGTTTTCATCGGCTGCTTCCTTGGACGGCGGCGGAAGAGAGGGGCATGGCGGACGTGCCGGCGCCCACCACCTTGGTGGGCGGGCCGGACACGGTGCGGAACAGCGCGCCGAGCCTGCGGCGAACGGTGTACTCGCCCCCTGCGGCTGCCAAACAGCGTCCGCTGTGGCTGACCAGCGAATCGATCTTCTTCTCGACCGTCTCCACGGCGCCGGTGGCCACCAGGACCGAGCGGACAGACGCCAGGCCGCTCTCCGACAGGGACGCGTCCCCGAGGGCTTCGTCGAGAAGTGAGAGCGCCGCACTGTCGCCCTCGGCGTCGGCACGTGCCCGCGCGACGGCGACCAGATAGGTGAGTTTGCCTTGGCGGACGTCCTCGCCTGCCGGCTTCCCCGTGTACTCCGGGTCGCCGAAGACACTCAGGAGGTCGTCGCGCAGTTGGAAGGCGATGCCGGCGCAGCGACCTGCGGCGCGAAGAGTTCTGACGGTGGCTTGGTCCGCTCCGGCCAGCGCGGCTCCGAGTGCGAGCGGACGCTCCACGGTGTAAAGGGCGCTCTTCAGGCAAGCCACCCGCAGTGCCCTCGCCATGGATCGTGAGTCGGTGATCTGTCCGTGCAGGTCGAGGTACTGACCGCCGACCATCTCCGTCCGCAGGTCGCGCCACACCTGACGGACCCGTACCTGGACATCCGCCGCGAGTACGGTGTCGGCGATGGCGTCGTCCGCCCATGCCAGGGCGAGGTCTCCGGTGAGGACGGCGGCGGCTTTACCGAACGGCACGCCGAGTGCCGAAGCGGGGGCGGTGGCGTACTGGGTCGCGAAGTCGGTGTGCACAGCGGGTCTGCCGCGGCGTAGCGCCGATCCGTCCATCACGTCGTCGTGCACGAGCGCGCACGTCTGGACGAGTTCCAGGGCGCAGGCGACACGCAGCGCCGCGTCCACATCGCTGACGTCGGATTCTCCTGCGCAGAACCGCATCCCCCACCACAGGAACTGGGAGCGCAGTCGCTTCCCACCCAGGAGCGTGAACCGCTCGACACGTTCAGCCACATCCCGGCCGAAGGTCGCGTCCACCGCCGTAGCCTGGGCGACCCGTTCTCCCAGGACCTGTTCGAGCACACGGCTCACCGCGCCCGGAACGTCGCGGTCCACCTCATCGGCCGCCGCTCGCCCAGAACCGGGCGGGTACCGAGGTCCGGCGCCGGGTGAGACGGCGGCGGGAGGACGCAGATCAAGCCGCGGGGTGGCCGGCGCGGGCTGTGAGGCACCTCGGCGCTCTCCGGCGGACGGTTCCGCCCGATTCAGGCACATGCGGTTCCTCTCATCGCTCCGTCGGTTGACACCACAGGTCATTCCGCTGGAGTCGGCTGTCCGGATGCGCTTGAGGAGGAATTCTTTCGTTCGGCCGTCCAGACCCGTTCGACAACTCACCGCGAAAAGTCACCCACAGGGGACCTGTGCCGTGTGGCGAGCGTGAGTAAGCCGATTCAGCCGAAAGTCACTCCAGAGCTACGGGCGGCGGAGGATGAACCGGATCCGTCCGGCGACATGGCGGCGCCCTCAGTCCTCGCTGAGGCCCCCGTGCTGTCTGGAAAATCTCCATCTGATGGATGAGCTGGTCATTACTGGACAGGCGCACAGGGTCGGGGCGTGTACGGAAGCACGCCGGGGCTGCGACTCCTCCGAGGAAGGCGTGGCGCCCGACAGGTGGAGTCATGTCCACGTCGACCCGAACGACCGGCTTGCGCCATTGCCCCTCGTGAGCGGACGCCACGCCGCTCGTCCAGGCCTTGGGAGTCCCGCAGACGGACGCCCGGGGGACACACGCGGGCGCTTCGCCGACCAGGCATCACGTCCCTTTTTGGAGGTCTCGCATGTCTGACACCACTGGGTCCGATCCACTCGCCGGGCTGTCCGCTGCCGGAGTCTCGATCTGGCTCGACGATCTGTCCCGTGAGCTGCTCGCCGGCGGCGAGCTGACCAAGCTGATCGCGGACCAGCACGTCGTGGGGGTGACGACGAACCCTACGATCTTCGCCTCGGCACTGTCCAAAGGGGACCGCTACACCGAACAACTGCGGAGGCTGGCGGATCAAGGAGCGAGCGTCGACGACGCTGTCTTCGCCCTCACCACCGATGACGTACGTGACGGCTGCCAGGCTTTCCGCCCGGTCTACCAGCAGACCGGCGGGAGCGACGGACGGGTCTCCATCGAGGTCGACCCGGGCTTGGCCCGGGACGCCGACGCCACCGTGGCGCAGGCCCGGAAACTGTGGGACGCGGTCGCGGAACCGAACCTGTTCGTGAAGATCCCCGCCACCCGTGAGGGACTGGCAGCGATCACCGCCGTCGTCGCTCAGGGCATCAGCGTCAATGTCACGCTGATCTTCTCCCTGGACCGCTATCGCGCGGTGATGGACGCCTACCTGACCGGACTGGAGCAGGCCCGGTCCGCGGGCCACGACCTGGCGGACATCCACTCGGTCGCCTCATTCTTCGTCTCCCGGGTCGACACCGAGGTCGACGCCCGCCTCGATGCTGTCGATACTCCCGAGGCCCGGGCCCTCAAGGGCAAGGCGGCGATCGCCAATGCCCGACTGGCTCACCAGGCATACCAGCAGATGACCGCAGAGCCGCGCTGGCAGGCCCTCGCCGCGGCCGGAGCGCATGCACAGCGCCCGCTGTGGGCGTCGACGGGTGTCAAAAATCCCGCCTACCCCGACACGATGTACGTCAGCGAACTCGTCATCGCCGGCACCGTGAACACCATGCCCGGCACCACCCTGGCCGCGTTCGCCGACCACGGGACCCTCCCCGACGACGCGTCGGCCACCGACGGGTACGCCGCGGCCGCGGCTCACTTCGCCGCGCTGGAACGGATCGGCGTCGACTTCGCTGACGTCACCGAGAGTCTCGAACGTGAAGGGCTGGCCAAGTTCGAGGACAGCTGGACTGAACTCGCCGCCTCGGTGGACCGCGAAATGCACACCGCCGACAACGAGTCCGGGAACTCGCACGGCTCGCCGGAGGACGCCGTGGGCGGCGCTGACCTCATGGCGATCTACCTCAACGACCACCTCTCGGGAGCGACTGCCGGCCTGGAACTCTTCCGGCGGGCCGCCCAGGCCCAGCAGGGGGAGGAGCGGGACACCGCGCTGGCCGAGCTGACCCGGCAGGTGGCGCAGGACCGTGAGTCGCTGACGAAGATCATGACCGACGTGGGCGTGTCCGTCGACCATTCCAAGGTCGCTCTTGGCTGGCTGGCCGAGAAGGCCGGCCGCCTCAAGCCCAACGGGCATCTGTTCTCCCGCTCCCCACTCAGCGATGTCCTGGAACTGGAATCCATGTTCCTCGGCGTCCAGGGCAAAGCGGCGTGCTGGCGCACCCTGCGGACGCTGGCCGAGACCGACGACCGGCTCTATCCCGAATACCTGGACACACTGCTGGACCGGGCCGAGCACCAACTGGCCACCTTGGAAAGCCTGCGCCTCGCCGCCGTCGGCCGCGTCTTTTCGTCCACTCGGCCGTCCGGATGACGGGCCATCCGGTCCGTCCTCCGGCCGTGCTCGGAAGAATGTAACGTGTCTTTTATATCTATATAAGGAGTCTTTATGGCGAACGGGACATCGGGGAACGGGTCTGCCGTAGCACACGAGCGTGGAGTGAGTTCGCCCGTGAGTGACCGGGTGGGCTGGGACGCGGTGGATGTACGGGCGGTGGACACGGTTCGGCTGCTTGCCGCCGACGCCGTCCAGAAGGTCGGCAACGGTCACCCCGGTACGGCGATGAGTCTGGCGCCCCTGGGCTACCTGTTGTTTCAGAAGGTGATGCGCCATGACCCGAATGACGACCGGTGGCTGGGGCGCGACCGCTTCGTGCTGTCGTGCGGTCATTCCAGCCTGACGCTGTACATCCAGCTCTATCTGTCCGGGTACGGTCTTGAACTGCCGGACCTGCAGGCATACCGCACGTGGGGGTCGGCAACGCCCGGCCATCCCGAGCACCGCCACACCCCTGGGGTCGAGATCACCACCGGACCGCTGGGGCAGGGCCTCGCCAGCGCCGTGGGTATGGCGATGGCCGCGCGCCGCGAGCGCGGCCTCCTCGATCCGGACGCCGCGCCCGGCGCGTCCCCCTTCGACCACCACGTCTACGTCATCGCCTCCGACGGAGACCTGATGGAGGGCGTCACCTCCGAGGCGAGTTCCCTCGCCGGACACCAGGAACTCGGCAACCTGGTGATGTTCTACGACTCCAACAACATCTCCATCGAGGACGACACCAACGTCTCGTTCAGCGAAGACGTACCGGCCCGCTACGCCGCCTACGGCTGGCACGTGCAGACCGTGGACTGGACCCGCACCGGCGACTACGTCGAAGACGTGGACGCGCTGTTGGCCGCGATCGAGGCGGCCAAGGCGGAGACCGGCCGCCCCTCGCTGATCATGCTGCGTACCCTGATCGGCTGGCCCGCCCCCACCAAGCAGAACACCGGAAAGGCGCATGGCTCGGCGCTGGGCGACGACGAAGTCGCCGCGACGAAGGAGCTGTTGGGCTTCGACCCGGCGCGCACGTTCGTCGTCGAGGACGAGGTCCTGGCGCGGACTCGCGAGGCGTCGGATCGCGGGCACGATGTGCACGCCCGATGGCAGGACCAGTTCACCGCCTGGCGCGAGGCCAACCCAGCGCGCGCTGCGCTGCTCGACCGGCTGCAGGCACAGGAGTTGCCGGAAGGGTGGGCCGATACGCTGCCCCAATTCCCGGCCGACTCCAAGGGGATGGCCACCCGCAAGGCATCCGCAGCGGTGCTCAACGCCGTCGCGGATGTCCTGCCTGAGCTATGGGGAGGATCGGCCGACCTCGCCGAGAGCAACAACACCACGATGGAGGGCGAGCCGTCCTTCCTGCCGGCCGACCGGCAGACCAAGGAGTGGAAGGGCGACCCGTACGGGCGCACCCTGCACTTCGGCATCCGCGAGCACGCGATGGGCGCGGTCCTCAACGGCATCGCGCTGCAAAGCCTGACACGGCCGTACGGCGGCACGTTCCTCACCTTCTCGGACTACATGCGCCCCGCGGTCCGGCTGGCAGCCCTGATGCAGCTGCCCGCGACGTACGTGTGGACCCACGACTCGATCGGCCTGGGCGAGGACGGCCCGACGCATCAGCCCGTCGAGCACCTCGCCGCACTGCGCGCCATCCCGGGCCTGGATGTCGTACGGCCCGCTGACGCGAATGAGACCGCCGCCTGCTGGCGCACCGTTCTGGAGCACACCGACCGGCCCGCCGGGCTGATCCTCACCCGGCAGAACCTGCCCGTGCTGGACCGGAGCAGCGGGGAGTTCGCCGCCGCGTCGAACGCGGCCCGCGGCGGGTACACCCTTGCCGAAAGCGAGGGGAGTTCGACACCGGACGTCATCCTCGTCGCGACGGGCTCGGAGGTGCAGATCGCCCTGGACGCCCGTGCCCTGCTGGCATCGGACGGTCTGGCGGTGCGAGTGGTGTCCATGCCGTGCCGGGAGTGGTTCGCCGCCCAACCACTGGCTTACCAGGATGAAGTCCTGCCGCCCGAGGTCCGGGCTCGGGTCAGTGTCGAGGCCGCCGTCGGCCAGGGCTGGCGCGACGTGGTCGGAGACGCGGGGCGGATCATCAGCCTTGAACACTACGGCGCTTCAGCGGACTACCAGCGGCTCTACACCGAATTCGGCATCACCGCCGAGGCGGTGGCGGCCGCCGCCCGCGACAGCATCCAAGACGCCACTGAGCCCCCGCGCCCGGGCGGCCGTCAGCAGACTGCCGCCCCCACGAGCGGAGGCACGGGGGACCGTCCGTGACGGTCTTCGAGTGACTTCGGCACCGGGAGTGTGTCGAGTGGACTCTGCCAGGCCGGGGGCGTTCCTCGGCCTGGCGGCTACCGGTCGCTGATCTTCGGCGGCGTCCCGGTCCGTGTCCTGACCGCCCTGCGAGCGAGCCACCGGCACGGGGGCGTTCGCAGATCCCCGATGGAGTGCGGAACGCGGTCTGTATTGGAGACTGGTAGTCACCCAGGACGGTCCGTCCAAGGGATCGTCCTGGCCGCAGTCCTGCCAACTCATCGTCGATTGAGGAGTTCAGATGCGTCTGTCCAAGCGCGTGGTTGCCGCCGTTTTCGTCGCCACCGGGGCCCTCACCGCCCTGGCGCCTCAGGCCGTGGCAGTTCCCATGCCCTGGGAGACCAGTAATGCCCCCACGACCATCACTCACCACCCCGCCGTCCCCGTGTTCAACGACGGCGGCACGTTCACGGTGCAGTGCGGGAACCCCTGTTACCAGTAGGCGCCATCACCGACCGGTCCACAGCGCTCTCTCGCGGCGCAGTGGACCGGTCGGTGATGGCGGTGTGCGGATGCGTGCGGCGGCAGACTGCACAGCGCCGCGGACTTCCCGGCTCGACCACTCCGCGCGCCGCGGGGCCGGACCCTGCCGGAGGAGCCCTGGGTGTGGGAACGGGCAGGGTCCGGGTTCAGTTGTTGTCGACCTCAAGTCCGTCGAAGGTCATGTAGGTGCCGTCGACTTTGGTCAGTACGAGTGTGTGCAGACCGGCGGGCAGGCCGGTCTTCGACCATACGACGACGTTCGAGCGACGCTGGCCGTCACTGGGTACGGTGTCGACGCTGGTCGGCGTGCCCGCGTCCAGCACTGCTGAGAAATGGCCTTCGTCGCTGCTCTGTTCGCCGTACACCTTGATACCGGTACCGACGAACGTATAGGTGATCGTCGAGCTGTTGTCCGACGCGTAGTGGATGTCGTCCTGGTAGTCGTCGAGCCCCCGGCCGGTCTGATAGCTGAATCCGGAGTACTGGACCGTCGGGTCGCTGTCGTTGAGTCGGACGGTGGCGGGAGCCTTGCCGACCACGAAGACGGTTGTGACCGGTGGCGAGGCGACGCCGCGCGAGTTCGACTGTACGGCCACGAGTGTGTGCTGACCGTCGGGCTCCGTCGCGGTGCACGACCATGCGGAGCCCGTGACCGTCACACGGCACAGGGGAGCGCCGCCGTCTGTCACGGTGACCGTGTCACCCGTGACTCCGGACCCGCGAACGGTGAACGTGTTCGTCACGCCGGTCTCGCCGGTCGCCGGTGCGGAGATCTTGGGCGCGGCGACGAGACCGCCGACCGACACCTGCGAGGTGTCCGCACCGGGCGGGAGCGAGGCGATCAGGAAGCCGGGTGAGAGCACCTGCACCTTCGGGGCGGCGTGGCCGGAGAAGTAGACCGGGGTTCCCGGCACGAACCCGGCGCCACCGATCAGCACCCGCATGGTCGTGGTGCCGTTGGAGAACGTCGCTTGTGGCGGCGAGACGTAGTCGGCCTCGATGTCCGTCGTGTCGGCGAAGCCTCGTCCTGACGTGTTCGCGCCGGCGTTGCGCAGTGCCGTCAGCTGGATGTCGTTCGGCCCGGGGGAGTTCGGGATGGCGGTGTTGCTGCCGACGTGGCTGTCGACCGCGTCGGCGCAGATGTACTGACCGGCGGGCGCGGAGAAGTAGTTGCCCTCGACGAGGAAGTGCCCGGTGGCCGCGCAGCCGCCCTGGGCGTTGGCGCCGTTGTTGTGGAACTGCACGTTGCCGACGTAGTGGATCCACTCGGAGCCGGCGTCGTCGTAGAAGGAGGCGAAGCCGGGCCCCTGGTTGTAGGTGACGTTGCCGATCACCTGCAGGCCGTGCGCCATCGTGGCGTCGAAGTCGATCGTCTTGCCATCGGCTTTGTAGTGGTAGGCGCCCTGGTGTCCTTCCATGTACACGCCGCCCCCGTCGCCGAGCACCTTGAGGTAGTCGTGGATGAGGTTGTCGCTGATCGTGTTGTCGGCGTTGATGTTGAGCGAGTTCGAGGGGTGGTCCGCGGAGTTGACGTGTCCCTGGATGACACCGGCGGTGATGCCTGTGTAGGGCAGGTCGTAGAGCTCGTTCTGGGTGACCAGCGTGTGTCGGGTGTACAGCAGCGTGATGCCGCTTGCCGAGGGGTAGTCGGTGCCGATGTGGTGAATGACGTTGTCCGAAATCGTGTTGCCGGTGGCGATTTCGTTCGTCCCGATCGTGTCGCCGGCCACAGCTGATGGATCCGGGGTGCAGTTGTCCTTGATCGTCTTCGGTGTGTCGGGGTTCTTGGTCAGGTAGTCCGGGAAGTGGGCCGGATCGGGGTTGACCGGCGTGGGGTCGGCGGTGCAGCCGAGCAGGATCGAGGTTGACGCGATATCGGTGAACTCGTTGCCCTGGACGAGGTTGTGTGACGAGCCGTAAGCGATGCGGAGGCCCGCCCCACCGAGTTCCGCGAACCGGTTGCCGGTCAGTGTGATGTGGTCGGCGGCGGTGAAGGAGACGTTGGCGTGCGGCTCGGTCAGCAGGCCCCAGGGGCAGCTGCCGGCCGGGTTCGAGAACGAGCACATGCCCTGGTTGTTCGCCCCCGTCATGTGCAGGTTGCTCTGCACGTCGGCGAAGCCTGCGGGCTCGGAGGGGGCGTTCCACGTGGCGTAGGAGAATGTGAGCCCGGTGAACGTCAGATCGTGGACGGGACGAGCCAGGCTGCCCGTGCCCTGCACGAGGGTCTCCAGGTGGGGCAGTTCGACATCGAGGCTGTCCGGCTTGGCCGCGTTCAGCGGGGCGAGGTAGAGGGTGTGGCCTGACTGGTCGAGGAACCACTGGCCCGGGTGCAGGAGGCTTCTGGCGTTCTGGATCGAGGTCGGCATCTGCGAGGGGCTCATGGCGGGCAGTGTGCCGCTGGCCTGGGAGTACTCGGCGCGGCCGGTGACGTTCTTCCAGCACGGCTCGTTCATGGTCAGCGACGTGCCGGACAGCGACTGCACGCGGCACTTGGAGTCGGTCCACTGCCCGTTCCCGCCCGGGTAGTCGAATTCGACCTGCCGCAACTGGGCCGGCGTCATCGCCGAGAAGAAGGCGAGCCCGGCTGGGTCGCCCTTGAGGTCGTACCCCGTGGTCGAGCCTTTCCAGCCGCCGGCGAAGTGCAGTTGGGAGGGTGTGGCCTGCGCGACGGGGACCTCCGCGCCGTCGACGTAGAGCTGACGGCTGGCGCTTGCGGCCGGTACGGATGCCGACCAGACGCCTGACGGGGAGGAAGTGGTCCAGTTACGCACACGGCTCGCACCGGAGAGTATCGGGTGGGCGCCGCGCGCCGCCGTCCACACGACCGGATGCCCGGGGCTGCCTGAGTCTGCCGCGCCGAATTCGAGGGGCGCCGCCAGGTGGTAAGTACCGCCGCCCAGGATCACCTGCACCGTGTCGGTACGCCCCGCACGGGCGTGACGGGCAGTCTGCTGGGCCGTGGTGATCGAGCAAGGCGCCCCGGACGAGCACCGGGTGCCCGTGCCGTCGGGTGCCGCGTAGACGGACGCCACGGAGTCGGCCACCGCGACATCGGCGGACACGAGACCTGTCGCGAGAAGAGCTGTCACCGCTGTACCCGCCAGCAGCAGGACGGAATGTCTTCGTTTAGGCAGCCACACGGTGAGTCTCCTTCAGAGCCGAGGCGTTGCTCAGACATTCATCCGACCTATGCTGAGAAACGTCACGGTAACCTTGGGGTATATCGGCGTCAAGGCTCTAAGCATCCGATGAATAGCGTCCTCTGTGTGCTGTGCCCGGTGCCCCATACCGAGTGTCGGACGCTGTCGGACCTGGAGAATCTCCAGCTCACGGGCGTGATCGTCCCGGCTGTCGCCCCCATGGGAACACGCCGTTGTGGAGGGCGGTGTTCTGTTCACGGGGCGAGGGTGCGACGATCCGGCTGCTGCTGGAGGCCGGTGCCGACGCTGACCGGGACAGCGGCCATGGCATGAGCCCGCGGGTGTTGGCGGGACGCGTCGCCAACTATGACGTAGCTGCTCACTTGCCTGCCGGAGACGCGACTTCCTCCTAGGATTCACCGCCCGTGGGGACCGGTTGGGGTTGGTAGAAGGTGCCGTCGCCGACCTCGATCAGGATGCGGGCTGCGGTGAACATCTCCTGCGCCGGAACCAGCTCGGTGACGCCCACGCGGAGACGCTAGCCGCCCGGCTCGAACTTGCTCGCGTCTTTGCCGCCGGACCAGGCCGGTTGATCCCAGCGAGGCGCGAGTGATCGGGTCAGGTCGACCCGTGGCTCAACGAGAAAGCGTGGCCGTGGCCATTTCCAGGAGTTCCTGGACGTGCAGACCGCGCGCGGCGTCGATCGGGGAGGAAACGCCGGAGCGGACGGCGGCGGCGAACTCCCGGCGCAGTACGGGCCAGCATTCCTCGTGGTCGAGTTCCGCCGTGTCGTAGACGATCTCCTCGCCGGGTCCGTACAGCTCGATGCGCGTGCGGGCGGCGGGGAGGCGGACCGTGCCGGAGAGGGATGCCTGGCTGATCGCACCGTTGGTGTGTTCACAGGTCAGCTCGATCCAGCGGCGCGAGTCTCCCGTCGCGTGCACGGACGCGATCGGACCGACGGCCGCGTCGAGCAGGTCCAGCAGATGGGGTCCGAGATCGAGCAGGGCACCTTGCTCCAGCCGCCACGGGGTGGCGAACTCCCCGCCGAGGAAGGCACCGTGGAGATAGCAGGAGCGCGCCCCCGTCACCTCCGTCTGTGCCGCGAGACGGAGGAACTCGCGCGTCACCGGGTGGTAACGCTTCGTCAGAACGAGCTGGGAGACGACACCGTGCTCCGCCACCGCTTCGGCGACCTTGCGGGCCGACGCCAGATCAGGGCCCAGCGGTTTCTCCAGCAGCACCGGTTTGCCGGCCCGTGCCGCGCGTACCGCCAACTCCGCCTGGACGGCGGGTGGTACGGCGAAGGCGATGGCCTCGCTGAGGTCCAGGAGTTCTTCGAACGAGGCGGCCACCCGGGCGCCGTACGGTGCGGCGGTCTCGGCGGCGGCCTCGGGGCGTCTGGCCCACACGCCGGCGAGTTGGGTCTCGGGTCCTGCCGCGAGCATCCGGGCGTGCATCGTCCGGGCCCAGGGGCCGGCGCCGACCAGACCTACCCGCAAGGGCGGCTGATCGGCGGCGTTCGGACCGGGCGGGGGTTCGGAAGGCGAGTCGAGCGACATGGGGGCTCCATGGAAGTACTGATGTGTACAGGCAGTTGGGAGAGGCTGCGGGTCAGCGGGAGGTGTCAGCCGCCGTTGAGCGCGGCCAGTCGGGTGTCGGCCCTGTCCGGGGCGTAGAGGTGCTCGACGACCATGGCGGCCGCGCCACTGAGCGCTGCCTGGTCGCCGAGACGGGACGTCACCACGTTGAGGTGTGCCGTCGTGCGCGGCATCGCGCGCTGGTAGAGGAGTTCGCGCACACCCGTCAGGAACGGGGTGCCGGCCAGATCGCCCGCGAGGACCAGCACCCCGGGGTTGAGCAGGGTCACCACGGTGACCAGCACTTCTCCGACCCGCTGACCGGCCTCGCGGGCCAGTCTGACGGCGTCCGGCTGGCCCGCGGCCAGGTGCTCCCGTACGTCGGAGCCCGACGTCGTCGGAATGCCGGCGGACGCCAACTGCTCAGCGATCGCACGGCCGCTGGCCACGGCCGCGAGGCAGCCGTAGGACCCGCACATGCACAACGCCTCGGTCCTGTCGTGCAGCCGGATGTGTCCGATGTCGCCGGCTCCGCCGTCGATGCCCCGGTAGGGCTCCCCGTCGACGACGACACCGGCGCCGATGCCTGTGGACACCTTCACCAGCACGAACGCTGAGCAGTCGGGGTAGAAGAGGCGCTGTTCGGCGTAGGCCATGAGATTGGCGTCGTTGTCGACGAGCACGGGTACCGGCGCCCCGGCGGACGGGACGTGCCGGGCGTACGCCTCCTGCATCCGGACGGGGACCGGGTACTGGTCCCAGCCCGGCATGATCGGGGGCTGGACGAGCTGTCCCGTCGTCCAGTCGACGGGGCCGGGTACGGACAGACCGATTCCGCAGACCCGTGAGGCGTCGGTGCCCGCCTTCTCCAGCAGCGAGGGGAACCAGCTCGCGACGGTGTCCAGCACCCGGTCGGGTCCGTCCGAGATGAGCAACGGCTCCGAGCGGTCGGCGAGGAGGGTGCCGTCCAGGCCGAGCACCGCGGCCCGGCTGTGCCGGGTCTCCAGGTCGACGGCGAGGACCACCGCGTGCGAGGAGTTGAACTCCAGGCGTGCGGAGGGCCGTCCGCCGGTAGAGGCGCCGGCTGCCGTGTCCCGCAGCCACCCGGCGGCGAAGAGCTGGTCCAGGCGGTTGCCGACGGTGGACCGGGACAGCCCTGTCACATGCTGGAGTTCGCCGCGCGTCACTGCTTCACCCGTGCGGATCAGCCGCAGCAGATGCCCCGCACTCGCCTGGTTCACCGGCATCGTCGTCCCTACTCCCGATCTCTTCACTAACCCTTGTCCGCACCGCTGGTGAGGCCCTCGGTCAGCAGCCGCTCCGCCGCGTAGAACAGCAGTACCACGGGGAGGGTCAGGACCACCGACCCAGCCATCAGAACTGTCTTGGGAACCTCGATGCCGTTCGCCAGTTGCTGCAGTCCCAGGGAGACCGTCCACTTGTCGGGGTCGGCGGCCAGGAAGAGGAGGGCGAAGAGGAATTCGTTCCAGGCAATCATGAAGACATAGAGGCCGGTGGCCATCAATGACGGCATCGCGAGCGGCAGCACCACCCTGCGCACGGTCTGCCAGCGTGACGCACCGTCGAGAGCGGCGGCCTCCTCGACGCTCACCGGGATGGTGATGAAGTAGTTCTTCAGCATGTAGATCGAGACGGGCACGGTCTGGGCGATGTAGACGATCGCCAGTCCGACCAGGCTCCCGGAGAGGCCGATCTTCGCGAACATCACGAACAGCGGAACGGCGAGGAGGGTGGCGGGGAAGAGATAGACCGCCAGGAACAGTGCGCTGACGTGGCGGCTGCCGAAGAACTTCAGCCGGCTGATGGCGTACGCGCCCGGGACGGCGGCGGCCAGCGTGAGAGCTACCGTACCGAGCGACACCAGCGCCGAGTTGAGCATCATCCGCAGGAAGCCCTGGCCGCCGTCGTCGGTGGACTGCAGGACGTTCTTGTAGGTGTCGAGGGTGAAGTCCTTGCCGGAGACCCACAGGGACCCTGGGTCCAGCAGCAGTGCGTCGATCGGCTTCACCGAAAGCAGCAGCATGTAGTAGAAGGGCACGAGCGTGATCAGTGCCAGGCAGACGATGGTGACCCATCGCAGGACGCCGAAGAGGCGTTCCTCGAACTGAGTGCGGGTCATCACGCCTCCTCCTGAACCTTCTTGGCGAAGAACTTGAAATAGATGCCGAGCAGGACCATCAGCACGACCGCGAGGACCAGGGCCTGTGCGGCCGCCGCGCCCACGTCGAAGTTCGCGGTCAGGAAGTCGTACACGCGCACGGCCACGACGTCGGTGCCGGAGCCCCCGCCGGTGAGCAGGTAGACGTCGTCGAACTTGTTGAAGGTCATGATGAAGCGCAGCACGCTCAGCAGTGCGATGACCGGCATCAGTTGGGGGAGCAGGATGTACCGGAACCGCTGGGTGGGGGTCGCGCCGTCCACGCGGGCCGCCTCTTCGAGTCCGTCCGGTACGGCCTGGAGCCGGGCGAGGAGGAAGAGGAAGGCGAACGGGAAGTACCGCCAGGTCTCGAAGGCGATGACGGTCAGCAGCGCCAGCGGTATCCCGAAGTGCGCGCCGAACAGGTTCACTTCGTAGCTGCGTGTGGAGAGGAACGCGATGGGGTTGTCCCAGCCGAGCAGCTTGCCGCCCCAGTGGTTGACGATGCCGTACTGGGGGCTGAGCGCGACCTGCCAGACGAAGGCGACGGCGACGACGGGGGCGACGTACGGCAGGAGCATGGTGCTGCGCACCAGGCCACGCCCGCGGAACGGCTTGCGCAGCGCGAGGGCGGCGATCAGTCCGAGCACGACGGAGCCCAGGGTGCCGCCGACGGTGTAGACGAGCGTGGTGACCAGGCTCGACCAGAAGCCGGGGGAGGTGAACACCTCCACGAAGTTGTGGAAGGACCAGTTGCCGAACACCCCCATGCCCTGGATGTCGACCAGCTTGGCGTTCTGGAAGGCCAGCAGGACGGTCCAGAGGATCGGGATGACGACGACGATCAGCACGACGACGAAGGTGGGTGTGACGAAGGCCAGGCCTGCGCGGTTCTCCCGCCGGCTGGCGGTGAGTGGGGGGCGCTTCTTCGCGGCCCGCGGATATGAGCTCATGTGGGTTCCTCGACGGGGGCGGCCGACGGCCTGTTACTGGAGGGATTTCTGCAGTGCGGAGACGTCATCGTCGGCTTCCTCGGCCGCCTGGCCGGGTGAGATCTGGCCGCCGGTCATGGCGCTGATCGCCTTGGGCACCGGTAGCTGGCCGTTGGTGGCGCCGACGAGGGCGCCCTGGCCTTGTTTGAAGCCCCAGCGCTGCATGTTGCTGACGCCGGCGACGAGTTGGTCCAGGAGCTGGGTGGGGAAGACCTGGTCGAGCGGTTTGCGGTCGTCGACGCCGATCGCGCTGTGCCGCCAGGCGGTCAGGAACTTGTCGGGGTCGGCGGCTGTGCCGTGCCGCACGGGGATCTGGCCCTCGGGAGCCATGCCGATCCAGTCCTGGAGCCCTTGGTCCATCATGTACCGGATGAAGGTGGTCGACGCGGAGGTCTCGGCCGTCTTCGTCGCGACCCAGGAGGCGACTTCGCCGAACTGGGCCGGCTTCTTGCCCGCGGAGCCGGAGAGGGCCGTGACGACACCGCTGTTGTCGGACAGGAACTGCTTGTCGTTCTTGCACTGCGGGCAGCTGGGCAGTGCGTCGTTACGCAGTCCCGCCAGTTCGTCGAGGAGGAACGTGGACCACAGCACCATGCCGGACTTGCCGGCGAAGTAGGTGGCGCGGGTCGAGTCGACGGTCTGGGTGCCGGGTGCGCCGTAGGTACTGCCGAGCTTGTTGTACACACCGAAGGTGTCCCGGCAGGCGGGGGAGTCCAGTGTGACGTCGCCGGCGCCGTTCACCAGCTGGCAGTTGTTGGCGAGCGCGAGGTCCTCGAAGCTCTGCTGGGTGAACACGTCGCTGGGATCGGTGGCGACCGAGATCCCCGACCGGCTCGGTGTCTTGAGGGTCTGTGCCGCCTTGAGCAGCTTGGGATAGGTGTCGGGCACCGGCAGCCCCGCCTTGGCCAGCATGTCCTTGCGGTAGACGAGAATCTGCAGCCAGGCGTCGGAGGGCACGGCGAGCTGGGTCGTCTTGTCGCTGGTCAGCCGTAGCGCGTTGGCGTCGAATGTCGTGCGGTCGAGGCTGTTGACGATCTGGCCGCTGATCTTCGTGTTCAGCAGACCGTTGGTGTACATCTGCCAGACCTGGCCGATCGGGACGGCACCGATGACATCGGGCAGGGTGCCGGCCGCGGCGGCGGACATGATCAGCTGCGGGAGCTGGTTCTCGTCCACCCCGACCACTTTGACCTTGATGCCGGTCCGCTTCTCGAAGCGGGCGACGATCTTCTTCGTCACCGCCATCTGCGGCGGCAGGTTCTCCTGTGACCACACGGTGATCTTGTTGTCCGGTTTGGCCGCGCCGGTGTCTGTCGAGCATCCGGCGAGTACGCCGACGCCCAACACCGCCGCCAGCGCGCCCGCTGCGGTCTTCGTCGACCGACGGATCCACGTACGCATGGCTCATCCTCACGCTACTTATGCTTCGTATGCACGCATCACAGCATCACTTTTGCGTGTTGACAAGACATAACTCTGAGATATCTTCGACCTAAGTCAAGTGGTACGGCAGCCCAGCCGAGCCCTCAGCGTCAACTTCTCGGAGCCCCACGTGGAACGCGTCGTCCAGTTCACCGGCCCGCGACAGGTCGAAGTCGCCGAGCACGACAGCGCCCCGCTGCCCCCGGGCCATCTCCGGGTGCGTACGCGCTACTCGGGTGTGTCGGCGGGCACCGAACTCACCGCGTATCGCGGCACCAACCCCTACCTGACCCGCACCTGGGACCCGGAGGCGCGGATCTTCCGGGACGGCGCCGCCGGCATCGAGTACCCCGTCGCCGGCTGGGGCTACTCGGAGGTCGGCGAGGTGACCGAGATCTCGGACGAACTCACCGGCACACCGGGACTGCCGGCCGTCGGCGACCTGGTCTGGGGCATCTGGGGCCACCGCAGCGAAGGCATCGTCCCGGTGGAACGGATGATCGGGCACACCCTCCCGGCGGGCCTCGACCCGCTCGCCGGCACCTTCGCCCGGGTCGGCGCCATCGCGTACAACGCGGTCCTGGCCTCCGACATCCACGTCGGCGAGGACGTCGCCATCTTCGGCCAGGGTGTCATCGGACTGCTCACCACCCGGCTCGCCCAGCTCAACGGCGGCCGGGTGACAGCGGTCGACGCCCTGGACGGGCGGCTCGACACCGCACGCCGGTACGGCGCGACCACCACCCTGAACGCCGTCGCCGGGGGCGTCGCCGAGGCGATCCGCGCCGCCACAGAAGAGCGGGGCGCGGACGTCGCCATCGAGATCAGTGGTGTGTACCCGGCCCTCCACGAGGCGGTGCGCTCCGTCACCGTCGGTGGCCGCGTCGTCGCCTCCGGGTTCTACCAGGGGGACGCCATCGGTCTGCGCCTCGGCGACGAGTTCCATCACAACCGCGTACAGCTGATCTGTTCCCAGATCGGTGGTGTGCCACCGCAGCTCTCCGGCCGCTGGACCGTGGAGCGTCTCCAGCGCACCTTCCTGGCACTCGTCGCCGAAGGCCGTGTCGACGTGACCTCACTCGTCAGCCATGTCGTACCGGCCGACGAAGCGGCCGAAGCCTATGTCCTGCTGGACGAGCGTCCCGCCGACGCCCTCCAGGTCATCCTGGAATTCTGAGATTCTGAAAGGCCCTGATCTCTGATGCTCAAGACCGCTTGCCAGGAGCAGTTGCTGCCCGGGGACACCCTCCAGGAGAAGTGGGAGTTCGCGACGGCCGCCGGGTTCGACGCCATCGAACTGCGCGCCCGAGGCGACCTCCACTTCGAGAGCCGGCTGCCCGAGCTGCGCCAGGCCCTCGCCGACGGTGTGGTCATGCCGACCGTTTGCGTGGACATGCTCCACTTCTTCGGTGCCTTCGACGCGGACCTGCGCCGCGACGCGATCGTCCAGATGAAGTCCCAGCTCACCGTGATCGCCGAGCTGGGCGGGCTCGGTGCCCAGACACCCGCGTCCTACGGGATGTTCTCCACGCGTCTGCCGCCGTTCCAGCCGCCGCGCGGCGCCGAGGAGGAGCGCACGGTGCTGCTGGAGGGACTCACCGAACTCGGCGAGCACGCACGGCGCGAGGGAGTGTCCCTGTTCCTCGAACCGCTCAACCGGTACGAGGACCACATGGTCAACCGGCTGGAGCAGGCGGCCGAGTTGATCCGTGCCGTCGGCCTCGACTCGGTGAAGATCGGCATCGACAGCTATCACATGAACATCGAGGAGAGCGATCCCGCTGCCGCGATCATCGCCGCCGCGCCCTACATCGGACACGCGCAGGTCAGCGACTCCAACCGGTTCCAGCCCGGCGCCGGGCACCTCGACTGGCCGGCCTGGCTCGGCGCTCTGCACGCCGTCGGCTACGACGGCTACCTCGCCGCCGAATGCAGGCTCACCGGCGACCCCGTCGAGGCCGTCCGCTCCATCCCCGCCTTCCTCCACAGGTCCGGCGCGTGACGACGCCCCTCTCCGGCACACTCATGACAACCCCCGCACACCCACTCACCGGTACGGAACTGCGCACCCTGCGCAACGAGGCGGCCCGTGTCCTGTTCACCAACTGGACAGGCACCTCCACCGTCCCCTCGGCCACGCTCTACCCGCACCAGTGGAGCTGGGACTCCGCCTTCATCGCGATCGGGCTACGCCATCTCTCCCCGCGCAGAGCCCAGTTGGAGCTGGAGACACTGCTGGGCGCGCAGTGGCACGACGGTCGCGTCCCGCACATCGTCTTCAACCCCTCGGTCCCGCTCGACTCGTACTTCCCGAGCCCGGACTTCTGGCGCTCGTCCACGGCAGGTGCCGAAGCGGGGGCGCCGCGCGGGGTCGAGACCTCGGGCATCGTGCAACCGCCGGTCCACGCCCTGGCCGCCCGGCTCGTCCACGAGGCCGACCCGGACGCCTCGCGTCGCCGGAACTTCCTGCGCCGGATCTACCCCAAGCTGACAGCGTGGCACGCCTACCTCATGGAGAACCGGGACATCGGGCGGCACGGTCTGGTGTCGGTGATCCACCCGTGGGAGCCCGGTATGGACAACAGCCCTTGCTGGGACGGTCCGTTGTCCCGCGTCGAGCCGGCTCCCGCCTCCTCGTTCCGTCGCGCCGACCTCGTCCACTCGGATGCGGCGGACCGGCCGACGGACCTGGACTACGGGCGCTACGTCCGCCTCGCGGCGACCTACCGGAACAACGGCTACCGGGACGCCGGAACACCTCACCCGTTCGTGGTCGAAGACCCGGGCTTCAACGCGCTGCTCATCGCCTCCGAACACGCACTCGCCGCCATCGCCGAAACGCTCGGCGAAGACCCCCGCCCCCACCGGGCACGCGCCGAAAAGCTGACGACGGCCCTGGTGAACCGGTTGTGGAGCCCGCAGGACGAGCTGTTCCTCTGCTACGACGTCCGGGCAGGCGGCCTGATCGACGCGAAGAGCGTGACGGGCCTGCTGCCCCTGCTGGTCCCCGGACTGCCCGACGACATCGCGAAGGCGCTGCAACGCACCGCGGCCGGGGAGCACTTCGGGCTCGGCTCCACGACCGCGCTCGTCCCCAGCTACGACCTGCGGGGGCAGGCCTACGACCCGGCACGCTACTGGCGCGGCCCCGCCTGGTTCAACATCAACTGGGTCGTCGAGCGCGGACTGCGCCAGTACGGTGCCCTCCACAGCGCCGACACGCTGACCCGGGCCGTCCTCGCCTCGTCCGCCGCATCGGGATTCGCCGAGTACGTGGACCCGCGCACCGGCCAGGCGCGCGGCACGACCAGTTTCAGCTGGACAGCGGCCGTCGTCCTCGATCTGCTGGGCCGCACCATGGAGGAAGACCGATGACACAACAGGGTCGGCTGCTGGTGCACGCGGGCACGTTCGCCGTCCTCGATGCCCAGGGGGACGCGCACGGCGGTCACGGGACCACCCCGGACGGCCTGTTCGTCTACGACGGCAGGCATCTGAGCCGCTGGGAGCTGAGCATCGACGGCGCCGCACCTCAAACACTGGTGGCGGCAGGACAGGACGAGGACACCACTGCCGTACTGACTCCTGCCGGCACCCGGGACGAGCCGCCCCGTTGCACTCTCTTCCGGCAACAGACCCTGCGCGAAGGGGTTCTGACGGAACAGATCCATGTCCTGAGCAACGTCGCCCACACCACGGACATACTGATCACCCTCCACGTCGACGTGGACTTCGCCGACCAGTTCGAGCTGCGCACCGACCGCCGCACCTACCCGAAACCGGGAGCCACCCGAACGGTCACCGACAGCCGCGACGGCGTCACCTTTGCCTACTTGCGCGAGGCATGGCACGCGACAACGGTGATCACGGCACAGCCTGCACCCGTCATCACGGCGCCAACGCCCGAGGGCACGTCCAGGCTGCTCAGCTGGCAACTCACCCTCCCCGGACACGGCAGCGCGGACCTCACCGTGACAGTCGCGCCCCGGGCGGGCGGCACCGACCGTACGGACGACCGAGCACCCACCCGAAGCACGGCCGGCCACGGCCGAAACCGCCCAGCCGCAGGGGAGTTGGCCCACGAGCAAGCGCTCACCACGCCTGGCGCCCACCCGGACCTGGCCCGTGCCTGCTCCCAAGGTCTCACCGACCTCGACCGGCTACGCGTCCCGGCCACCGGCCCGGACGGTGAGACCCTGTACGTGCCGGGAGCGGGTGTGCCGTGGTTCCTGACGTTGTTCGGCCGCGACTCGCTGCTGACCTCGTACTTCGCCCTGCCCTACCGGCCGGGACTCGCCAACGCCACACTCCTCGCGCTCGCGGCGACACAGGCGACGGCGTACGACGCCGGCCGGATCGCCGAGCCCGGGAAGATCGTCCACGAGATCCGGCACGGTGAACTCGCCCACTTCGGCCAGGTCCCGTACGGCCGTTACTACGGCTCCGTCGACAGCACCCCGCTCTTTCTCGTGCTGCTCCACGCCTATGTCGACCGGACGGCTGACACCGCACTCGCCCTCCAGCTGGAGCGGCACGCCCGCGCGGCCGTGGAGTGGATGTTCCGCGACGGCGGGCTCGACGGCGCCGGCTATCTCGTCTACGAGGCCGACGAGAAGGGCCTCCTCAACCAGAACTGGAAGGACTCCGCCGGCGCCATCTGCTTCGCCGACGGAACCCAGGCATCCGGCGCCATCGCCGCGGCGGAAGTACAGGGTTACGCCTACGACGCGCTCCGCCGCACCGCGGCTCTGGCACGAACGGTATGGCAGGACACGACGTATGCCGACCGACTGGAGTCCGCGGCGACCCGACTGCGCGAGCGGTTCCGCGACGACTTCTGGATGCCGGCCCGGAACTTCCCCGCGCTCGCCCTGGACGGCGACGGGCGGCAGGCCGACGCGCTTGCCTCGGACGCCGGGCATCTGCTGTGGTCGGGCATCCTGGACACCGACGACGCCCGAGCGGTCGGCCGACGCCTGCTCGAACCCGACTTCTTCTCCGGCTGGGGCATCCGCACCCTGGCGGCCGGCCAGACGTCGTACCACCCCCTGTCGTACCACCGCGGCAGCATCTGGCCGCACGACAACGCGGTCATCGTCCTGGGGATGGCGCGCAGCGGCCTGCACGACGAGGCCGCGGCAGTGACCGGGGGCCTGCTCGACGTCGCGGCCCAGCACGGTCATCGGCTGCCCGAGGTCATCTCCGGCTACGGACGTGAGGAGGCGCAGCGCGCCGTCCCCTACCCGCACGCCAACTCCCCCCAGGCGTGGGCAGCGGCGACCCCCCTCGCTCTGCTCACGGCGTCGGCCGGGCGTACGGAATCCTGACGTTCCGTACGCCCGCCGCCGCTCGCGGCGGCCAGGGCGGTTGCCTCTCTGGTCCGGTATCGAATCAAGGCTCTTTCCCTTCACGGATTGTCGGCAGAGCCGTCAGCGGACC
Source organism: Streptomyces sp. NBC_00370 (assembly GCF_036084755.1). Lineage (NCBI taxonomy): Bacteria > Bacillati > Actinomycetota > Actinomycetes > Kitasatosporales > Streptomycetaceae > Streptomyces > Streptomyces sp. NBC_00370. The sequence goes on from NZ_CP107968.1 coordinate 8,409,836, forward strand.
TGTCGGTCTAGGTGACTCATGCCGACACGAAGGGCGCTGGCTGTGTTGTAGGCGTCGATCCGGGTCGAAGCGGTAGTCCCCACGGCCGGAGACGGTCTGCCCGAGGCGCGGACCGCCTTGAGGGTGAGCTCCTGGTATTCCGGCTGCGGGGGCCGTGAGCGGGGCGCGGCCTCGGCCCTGGGGGTGACCCGGTTTCGGGCCGTTACACGCGACGGAAAGCGGTGTGACCGAGATGCTGATTGGGGAAATCCGTTGATGCCGCGTCACCGGCGCCGTTACTCTGGGGCATCGATCTGTTGCACCACGTGCGCGGATTGAACGGACCCCTGGAGGGTGGCGCGCGGATGTCGGTCGACGGAAACCTGGGCAAGGCGTTGCGGTTCTGGGAACAGGGGCGCGAGTACGAGGACGCAGGCCGGTTGGTGCTTGCCAGCCGCTCGTACACCCGCGGTCTGGGCAGCTTCCTCTCGTACGTGAAACTCGCCCGCACGCCGGAACTGGCGCCCGCCTACTACGCGTTCGGTTCCCTCGGCAGGGAGACCGCCCGGCTGTTGATCGAAGCGAGCCCGCGCGATGCGGTGCGCAACGCCCGGATGGCATTGGCCGCCTCGCACCTCGCGGACCCCTCCGGAGGGCAGCTTCCGCGGATCGAAGGGGCGGTGCGGGACGACCGTCATCCGCCGCTCTACCAGCTCACGCTGGGCTCGCGGGGACCGGAACTCACCCCGGAGACACGGATCGCGGGCGCGGCCGACGCGCGGGATCTGCTGGCCTCCCTGCTCGGATCGGATGCCACATGGCACGGTGCCCGGAACCTTTGGCCAATCGGCAGCGGCCCGCGGCTGGGACCGGGTCCGGTCGGCTATTGGAAGGAGAAGCAGCGCTTCATGCAGGCGACGATGCCCAGCTGTGCGGGGTTCGACAGCTCCGGGGAGCGTGACCGGTTGACGGCAGAGGCGGCGGCCATCCACGCCGAACTGCACAGGCTCGCCGTGGGATTCAAGGCGGGGAAGGACCCGAAGCGAGGTGCGGAATGAGCCGCCGGGACGTGCGAGCTTCCCTGCAGCCCGCGCTCGCCGCCTGGCGGCAGGCGCGAGTCGCCGCCGACGGTTTCGACGCGCGGCGTACCGGCCTCGCCTATCACCTTGCGGTCAACCGCCTGCACTGGCATGTCGATTTGCTCAGGACCGGCCCCCGCCCCCAGGCTGAGGTCCGGGACGAAGTGAGCGCAGCGTGCCACGCGTTGACAGTCCTGAGCCAGGAGTCCATCGCGGCGGCCACGGTTCTGGGAGCCCATCGGTACGCTGTGATCCACTCACGCATCGCCCTCGCCGCCGGGCACCTCGCTGATCCCACGCACGGCGATCCCGCGCACGTCGTCCGGGAGCTGGAAGGGCCCGCGCTCGAGCGTTTCGACCCGCACGGGATCGGTGACGTCACCCCGGCGGAGCGAATCGCGAGCGCCGCCGACGTCCGCATGGTCATGGCCCGCATGATCGCCGAACACCCGCCCGCCGCAGGTGTCAGGGGTAGACGGTGGCTGGTCACGGAAGACGCCGGCACCGGAATCGCCGCCGCCTACCGAGACCGGCGCGCCTTCCGCAGAGCCGTACTGCCTAGTTGTGCAGGCCTGGACGCGGTGGGGGAGGCGATACGACTCGGTTCTGAAAGTGTTGCGCTACGTGCCGCACTGGCCCGCCGTACGACCGGTCGCTCCGCGGAATACGAGAGCGCCCGGCAGGAGCTGGTGGTGCTCTCTGGCAGGCTCGGCGTGCCGACGCCGGCCGTGGAGTGAGGCACCGTTGTCACAGTGGGCTCAGGCATTCGGTGCTCTGGGCGCGGTGGTCATGGTGGCTTTCGGCTGCGCGAACTGGCGCTTGCCCTTTCTGGAAAGGTACCGGCTGGGCGGTTTCGGCATCGGCATGCTGACCTGGGTACTGGCCCGCTTCGACGCCCCCGCGGGTGGCCCGCCATGGTGGTACGAGGCGGCGGGCAGTTGCGCCATGCTCCTCGCCGGTGCTTCCGGCGTGGTCCGGTCATTCCGTCGGCTCCGCACGAAGGACGAGATCGAGGACGACGGGCCGCTCCGTGCGGCCGAAGGCGACGCGGCCCTGCGGCACTACTTCAAGGCCGATCGCACGTCGTCCCTCGACTCGGCCATCGACAACTACCGCGCTGCGGTGCGTGCGAGCGTCGGCACCCCGGCGCTCATACGTCACCATGCACACCTGCTGAGGTCATTGCGTATCCGCTACGAGCGGCTGCGCGATCGGGCCGATCTCGACGAGGCCGTCCACCTCGGCCGCCGGGTGCGTACTGCCACCGGACCAACACCCCACCGAGCCTTGCTGCTGACCGAGTTGAGTACGGCGCTGCGACTGCGCCACGACGACACGGGCGCCTCCGACGACCTGGCCGAGGCACGCGAGTGCGGCGCGGCGGCCGTCGCACTGCTCCACCCCCGGCACCTCCTCTTTCCTTTGTGCAGCTCTCGGCTCAGTTCCGTGATGCTCAGCTCCTACGAGTACACCCGCGACCCGCACCATCTCGACGAGGCCCTCGGCTGCCTGCGGCGGGGGCTCGTCTCGGCGGGCGAGCGTGGTTACACACGCACGGCCGACGAGATCCGGCTGTGTTTCCTGCTCACGGAAAGAGGCAGGCGGACCGGGAGGGGCGGCGACCTGGCCGAGGCCGTTGCCGTCGGTAGCCGCACGCTGGACCGGATCGCGCCGGGGGACGCCCTGTATCCGTCGTGCCTGCACCATGTCTCGGTCGCCGTCCGAGCCGGCCATGAAGCCGCCGAACAGAGGCCTGCGCCCCGGCCGCCGGCGGGCAGGCCGCACCGCACCTACCGGATCACCAGCCATCGGCCCCGTCTGGAATGGGCCGAGCATCTCGCCCGGGAGGGACTGCTCGTCCTGGCGGACGAGGATCCCGAACAGGCGCGTCACCGCCTCAACCACGCCCTGGTCCTGTACGCACAGCACCGTGCGCATCCGGTGCCGGGCCTGCTCGACCAGGCCTTGGCGGCAGCACGTTCAGCGGCACGGCATCCGACGGCCGACCTGCCGACGCGGATCCGGGCGGGGCTCGTCTGGGGCGACATCGCGACCGCCGAGAGCCGCCCCCCGGAGGCCGTCGAAGCGTACGAGACCGTCATTGGGCTGCTGCCGCGCCTTGCCTCGCACGAGTTGGCGCGCGCCGACCAGGAGGAACAGATCGCCCGCAGGCCGGGTGTCGCCGCGGCGGCGGCCACCAGCGCCCTGATGGCGGGCGAGCCCGCCAGAGCAGCTGCCCTCCTGGAGCACGGCCGCGGCATGCTGCTTTCCCGCACACTCGCCCTGCGTACCGACGCAACCGCGATGCGTGTGGCGCACCCGGCACTCGCGGCCGAACTGGAAGAAGCACGCCGGGAGTTGACGGCACCCGTATGCGACAGTGATCCGGAGGTTCGGCGCACGACCCGGCGGGCACAGGAGGCGCGCTGGGAACAGTTGCTGACGAGGATCAACGACCAGCCCGGGTTCGAGGACTTCGCCAGACCCCCGACGGCCGAGCAGTTGCGTACGCAGGGCGCTGACGGCCCACTGATTTACCTCACGGCCACGGCACGGGGCTCCAGCGCCGTCGTCGTCACCGCGCGGGACATCCGCGCGGTCCCCCTGAACATCACACCGGACGACGTAGAACGGCAGGTGGGGGTATTGCGGAGCTGCTTCGCGCCCGGAACCATCCACCGCGTCGACGCCCAGGGTCCGGCATTCGACGTCCTGGGCTGGATGTGGGACGAGCTCGTCGCCCCCGCACTGTCCGTGGCTGACCTCGCCGCCGCACCCGGCCGGGATCTGCCGCGTGTGTGGTGGGTCCCCACCGGCATGCTTACGGCACTGCCGTTGCACGCGGCCGGCCATCACCGCGACGGTGGACCTGCTCTCCTGGACCGGGCGGTCTCCTCGTACACACCGACCGTGCGGGCCCTGGCCGCCGCCCGTACCCGCTCCGGTGCCACAGTGCCGGACGGGAGCCGCCTTGTCGTGTCGGTGCCCTCGGCGCCGGGGACCATCACGCTGCCGTCCGCTGTCGAAGAGGCGGACCTCGCGCGGGCGGCCGCTCCCGCCGCTGTAACAGTACTGACCGACGCGGCCGCCACCCGCGAGCGAGTTCTGGCGGAGCTGCCGCAGCACATGTGGGCACACTTCGCCTGCCACGCCGTCACCGATCCGAGCGCACCCTCGCGCAGCGGTCTGCTGCTCCACGATCACCTCGACACACCGCTCACGGTCGCCGACGTCTCCGCGTTGGATTTGCGCGGCTCGCGGCTGGCGTATCTCTCCGCCTGCGAGACGGCGGTGGTCGGGCCGCGCCATCTGGACGAGGCGATCCACCTCGCTTCCGCCTTCCAGCTCGCCGGGTTCGCGCATGTCATCGCGACGCTGTGGCAGGTGCCCGACTTGGGTGCGTTCCACCTGGCGAAGGCGATGTACGCGACGTTCGGAGAAGCGGCGCGAAGCGGCGGCGAGGTGGCACGAGTCGTCCACGAGGTGAACCGGCGGGGCCGCGACACGTTGTCCCCGAAGCTGCCAGGAGTGTGGGCGGCGCTGATGCACGTGGGCCCCTGAACCGCCGCCCACGAGGGTCACTCGTCGTCGGACGACTGGGCTACCGGCTCCGGAGCCGAGAGGGCCTCATGCGCGGGAGCGTTCGATGCGCTCGCGGGGTCCGACGGAGCCACCGCGGGCTCGGTGACGTCGTCCACCGGGGTGTGACCCCGGCCCGCGACACCGCCGGGGAGCTGCAACTCCCGCTCGAACGGGGTGAGGTCGTGGTCGCTGATGCCCATTGGCTCACCTGTTCCGCTCAGTTGCCGTCCGGGGCGGGCGAGCCGTCCCGGGTGGTGCCGTCGTCGGGTGCTGCCGGGGGCGGCAGCAGGATCTCGAGTACGTCGGTGTCGGCGGCGCGTATGTAGAGCCCACCGGTCTGTTCGATCCTGCGGTGGAAGGTGCCGTCCGGCCGCATCAGCCACGCCGATTCCAGGTAGAGCTCCGTCGGGTGCGGATACGACGTGGCGTACGAGCGCGTGCCGTACCATCCGCCGATCCACACCCCGTCCCGCAGCCGCAACCGCACGAAGCACGAGCCGCGCTCCTGGAACAGCCGGTCCCATGCGGTGGGCGTGGCGCGAAAGCGCACCGTGCGCACCCTGCGCCGCTGCAAGAAGGTGACACCGGCCGCAGCGGCTGCCGGTGCGGCCACGAAGAGGCCCAGGACGAGTAGTCCAGCGAGCCTCGGCTCCTTGCTGAGATAGGACTGGCCGTCCGTGCCGACGCCCCTGATCACGCGGGTCAAGTAAGGTCCGGCGGCGATGAGGTAGAACGCGTCGAGCATCACCGACGCTGCGAGCGCCCGCATCACACGCTCGCCGAGATTGCGCTCCCCGGGTACCGGACCGCGCCAGTGCTCTCGGAGGAACTGGTAGGTGATCCCGGGCAGTACGACCATCACGAGCAGGGCCAACTGTACGACCGTGGAAGGTGCTTGTCCCATCACACACCGCCCGGTCCGATATCGGGGTCCCGTGCCATCCGCTCGGTGCCGACGGCGGCCGCAGTCAGTGCTCCAAGGACCGCGATGGCAGACACCGTGACCCACGGCTTCCGGTCCGCCACCCACGCACCGATGGCCTGCTGCCGTACGTTCAGCTCGACCAGCAGTGCCGCCCCACCGGCCCAAGCGCCGGCGAGCACGGTCCGGCGGGCCGTCGTCAGCTTCGCGAGGAGCAAGGCTCCGGCCCCCAGAGCTGAGACCGCGCAGCCCAGCACCGCCGGGTCGCTTCCCAGGCCGAGCATCAGCCCACCGGTCATGACAAGGGCGGCGACACACAAGCGAGTACGGCGTTGCCGGCCACGTCGCAGTGCGGCGCCCGCGGCGACAATCACCAGCAGATCACCGACGAAGAGATACGCGTCCACGCCGCTCCCGTCCCTGCACCGGCTGTTCGTATCGCGTAGCTCAGCGTACGGCAGCGAGCCTGTTCGCGCGGCAGGTTGTCGCGCCGATACAGCGATACGAGAAAGGGCGGCGCGACCGTCCTATCCGGCCCGGCCATGGCCGGGTGCACCAAGGACGAGTCGGATGCCGGCAGGGTCCGGCTCGCGAGGATCCTCCGCACGGCGGCGGAAGCGCTGCGTGCGCGTTACCCACTCAGACCTTGGCGGGATGGGAGGTGGGGCCCTTCAGGCGATCATTCCAGGGATCTTGGTGCTGAAGTGACACGAGGGCCGTCGAGCGGGGCACACGATGGACATGACTGAGCAACCACCATCGGAGCACAACAGTCCGGACCTTGCCCACCGCCGGCCGGCGCATGTGGACGACGCCACCGTGAAGGCCTTGGGAACGCTGTCCGAGGCTCTTGAGACGGTCGAGCGGGCCCGCGGGCATCTCTACTCGTTCCATCAGCTCACCGGCGGTGCCGATCTTGCCTTGGGAGAGGCCGTGACACAGCTGCGTGCGGCCGGCCACCGAGAGCAGGCGGATGCGGTGGAGCGTGAGATTGTGGGCCGCAACGTCATCCCCGGGCATTGGACCTTTCAGATCGTCGAGGAGTACAACCCGACCTACTACCGGCCGTTCGTGGAGACAGAGAAGCGGCTCCGGGAAGAACTTGTCGAAGGCCGCGAGCATCTGTACGAAGCGGAGATGAAAGAGCGTCGCCGAACACACGGCCACCCTGAGCACGGAGCCAGGCCGTGACGGTAAGGGTTGGTGAATCCTGTTTCTGCTCTGAGGACAGGGAACTGGCGGCCCTGCAGGAGGAAGAGATCGCTCTTCGCGGCCAGGTTGTCGCCGACACATCCGATGTGACGGGGGACGCCGCCACTCTCGTTCGGGTGTCCTACGCACAGGCGCTTCACGGTGCCGAACTGCGGCCGAGCGCGAAGTCCCGTACCCGCCGGCGGGGTTCGGCCCGCCGGCGTGCGTGCTGAGGCAGGGCCATCGCAGCTGTACCGCCGTCAACGGGCTCGTTGGGTACGGGAGTAGTGCCGCCGGGCCCGGTCCCGGTTGCCGCAGTCGCCGGAGCTGCACCAGCGCCGGGTCCCGCTGCGACTGCCGTCCAGGAAGAACCAGCCGCAGCCGGGGCCTTCGCAGCGCCGGATCCGGGCGAGAGACGTGCCCGCGAGCAAGTCCTCCGCGCTGAGGGCGAGTATGTTCAGCAGATCTCCGAACCTGGTCATACCGAGCTGCCAGCGCAACGGAAAGTCCGGCGCCAGCTCCGCTTCCTCCCGGGCCCGCAGGATCGTCCGGCGCAGGGAGCGCCATTCCGCCGACGGCGGCGACTCTCCGTCCACGAGGGCGTCCAAAACGGTGGACAGCACTGCGCGGAAGTCCGCCAGCGCAGCCCGCTCGGCTCCGGCCCGCACTGAGTCCCGCGGCTGTTCGGCGGTGGCCGTGACCAGCGGCCCGCACTGATCGTCGTCGAGCACCCCTGCCCGCACGGCCCAGCGGAGCCACCCTTCGTCGCCTGTCACGCGTTCGACGCGCCGGCTGTCGTCCGTGCGCCACGCGACGGTGTTGGCGAAGTCCAGCGCCGGGTGGCCGCCGACGAGGGACGTCCCCGCATCGGCGGTGTGCGCGCTGCGGCCTGCCCTGGACACGCCGGTTCCGCTCTGCTCTGTCGTCACTGCACCATTCTATCTCTCTAACACCCATAACCGCTTATGACTGTTAGAGTAGCCGTCATGGGTACCGCTCAGCCGGCCCGTACCGGCTCAACTCCGCGTCAGAGCTTCCGTTCCGGACTCACCCTCGGGTCAGGGATGGCGGCGGCCTCTTTCCTGCTCGCCATCAGCTTCGGCGCGATCACCCAGACCTTGGGCTGGGGCCCGGTTGCCGCCGTGGTCTGCTCGCTCACGGTCTTTTCCGGATCGGCCCAGTTCGCGCTGGTGGCGGCGCTCGGCTCGGGCGGCAGCGCCCTTACGGCGGTCACGGCCGCCGCCCTGATCAACAGCCGGTTCCTGCCCATGGGCATCGCGGTCGCCGGCGATCTGCGCGGCGGCCGTCTGCGCAAGGCCCTGGAGGGTCAGGCGGTCGTGGACGGTTCCTGGGCGGCCGCCTATCGAGGAGGTGGCCGGTTCGACCGCCACTTGCTCTTCGGCGCGAGCGCCGTTCAGTGGCCGGCGTGGGTCGCCGGCACCGCGCTGGGGGTCGCCCTCGCGCCGGATCCGGAGCTGCTGCACACCCTGGGGCTCGACGTCCTGACACCGGCGCTGTTCGTGTTGCTCTTGATGGACGAGCTGGCGAGGGAACGGGCCAACCGGCTGCCGGCCGCGCTCGGCGCCGCCATCGCCGCAGGACTGCTTCTCGTCCTGCCGGCGGGACCCGCGCTGATCGGCGCGGCGTTCGCGGCTCTGATCGCCCTCGTCAAACGCCCGCCCCGCCGTTCCGGCCCCGGCTCGGAGTCGCACTCCGGCTCCCACTCCGCATCCGAATCCGACCGCAGCAGGGAGGCCGCGTCATGACACCGTGGCTCGCCATCGGCGCTGTCGCGCTCATCAGCTTCGCCTTCAAGGCAGTCGGCCCCGCGGTCCTCGGCGACCGCGAACTGCCCCCGCGCGCCCGCTCGGTGATCGCGCTCCTGGCGCCCGCGCTGCTCGCCGCGTTCGTCGTGGTGAACGTCGTAGGCGCGGGATGGCGCGACCTGGACCCGACCATGGTTGCCGGACTCGCCGCCGTACCCGCACTGCGGCTGTGCAGGGCACCGCTGCCGGTGGCGATCCTGGGCGCCGTCGTCGTGACGGCGCTCCTGCGGCTGGTCACCGGGTGAGGGCATAAGGGGAGACGTCCACCCCCTCAAGGACCACACGACGTTCGGCCGCGCGCAGCAGCGCCACCCCCGGCGCGACATCGGCGCCGGCGAAGTCACCGTGACTTCCTGGCCTTGACCACGGTTTCCCAGCTGCCCACCCACCGGGCGATCCTCGGGGAGCCGCTGGCCACCGTCTCCCTCGGTTGATCGTTTTTGCGGTGAAGGCGGTCCTCCGGTCGGGTGAGCATCCCGTGGTTCCTACCCAGTGGGGCGGGGCCCGGGCTGCAATCTGATGCGTCATCAAGACTCTGCGTGCCTGTGTGCTGGCTTCCCTCACCGTCCAGCCTCTGCTGACTGTGATTCCCGCGCAGGCCGCCGAGATGCCGCTTGCCGACGGTGTCCGGGCCCTGCCGCTCGCCGGGGAGTCGCGGGTCCGACCGCCAGTTCGTGAGAGGTTCGCGAAGGCCTTTGGGACTACTGGAAAGCAGCAGCCGGTGCTGCGGTGGGTCTGCGATCCGGCGCCTAATCAGCCTCGGTGGCTCGTGGCGGCGTTGGCCGGGCGCCGCCACGGTCTGTGTGGGGACCGATCTGAGCGGGGAGTGCGGTCGGCGTGGAACCACTCGTGGTCGGGGGCGCCTTCCGCGATGGTGGCAAGCCACTGGCGGAAGGCGTACGGCAGTCCAACGGCGGGTGACAGCCCGCGCTCCCTCGGCAAACGGGCGCACTCATCCGGGGAAAGGGACGCGCTCACCCGGGGAAGCGACGCACCGGGCCCACCTCGACGCCGAGCAGCCGCCAGGCAGCCAGCGCCCGCCGCTCGCGCCCCTCTCGCACTGAACGAGTCAGGATCATTGACGAGATGGTCAATCAAACTGACTAGGTAGCGGTGCAGCCCAAGCCTGTGAGTACTGGCGTCTCGGCGATGCGGGATTCGGGGGCGGACGGCTCGGCGCGGCTGGGAGCTAGCGGGCGTAGGGGTCGGTGATTTCGCGGAGCTGGTCCAGGATCTGGTGCAGCAACGTGAAGTTGCGGGTGCCCAGGTAGGCCTTCCACTCCGCGAGGATCTCGTCGAGGGTCGCCGAGGCTACCTCGACCGCCCGCCGGCCGCGCTCCTCGATCACGATCAACCGGGCGCGCCCGTCCGTGGGGTCGGGGACCCGGCGGACGTAGCCGAGGCGTTCCAGTTGATCCACCAGTACGCCGGCGCTCTGTTTGCTCATCTGTGCCTGGTCGGCGAGGTCCGTGAGGCGCGAGCCGTCCGGGGCGACGCGTTGGAACACTCGGCACTGGGCGAGGGTCCAGTCGTCGAACCCGGCGTCCTGCAGGGCCCGGAACATCCGATCCTCGGTGTACCGGTACGGGATGAACAGCGACGTCCCCAGATTGACCCGCTGCTCGTCGTCCATAACCACTTTCGGCTCCGTCGCCCACCTGCATCCGCCAGGTTCACACCTTACGTCAAGGCCGACGGCCGCCGGCGGCGTTCCGGCTGCTGTTGCCATCGGTGCGGTCACGTGACTAGAGTAGTCAATGTTCCTGACTAGTGCAGAGGTCGCTTCGCTGAAGGAACGGGCGGTGCGACCCAGGGACCGTTCACATACGAAGAAGACAGAGAACGCGGGTAGCGTCATGACATCGACACCGAACCTGGCAGGCAAGCGGGTCCTGGTCACCGGAGGCAGCAGCGGAATCGGAGCCGCGATCGTGCGGCGGCTCGCCGCCCAGGGGGCCACGGTCGCGGTCAACTATCGATCCGACAAGGACGCCGCCGAAGCGCTCGTCGGCGAACTCCGCGACAGCGGGCATGCCGCGTCGGCCTTCCCGGCCGACATCGGTGACAGGGCACAGACTCACGAGCTGGTCGGTGCGGTGGTGTCCGAGTTCGGGGGCCTGGACCTGCTGGTCAGCAACGCCGGGGTCGAGCACTTCGGAGCGCTGGAAACCATCACCCAGGCCGACTTCGACCGCCTTTTTCAGACCAACGTGGCCGGGCAGCTGTTCGTCACCCAGGCTGCGGTAGCCGCGATGACCGACGGGGGCCGGATCGTGCTCAGCTCCTCGGTCAGTGCGCGCCTGGCCGTTCACCAGCACGCCCTGTACGCGGCAAGCAAGGCCGCCATCCCGGCCATGGTGCGTAATCTCGCCCCCGAGTTGGCCGAGCGGAACATCACCATCAACGCGATCGCCCCAGGTGCCATCGCCACGCGCATGGCCAACTATGCCCCCAACTATGTCCACCCCGCCCTCGCCGATGTGCCGCTTCCCGCGCTCATCCGCTCGATGAGCGCACTCGGCCGGCTGGCCCAACCTGACGAAATCGCCGCCGTGGTCGCCTTCCTGCTCTCCCCGGAGGCGTCCTTCATCACCGGCACCACCATCGAGGCCGACGGCGGCTGGAACTAACACGCCGCTCATCGCACGTGGCCGTGACGCCAGCGTTCTGAGCGTCACGCCGGCCGCCGGTGCGGCGGGTGCAGCGCCCTCTGGCGCCGTAACGCACCCACACCGAACACGCGTCGAAAGGAAACACCATGTCCATTGTCATCACCGGAGCATCAGGTCACCTGGGCCGACTCATCGTCGATCAGCTCCTCGCCGCCGGAACCCCGCCGGAGCAGATCGTGGCCACCGGCCGGGACACCGGCAAACTCACCGACCTCGCACGGAAGGGGATCACCGTGCGGCGCGCGGACTTCGCCGACCGGGGCACCCTCGACGACGCCTTCGCGGGTGCCGACGCGATGGTGCTGGTATCCACGACGACGGTGGGTGAGCGGTTCGACAACGCCCGCAACGCCATCGACGCGGCAGGCCGGGCGGGTGTCTCCCGCATGGTCTACACCAGCATCCTCAACGCCTCGACCGCGCAGATGACGCTCGCCGACGCGCATCGCCGCACCGAGGAATACCTCCGTGGCAGCGGGTTGCCGTTCGTCATCCTGCGTAACGGATGGTACCTGGAGAACTACACCGACCAGCTCCCGATGATCACCCAGTACCACGCACTGCTGGGCAGTGCGCAGAACGGGCGTGTCAGTGCCGCCGGCCGACGTGACCTCGCGGCGGTCGCGGCCGCGGTGCTGACGCAGGACGGGCACCTTGGAGCGACCTACGAACTCGGCGGAGCGCCCTTCACACTGACCGAACTCGCCACCACGTTCAGCGATGTCCTGGGCACCCCCATCGCCTATCAGGACATGCCGGTCGCCGATTACACCGCGATGTTGGCGGGTGCGGGGCTGCCTCCGGAGATGGCCGCCTCAGTGGCTGACGCCGATGCCGGGCTGGCACGCGGAGAGCTGTTCACCGACAGCGACGACTTGGTCAAGCTCCTCGGCCGGCCGGCCACCACGGCGCGTGAAGCCGTCCAGAACGCCGTGAGCGTCGAGGAGGCACGGTGAATGCTTCGGGGCCCGGCGTCGACACCCATGAGATGGTGCTGATCCATCGCGTCCTGCGGCGAGAGTTCGGTCAGCTTCCCCGGTTGTTCCGCGCCGCAGCCGGTGACCGCGCGCGATCCAGGGTCATCGGTGCGCACGCCCGGGAGATGCTGACTTTCCTCCACACGCACCACACCGGTGAGGACGAGCTGCTCTTTCCGCTGCTGCGTGAGCGGGCTGCCCTCGACCCCGAGCTGATGGACCGGATGGACGCGCAGCACGCGCAGGTCGACGACGCCGTCACAGCGGTCGACGCGGAGTTGCCTGCGTGGACGGCGAGCGCGGACGCTGCCGCGGGCGAGCGAATGGCCGCGCGCATCGACACCATGATGCCGACACTGATCGAGCACCTGGCCGAGGAGGAGCAGGACATACTGCCGATCGTCGCCATCACACTGACGCAGCGCGAATGGGACGCCCTCGGCAAGCACGGCATGCGCGCGATCCCCCTCACACGGAGGCTCGTCATCCTCGGCCACATCACCGAGGAAACCGATGACGCGGAACGGCGAAGGTTCATGAAGGTCGTGCCGGCCCCCGCTCGTGTGGCCTACAAGCTGATCGGCCACCGCCAGTTCACCCGCGAAACCACCGCGATTCGCGGCTGAGCCGCGCCGCAACCCGGCGCCACACCGCCGAACCTTCGCAAGCAACTCGCCGAGCGCGGTGCGCCCCACCAGGCTACGTCGATGGTGCCGGCGAAATCGCCGGCACCATCGGTGTGCCATGACCACAGAGAAGGCCGGCCTGTGCGGCCTGTGCAAAGCACTCAAGCCGGAGCGCAGGCCCCGGCGGGCGTGTCACGGCCTGGCCCCGGGACCACACTCATGTGCTACGCACCTCGGTTCTTGCCGGAGGCGAGCGGGAAGGATGCCTTGTCGCGGTCCGTACCGTCGGTGATCCACCATCTGTCGCCGCCGAGAAGGGCCATTTCCGCGCGGCCGTCGCCGTCCCAGTCGTTGACGGCGAAGAGCGTGCCGTCGAGGGGGCCGTCTTCACCCGGCGTGGAGCGCTTGGTGGCGCGCCAGGGCTTCGACCCGAGCCCGTGCTCCGAGCCGCCCCGCAGCACCTCGATCCGTGCGTCCCCCGCCTCCTTCTTCTTGGTGAGCTGTACGGCCAGGTCGTCGCAGCCGTCGCCGTTGAAGTCTTCGGCGGCGAGTCTGGTGCCGAAGCCCTCCTTGAAGCCGCCGCCGTCCATGGTGACCCACGTCCCCGGCTCCTTCCCGTAACGGACGCTGACCTGGCCTCGCCGGTGGGGTGTGACGTCCTCGTCGTAGCTGTCGACGAAGCTCCGCCCGATGGCGACATCCTGGCGCCCGTCGCCGTCGAAGTCCCCGAAGACGACGTTCTCGCCCTCCGGCAGCCGCACTGGGTCCTTGCTCAAGCCGCCGGCGGTACGGGCACCGCCGGTGAACAGCAGGGGCGGATCCCACGGAGAGCCGTAGAGCACGAGATCGGTGGCCCGGTCGTCGTTCGCGTCCCCAGCGACCAGTACGGGTGTCGCCCCCTCGTGGACCGGGCTGGGGATCTGCACGATCCGGGCGGCGGCGCCGGAGCGCTTGAACGGTCCCTTGATGACGACCAGTTCCCGGTTCTCGTTCGAGTCCTTGAAGACCGCGAGATCGGTGTGGCCGTCCCCGTCGAAGTCGCCTGCGACCGGCGCGGTGTGGTAGCCGCTGCCCGGCAGTGGGAGGCGCACGTGTGGTCCGCCGGCCTGCGGGCCCTTGGGACCTCCCCACAGGACACTGGCCGCGCTGCTGATGACGAAATCGGCGTGGCCGTCCTCGTCCAGGTCGGCGACCGTGGGCTGCCACGGGTCGTCGCCCGTCTGGATGTGATCCGGCACACCGAGGTCGTGGCGTGTGAGTGCGGTCGTACGGTCGTGGTCCGGGCCGTGTTCGGAGCCGGGAACGACTATCAGGTCGAAGTTCTCCGTGTCGACGTTCTCGTACACCAGATCGGCGAAGCCGTCCCCGTCGAGGTCGGGGGTCGCGGGTGTGTCATCGCGCGCTGAATCGGCTGCCAGACAGGGGCTGTTGGGCACCGAGCGCCCGCCGTCGGACGGCCGGAGGACGAGAAACGCCACCACGGCCACCACTATGAGGGAGACCGGCACAGCGTGCCACATGCGCAGGTGGCGGAAGTGCCGACCGGCTGCCGTTGGAAAGTGCATCAGCCCACTGCACGGGAGTGGACATGGCCCGCACAAGGAAGTTGATCGTTTTGTTACGGGGGTGATGCACGACGGTCCTGCCCACCCGCGTTCCTGGCCACGGGTGGGTACGACGGTGAGCCAGGACTCCTTTCCGGCCGGCCTCCGCGTCGACCGCGTACCCCCGCGGGCTTCGATCTGGATGAGCCACGCGAGCGACGGCCCTCGCCAGGCGAAGCCGCCGGCTGGGCCACAGCACATCCCGCCGGCCGCAGCCCACACGCCGCGTCGTACTGGTGCTGCGGGACGTGCTGGGGAGGTCTTTTGTTCAGGGCGCCTCGAGTTCCAGCTTCGCCGTGTCCGAGGCGACTCCGTTGACCTGGAGGGCGATGGCGTGCGGGCCCGGGTGGTAGCGGCGGGTGGTGATGGGGCGGAAGGAGTGCTCGCGGCTGACCTTCATCGTTTCGCCCGGGGACAGGGTGCGGGTGGTGAGTTTGAATGTCTTGGCGCTCTGTGAGCCGTTGGCCTTGTGGTGGTGGACCACGTAGTCGATCGCCAGCCGGGCCGGCTCGGTGCCGGTGTTGCGGATGGTGGCGGTGAAGCGGATGCTGCCGCCGAACGGCACGCTGGTGCGGTCGAGCAGGGGCCCGTCGATCTCTACCGTCGCGGGGGCGAAGCCGAGCAGTTCGAGGGCGCCGGGGTGGCCGCGTTTGACGAGGGTGCGCAGTCCGTGGCGCACCAGCTGGGCCGTGGTGGGGGCGGGGGCGCCGAGCCAGCGGCCGGCGGTGGCCACGGTGAGGTCGGCCTCGTCGCGGCTCAGGTCGTTGAGGTGGTTGGCGACCGACCGCCGGACGTAATCGCTCTCGTCCCTGTAGAGGGCGTCGAGGACGGGCACCGTGGCGCCGGGGCGGGCGGTCAGGGCCGGGATCCGGATGGCCCAGGGAAGGTAGGGCCGGGTGCCCTCCGAGGCGAGGCGGCGCACGTCGCCGTCGGGGGACGCCGTCCACCCGGCGATGATCCCGAGCGCGCGGTCCAGGTCGTGCCGCAGCAGGACCCGTAGCGCGAATTCAGAGGTCAGGAGACCGGTGAGTTCCGCCAGGAGTGCCATCGCGTCGTCGAAGGCGGCACCGGTCTCCTCGGCGACGGCCTTCGTGGCCAACGCGCTGGTGACCGGCCAGATCAGCCATCCGCTGAACGCCGGCCCGCTGTCCCGGGCGGCTCGCACGACGCGCGCCAACTCGGCGTAGTCCCCGGTCACGTCCGTGAGCAGCGCGTCCCGCAGCAGGTCGGCCCGCTCGCGCAGCGACAGAGGGCCGAGCCGCCCTGCGGCCGCCCGCAACGAGGGGAGTTCGGCACCTGAAAGAACCGCGCGAAGGGTCTCGGTCAGGGTCCGTGCGGTCTGGGCGCTGATCAGTTGGTCAGCGAAGGGCATGATCGTCACTTCCGGCTGGTTCGGGGCGCGTGATTTCCCAATGTAGACCGCAGCGCACAACAGCCGTGTGACGCCATGGTCGGTCCAGCCGCGGGCGGATAGTCCTGCGAGCTCCGCCGCTTCCCCAGCTGACCGTGCCACCGGCCCCGAGAACCGCGAGGTTCCCGGCCGACCGCAGGTGGACCTGGTCGACAAGCATGGTGCTGCGGAGCGCGTTGGCTGACCCGGTTACGGAGCCGCAGGCGTCCTGGGCCGCGCGCCGGATCAACTCCGCACTGGGTAGGCCGTACCGGTGGGGTCGAGGGTGTTCGATCCACCGCAGATGTGGCGCCAGGGGCCGGAGTTCTGGACTTGCGGCGACACTTGGTACGGGTAGGCATCCGTCCCGCGGGGAGGGTGGGAGCCCGGAACGAAGTGGCGAGGTCGGCCTACCCGAGGAGCGAGGGGAACTCCGACTGGGACGCCTGTTCCCGCGTCCTCTTCGAGGATCACGACGTGCTGATGCTGCTCGACAACTCCTTCAACGGTGACGAGCGCCCGGGCCAAGTGCCACCCGGCGATCTCCAGTTCGCTGTGGACGACGGGGCGCGGTGGGGAACGAAACCACCACGGCATCTCTGCCCTTCGCAACGAACGAGGTAGTAGACCCGGCTGCCGGGATGGGGGTGCGGTCACCCCAGCATGTTGAGCATCCCGTCCGGCCTTTCTGAGTACGGGTACTCACGGCGCGGCAGCCCCTCAACGGCGAGGGTAGGGGCACACCGAGCGACTGGAGAGAACCAATGGCCACGCCCCGCATCAACCGACCCGCCTCCGCCCTCAGATCCGGACGGGTCCGCGTCGTCGCGGCCGCCCTCGTGAGCGCCGCCGCAGTCGGTGTCCTCACCGGTTGCGCCGGCCTCGAATACAAGGAGGCCATTTGCAGCCACGGCGAGTACCCCGCCCTGGCGGTGGGCGGTACGGGATCGGCCTGCTTCTCGGACAAGGAAGAGCCCTCGGCGGGATACGTGCGGTACCCCACGGGCAAGGTGCCCAAGCAGGTCGACGACAAGTGGGACGTGTACTGGAACACCCACACCCTCGACAAGGACGGCAAGATCATCACCGCCCCGGACGCGAGCTGACCGGAAGGGCCACTCGCAGACCTACTGATCGTTTCGTAGAGAGTTCGGAGTCACCTCAAGCCGATGATGCTGCAGGCGAGTTGGAGCACTCCCAGGTGAAGGTCGGCGCGTATCGCGGATTCGCCGTCTGCGACAACAGGGCAGTACTCACCCGCCGCGACCACAACAAGCGGTCCGTTGAACTCATACGTGCCGCGCTCAACGGCACCTGCCCCAGTCCGGGCTTGCACGGGATGCGGTGGCCCGCGTGTCCCGGTTCCGGGGAGCGACTTCTATGCCGTGTCTGACCGCCCGGCGAGATGAACTGTTCGAGCTCGCGGACGCGGTGCTGTGCACGGGCGGCCCGGTGAAGTGCCCGGTGGATCTGACGCTCACCCCTGAACATCGGCGTGGTCACGGCGGGATGTACGGCGGCCTGAACAAGGGGCGCATCGACGTCGAACAGCTGCGGACTGTGCTGGGAGCACGTGCTTCTACGGCTCGTCATGCTCGGCAGTCACACCTACCCGCAGGCCGCCGCCCTCGTCGGCGTCCCCGCTCAGACGCGCGCGCCCGTTCACGCACCCTGGCCACGCCTGTGAGCCGGCATGTTCACCGAACATCGAGCGAGTGTCGTGCCGCAGCCTTGGGGAGCCGTTGGCGGGGCACCAGGAAGCGTGGCAGCGCCGTGAGCGCTATGGGGGTCATAGATCACGGCGCTGCCACCTTTCCCGTGTGCCGGTGCGGTGGCCCGCCAAGCTCGAAGCGCCTGCCGGAACGATCCCAACCAGCGTCGACCTCCCGATAGCGTGATCGACATGACAGCTGAGGACGGGGCGGCACAGGGCGAAGCACTCGACGGCGGCATGATGAACGCAGGCGCGGTCTTTCATCGGGGTTCCCTGGTGGAACGCCCGGCGCCGCCTGCTGCGCGCGCCCTTCACGCCCACCTCCGCGCGCTTGAGGAGCACGGCTTCGACGGGGCTCCGTCCCCGCTCCAGCTCACAGCGGACGGCCGCGAGCAGCTGACCTACATCCCCGGCGACGTTGCCCTGCCGCCGTTTCCCCGCTGGGCGATGACGGAGTCCGCTCTGAGTTCGGTGGGAGGCCTGCTGCGACGCTTGCACGACGCCAGCGTGGCCATCACCGTGGACACCCTTGCCCCCTGGCCCCAGGCTCTGGCCGACCCGGAGGGAGGAACGATGCTGTGCCACAACGACGTGTGCCCGGAGAACGTTGTCTTCCGCGACGGCTGCGCGACGGCCCTGATCGATTTCGATCTGGCAGCGCCCGGGCGACCGCTGTGGGACCTCGCCATGACCGCCCGCTATTGGGTCCCCATGCTCGACCCCGCGTCTGCGGCAGTCCTCCACCCCGCCGGGTTGGATGCTCCGATGCGACTGCGAATCCTCGCCGACAGCTACGGACTTGCCTCGCAAGACCGCGCTGAACTGCCCGGCATCATCGAACAGGCCACCGCAACTTGCCGGACCTTCGTCGCCGACCGAGTGAGCGTTGGCGACTGTGTCTACACACAGGTGCTGTCCGAGCGTGGTGGTTGGCAACGGTGGGACCGCATCCAGGACTGGCTTGTGGACCACCGCGAGATCTTCACGGCCACCTTGCTGGACTGAGTATCTCAGTCGATACAGAATTCGTTCCCCTCGATGTCCAGCATGGGGATACACGATTCGTTTTCCTCATCGGCGTACAGCGTTTGCACGTGGGTGGCGCCGAGCGCGACCAGTCGCGCGCACTCGGCTTCGAGCGTGGCGAGGCGTTCGTCCCCCACGAGCCCGGTGCCGACCCGGACGTCGAGATGCACCCGGTTCTTAACGATCTTTCCTTCGGGGATGCGCTGGAAGTACAGGCGCGGGCCCGCGCCTGTGGGATCACTGCAGGCGGACCATGAGCCCTGCTTCTCAGGAGGCAGGGTGCGGTTGAAATCGTCCCAGGTGGTGAAGCCCTCCGGCGGAGGCGGTAGGACGT
The DNA here is from genome assembly GCF_036084755.1 of Streptomyces sp. NBC_00370. NCBI lineage: Bacteria > Bacillati > Actinomycetota > Actinomycetes > Kitasatosporales > Streptomycetaceae > Streptomyces > Streptomyces sp. NBC_00370. The sequence continues at coordinate 8,428,758 of NZ_CP107968.1, forward strand.
ACCCCAACACCTCGCACCAGAAACGAGCGAGACGCTCAGGTTCTGCGCAGTCAAAGGTGACTTGGAACTTCTTGATCGCTGACATCGGCGCACCGTACCGCGCGCCGGGGGGACCTCGCAGCTCGGTTCCCCAGGCGGATCCGCCCCCCCACACGTCGATCCGCTCGGCGAACACGGTGGTGCGGCTTCGGTGTCTCAGACCTGGACCAGTCCGCCGTCGACGAAGAATTCGGCTCCGGTGATGAAGGAGCTTTCGTCGCCGGCGAGGAAAGCGGCGAGTGCGGCGACTTCCTCCGGGCGTCCGACGCGGCCCAGGGGGACCTTCGCGCTGAATGCCTCTTCGACCTGCTCGTCGCCGATCCCCATCTCGGCCGCGAGTCCGTCGATTCCGGGCGTGCGGATGGGGCCGGGGATCATCACGTTGACCCGTACCCCGCGCGGTGCCAGTTCGGCTGCCCAGGTGCGGCCCAGGCTGCGGATGGCCGCCTTGGACGCGGCGTACAGGCCCAGCCCTTCGCCGCCCTCGCTCGCGCTGGTGGAGCCCAGCAGGATGACGGAGGCCTTCGGGGCGAGCAGGGGGAGTGCCTTCTGGACGGTGAGCAGTGTGCCCTTCACGTTGATGTCGAAGGTCCGGGTGAACTGGTCCTCGGTGGCCTCTTCGAGGCGGGAGAAGTTCCCGACTCCGGCGTTGGCCACCACGACGTCCAGTTGGTGGCCGCTCTGCCGGATGACGTCGAAGAGGCGGTCGAGATCGGCCGCGTCCGAGCTGTCGCAGGGTACGGCCACCGCTTGCGGTCCGATCTCCTTCGCCACGGTCTGCAGTTCTGTCGCACGCCGGCCGGTCAGGTAGACGCGGGCGCCGTCGTCGGCGAAGCGCTGGGCGATGCCCCGTCCGATGCCGCTCGACGCGCCGGTCACCAGTACGGTCCTGCCGTTGTTCTCGGTCATGACGTTCACCTGACTTTGAGGTAACTGTATTGGTTACATTTAGGCCCGCCGAAACCGCACGCAGGTCGCGCGCGGTTTCAGGGGGTCGCGAGAGTGTCGCTCAGTACTACGGCGAGAGTGGTGGCCGCCAGCTCGGCGCGGAGTGTTTCCTCCAGCCGGCCGTAGACGTTCCCGAGGGCGGGCTGGATTCCGGCCCCCACGACGCAGTCCGGGTTGGGCTCCGCGTGGTGCATACCGAACAGAGGGCCTGATTCGATCGCGTCGTACACGTCGAGCATGGTGATGTCCGCGAGGTCGCGGGTGAGCGTCCAGCCCGCCCCGGCGCCGCGCCTGGATTCCACCAGCCCGGCTGCCCGGAGTTGCCCGAGCAGTCTGCGGATCACCACGGGGTTGGTGCCGGCGCTGTCCGCGATCTGCTCCGAGGTGGCGACCTCGAAACCGCGGCTCCGATAGAGGCCGATCCACGTCACGGCGTGCACCGCCACTGTCAGCCTGCTGTTCGCGCTCATCGCACCTCCTCGCTGTCGTAACTACTTCCATTACAACATACTCGTCGTGCGGCCTCGCGGCGAGCGGCGCGGCAAGCCGGACGGAGCTTGCGGAGCCGTCAGGCCGCCAGCACGGCCTTTTATCGCCTGGCGTCACACGCCCTGTACCTCGCCGCTTGACATACCTGCGGCAACGACGGGTAACTCGGCGTGGGGGGCACCAGAGGAGTTGAGCCGGATCCCAGATGCCGACAGCAGCTGTACCGCACCGCGCGCGACGGGCTGGGACCACATTCACCCGAGGCTGAGTCGCGCTCGACCTGGATCGGCCATAACGGCGAACTCCCTCGTCGAGGGCACGTTGATTTGCCTGGAAATCGCTCGCCTGCCTGGCGGCAACGAGCGGGCGTGCTACGGGACGTAGATCCCGGGCGCCCGGCCGTCAGGAGTCAGGACATCCGCTCGGCGGCGGCGCGGTTCGGGTCCCGTACCGCGACGCAGTCGGCGGCGGCGACATCGTGACCGGCGGAGCAGCGCGTCACCGAGTGGACCTCGGCCCCGCAGTCCTTGTGCATGAAGCGCCAAGGGGCCTTGTGGCCGTCGGAGACCCAGGTCTCGCCCCAGTCGCGCAGCGACATGATGGCGGTGAAGAAGTCCTGGCCCTTCTCGGTGAGTTGGTACTCGTAGCGCTTGCGCTGGCCGGGCTCCTGGTACGGCACCTTCTCCAGGAATCCTGACGTGGTCAGATCCTTCAGGCGCGCCGCCGTGGCGGCTTCGCCGATGCCCACGCGCTCGGTGAAGTCCTGGAACCGGCGGGTGCCGAAGAAGGCCTCCCGGATGATGAGCAGGGACGAGCGGGTGCCGACCGCATCGAACGTCCGGGACACCGGGCAGTTGGCCAGGGCCTGGGCCTGTACGTCTCGGCCCTTCGACAGATCGTCCATATCGCGAGCGTACCTCCCTGACTATGCCCGCCCAAAGCCACTGGTGGCCACTATCCGTCGGTCCGGTCTGGGGCGGTGCTCACCGGGCCGTCGCTGCTCGCCGGGGACAGGGTGGGCGCACCCGCCACCCGGTGGCGGACGAAGAACGCGGCGGGAACGGCGGCGATCAGCAACACCACACCGCCGACGAGCAATCCTCGGTGCACGGCGTCGGTGAACGCCTCCGGCACCGCCTGCGCGACGGTCCTGGCCACGGACGCGGGCAGTTCCGCTCCGCCGCCTCCGTGTGAGGCGCCGGCCACGATCGTGTCGGCGGCGGAGCCGGGTATCCCGGCGTCGACGAGCCGGTGGTGGAGGTTGTCGGGGAAGTGCGTCGTGACGATGGTGCCCAGCACGCTGGGGCCGAGGACACTGCCGAGCTGGCGGGCCATGTTGATGGCCGAGGCCGCCATGCCGGCCTGCAGCGCGGGGACGCTGCTGACCGCGGCGGCCGATGACGGGGCGATCAGCAGACCCCCGCCGATACCGGTCACGAGCAGCCCCGGCCACATCGCCCCGTATCCGTCGAACGGGCCGGTCTCCAGCAGAATGAGGGCGCCCGCACCCATGAACACCAGGCCGGCGGTGAGAAGCACGGTGAAGCCGAGCCTGCGCACCAGGCGTGGCGCGATGGCGCTGACGGCGACGAAGGTGCCGAACAGGATCAGCATCCGCACGCCGACCTCAAGTGTGGTGTCCTGCCTGGCACGTTGCATGTAGAGCACGCTGAGCAGGGCGACACCGACGAATCCGAACATGGCCGTCGCCGCGATCCCCATCACGGCGCTGAACGAGGCGCTGCGGAAGAGGCGCAGGTCGAGCATCGGGTCGTGGTGGCGCAGTTCCACGCGCACGAAGAGGCTCGCAGAGACGACGAAGACCGCGTACATGGCGATGATCGGCGGCTCGGCGTAGCCCGTCGAACCGCCCTGGATGATCGCATAGGTGGCGGAAGCCAGCGTCAGAGTGCCGAGCAGCACGCCGGCCGGATCGAGCCGGCGCGAGGGGTGCTTGCTCTCGTGCACGAAGAACGGGGCGAGTACGGCGGCCGCGACTCCGATCAGCAGATTGGTGAGGTAGACGGCGTGCCACGAGAAGTGCTCCAGCAGCACACCGGCGATCAGGGGCCCGACGGCGAGACCAAGACCCGAGCAGGCGGCCCAGGCGCTGATCGCGGTGGTCCGCTCGTTCGGATCGGTGAAGGTGGTGGTCACGATCGTGAGGCTGGACGGCAGGACGGCGGCCCCGCCCACGCCCATGACGATCTGTGCGGCGATGAGTGCGCCGGAGCTGTCGGCGACGAAGGCCAGCAGGCTGCCGACGGTGAAGACGGCCGCGCCTGAGATGAAGGTCCGCCGCCGGCCGAACAGGTCGCCGAGGGTGCCCGCCGACATGACCAGGCTGACCACTGCCAGGCTGTACGCGCTGGTCAGCCAGACGAGCGTGCCGGGCGAGATATGCAGGTCGTCCTGGATGCGGCCGAGCGCCGAGATGGTGCCGGTGATGTTGACGAACGCCATCATGACGCCGAGGCACACCACGATCAGGCCCAGCCACCGGCGGGGGACGCGCCCTCCTTCGGCAGTGACGGGCGTGCGTGGGGCGGTCCGGGGTCCCGGTATGACCGATCTCTGACTACGTATAGGCATAGCCAGGACCGTAGCAGGCTGACTGCGCAACGCGAAAGTCAGGAGCGGTCGACGGTCGCCCGCTGGAACACGGCGCCCGCCGCTGCCTGTTCGGATCGAACGGGCAGCGGCGGGCGCGAGGCGGCACTCAGCAGGTGGGGCCCACCGCGTCGATCCGCTTGCCGAAGTTGGTGTCGTAGACCTTGGCGTAGTCGCCGACGCCGACCCTCCGCTTCTCCTGAGGGGCCCAGTCGATGAAGCAGCCGTTGGCGTTGGAGTAGAACGAATAGACGTGGTCGTGAAGATAGGCCGGCATGTCGCGGTATCCCGAGCCGGGCGTCCACCGCCACGGCGTACCCGAATAGTTTCTGTTCTGCCAGAAACAGATCTCTCCCGCCCCGCACTGGTCGGCCGCGTGTCGCAGAGCGGCGCTCGCGCTCTGTTCCGACGTGGGGGTATGGGCTTGAGAGGGATTTGCCGCGCCGGTCAGGGCGACGCAGGCGGCGGCCGCAACAGCGGCCAGGGTCATGCGCATACGCATGGAGGAACTTCCTTGCACTGGACGTCATTTCTCACCCCGTGCATATCCATGCGCAATTCAATCGATGCCTCACCCGCCCGCCGACCGCCCGAACGAATTACAGAGACATTGACATTGACGATTACTCCGCGCTTTACATTTAACTGAAAAGCGCCGGATGAATCCCACGGCGCCTTCGGCACCGTGTCGGCGGGCGGCGCGGCCCGCGGGTTGTCACCGCAGTCCGCTGTAGGCAGCCATGACGATCTCCATGCCGCGGTCGTCCCCCTGCTGCTCCCGGTCGATCATCTGGTTCATGACGTAGGCCACCGTCATACGTGAGTCGGGGTCGCTCGCGACCAACGAGCCGCCCCAGCCGCCCCAGCCGAAGGTGTTGCCGAACTTGCCGAAGCCCATGGTCCAGCACACCGGCGTGCGCAGCACACGGTCCACACCGCGGAACACCTCCTGCCGCGCGGGCTCGCAGCCCCGCGGGGACAGCAGTCGTACGCCGCCGGCCGTTCCCCGGTTCGCCAGCACGGACTGGACCAGGGCGACGGACCGGGCGTTGCCGAAACCGCTCACCGCGGGGATCTGCGCACGGCGCCAGGCCACGGAGTTGACGTCCTTGACCCGGATCGCGGGACCCGTGACCTCCCGGCGAGTGCCGTCCGGTCCGTGAGGTGTGCTGGAGGCGTACGTGTCGTTCAGTGACGGCGGCGGGATGAGCGGCGCGACGCGGTGGTCGTTTTCGGCTGTGAGCCCGATGTGGAAGTCCGCGTCCAGCGGCTCGGCCACCTCCTCGGCGAAGAACTCGCCGAGGCTGCGGCCGGTGACGCGACGGACGATCTCACCGATCAGGAACCCGAAGGTGAGCGCGTGATAGCCGGCGGCCGTGCCGGGTTCCCATTCAGGAGCCTGCGCGGCCAGCCCCGCCGTCACGCTCTGCCAGTCGTAGAGGTCCTCGATCGCTGTCAGCCCCGCCAGGTCCGGCAGCCCCGCGGTATGCGACAGCACGTGCCGTACCAGCACGGTCTCCTTGCCGGCCGCGGCGAATTCGGGCCAGTAGGCGGCGACCGGCGCGGACAGGTCGAGTTGCCCCCGGTCTGCCAGGACGAGCGCGCACAAGGCGGTCATGTTCTTGGTCGTGGAGTTCACGCCCGCGAGGGTGTCGCGCTCCCAACTCGCGGAGCGGTCCGCGTCGGCGTACCCGCCCCAGATGTCGACCACCGGCTCACCGTCGAGACAGACAGCGACCGAGGCACCCACGTCATCCTTGCCGAGCGAAGCCGCGAAGGCGGCACGGACGGCGGCGAACTGCGGCTCGCACTGCCCTTTAACATCAGTCATGGGCGCAAGCCTCGGGGAATGTCGGGGCTTCCTGCCCGACAATTCCCGCACGGGTTCTGTCGGGCGGGGCGCGGACGAACTGTCTCTGCTTGCGGGAAGGGCGGATACGCGTGCTGGAGCGGTTGAACCGGGCGCTGGATCACCTGGAGGCCTGCCTCGACCGGGAGGTCGACGTGGCCGAGGCGGCCCGGATCGCCGCAGTGTCGGAGTACCACTTCCGGCGGCTGTTCTCCGTCCTCGCCGGGATGCCGCTCCCGGTCTACGTGCGCCGCCGGCGGATGACGCTCGCCGCGGCCGAGGTACTCGCCGGGGAACTGACGCTGCTCGACGTCGCGGTGCGGTACGGGTACGGCTCGGGCGAGGCGTTCGCCCGGGCGTTCCGGTCGGTTCACGGCATCGGGCCGGCGGAGGCGCGACGCACGGGCGCGGTGCTCACGGCACAGCCGCGCGTGTCCTTCCGTGTCGTCGTCGAAGGAAGTACGGCCATGCGGTACCGGATCGTGGAGAAGAAGGCGTTTCGGATCGTCGGCAGGAAGGCCCGGGTCCCTCTCGTGCAAGAGGGGCTCAACGAGGCCGCCACGGCGCATGTGGAGAGCCTGGACGAGCAGACAATCGTACGGCTGAAGGAGCTGACCGGTGGCGAGCCTGAGGGGATCCTCTCGGCGGCGGTGTACCTGACCGACGGTCGGGAAGACGGCGCCGAGGCGGACTACTGGATCGGCGTGGTCAGCAGCCCCGGGGCGGCCGTCGAGGGTCTCGACGGTCTCGACCGACTCGACGTGCCGGCCGGGACCTGGGCGGTCTTCGACAACCACGGGCCTTATCCAAGCGCCCTCCAGGAGCTGTGGCGGGACGTGTTCACGCAATGGTTCCCCTCGAACCCCTATACGAGCCGGTCAGGTCCGGAGCTCCTGCGGACGCAGCCGGTAGAGCTCGGCACGGAGACCGACTCCCAGCTGTGGATCCCGGTCGAGCGGTCGCGACCGGCTCCGGCGGCAACAGGCTGAATCAGCGGGCGGGGGCAGGGGAAAATGGGCCGATGGAATACGTCGGCCGAGTACCCGCGCCGCCGCTCGACCGCTTCATCGACGACGTCTACTGTCTGACCGGAGTGCCGCGCCATCACTCGGTGAACGTACCGCCGATGCCGTCGGCGCATCTGTACCTGCACTTCGGCGGTCCCGTACGGCTGCGGGACTCCGACTGTGCGGTGCCGCCCGTCGTGTTCACCGACGGCTGGTTCATGGGTGTGTGGACCAGGCGCTTCCTCGTCGAGTACCCCGCGACGGTGCGGCTGGTCGGAGTGCACTTCAAGCCGTGGGGGTTGTCACCGTTCATCGGTGTGCCGGTGAGCGAGCTGCGGAACCGATGGGTGCCCGTCGACGCTGTCTGGCGGCGGTCGGCGGACCGGATACGCAACGAGGTCGGCGAAAGCGCGTCGGCTGCCGAGATGTTGCGGGTCGTGGAGAAGGAGTTGCTGTCGCGGCTCGCCGAGACGCCGCCGTCCGGTCTGGAGCTCGTCCGGCACACCGCCGGGCGGCTGGAGACCGCGCACGGCGCGATTCCGGTCGGCGCGCTGGCCGACACGGCGGGGGTGAGCGGCAATCACCTGGCCACACTGTTCAAGGCGCATGTCGGCGTCACGCCGAAGCGGGTGGCGCGGATCTACCGCTTCGCGCGGCTGATCCTGTCCGTGGACGCCCGGAACCCCGTCGACTGGGCCGAACTCGCCCAGGCGGCCGGCTACTTCGACCAGGCCCACTTCAGCAAGGAGTTCAAGGACTTCACCGGCCACACACCCACGGCCTACCTGGCGCTGCGGCGCCGGTTCCCCGCCGAGCGGGGCTTCCCGCCGGACAACGGCCCGATGCCCGCAGATTGATTTCTTACAAGCGCCGACACCCTCGACCACGACAAGATCGGGACGACTGCGCGGCGAGATACCGAGGAGGACCTGTGGGCACGGTGATCATGAACAGTGTGGTGTCGGTGGACGGCTTCATCGCTGACGAGAACGACGCGGTCGGGCCGCTCCACGAATGGCTCTTCAGCGGGGACACCCCGATCACCGGCGGGCGAGGGCCCGGAGACGGGGAGCGGAAATTCGACCATTCCGGCGCCGGGAACAGCTTCAAGGTCTCACGCGCGTCGGCGGAGTACGTACGGTCGATGTGGGAGTCGATCGGCACGATCGTGATGGGCCGCACGCTGTTCGACCTGATGAACGGCTGGGAGGGGCAGCCGCCGGCGGGCGAGCACGTCGTTGTGGTGTCCCACCGGCCCAAGCCCGAGGGGTGGCATCCGGAGGCCTCGTACCACTTCGTCGACGGTGTCGAGGCGGCGATCGAGAAGGCGCAGGCGCTGGCGGGGGAGCGCACCGTCGCTGTGAACGCCGGTGAGGTGGGCGGCCAGATCTTCGCGGCCGGCCTGGTGGACGAGGTGGCGATGGACGTGGTGCCGGTGGTGTTCGGGTCCGGCAAGCGCTACTTCGGCGGCATCGACGGACAGCATCTGCTGGAGGATCCGCACCTGGTCATCCAGGGCGACCGGGTCCTGCACCTGAAGTTCACGGTACGCCGCTGAGGCCGGCGCGCAGCGGGCGTGCGGTCCCGGACCGGGCGTGCGGTCCCGAACAGGGCCCCAGATCGGGCCGCGGGGCGAGTCCGGTCGGCGCGCTCGCTAGCCACGACGTCGGTACAAATCGTCAAGCAGCGCAAGGAGTTCGTGTCATGACAGACCACGGCCTGGCGGCCCACGCGCGCGCAGTCGTTGACGCCAACCTCTACCTGACCTTGGGCACGGTCGACCCGGACGGCCGCCCGTGGACCTCTCCGGTCTACTTCGCTCCGGCGGGCGACCGCGAGTTCTACTGGCTCTCGGCCACGGACGCCCAGCACTCCCGCAACCTCGCCGAGCGTCCGCAGGTGAGCATCGTCATCTTCGACTCCACCGTCACGCCGTACCACGGCCGCGCCGTGTACGCCGTAGGCGAGGCGTACGAACTGTCGGGCAGTGACGTCGACCGCGCGCTGGAGGCGTACCCCCGGCCGGGCAGCACCGGCGTCACACCGTTCGCACTCGGGGAGGTGACCGGCCCGGCCCCGTACCGGCTCTACCGGGCGATTGCGTCGGAGCTGTGGGTCCTGTGCCCGCGCGACCCCGGGCGGCCCTGTCCGCTCCACGGCCTCGCGAAGGACCACAGGACGCCCGTCCCGGCGCCGTGACGATATCGGCCCCGGACCGTGGGCCGGCCCTGCGTGGGCCGGCCCTTCAGGACGCTCGGACGTGCGGTGCCGCAGGGACGGATCAGTCGGTGAAGGCGACGGACGCGGCCGCGTCCTTCTGAGATTCGAGCGCGGCAAGACGGTCGGTGAGAGCGGCGTGGACCGCACTGTAGGTGTCGGAGCCGAGAGGCAGACGCAGCGGCGGGTTCGGGTCGCGGGTGGTGTCGTAGACGGCGGCTGCGAGCTTGGCCGGGTCGCCGGTGAGGTCGCTGTCGTCGATGCTCTCCAGGTGGCGCCGCGTCCGGCCGACGGCGGTGTCCCGGTAGACGGCCGTCTCCGGGGTGAATTGCAGGGCCGAGGCGAAGCCGGTGCGGGTGCCGCCGGGCTCGACGACGGTGAGATGGATGTTGAAGTCGGAGACCTCGCGGCTGACGCTCTCGGTGAAGCCTTCCAGTCCCCACTTTCCCGCGTGATAGGAGCTGTGCGTGGGGACGGCGACCTGGCCGCCCATGCTGGAGATCTGGATGATCCGGCCTCCGCCCTGCTCACGCATCGGCTGCAGGAAAGCCCGGGTGATCATCATCGGCGCGAGCAGGAGGACCTCAATCTGGTCGCGGATCTGCTCGACGGTCATTTCTTCGGCGGCGCCCACGACCGCGTATCCGGCGTTGTTGACCACGATGTCCACCGGCCCGGACGCGATTGTCGCGGCGATCACCCGGTCGACGTCGGAGGGAAGGGTGAGATCGAGGATCACGATGGCCAGCCGGTCGCCGTACGTCTCGCGCAGGTCGTCCAGAGCGGCGGGGCGGCGGACGGTCGCTGTGACGCGGTCGCCGTTCCGGAGGGCGTGCTCGGTGAGGTGACGTCCCAGGCCGCCGGAGGCCCCGGTGATGAACCAGTGGCGTACGGCCTTGTCGGAGGGAGCGGGCATGGAACTCTCCTGGAGTAAGGTGCTACCGGAACGGATTCCGCTTAATACTGTAAACGGAATGAGTTCCGGAAATCATCCCGAGCCGACGCCGGAGGACCCGCATGCCCGCCAAGGCGCGTCGCACCAGGAGTGACGCGCTGCAGAACCGGGAGCGCCTGCTGGAGGTTGCCGCGCGGGTCTTCGCCGAGCAGGGGCTGGACACCGCGCCTGCCGCTATCGCCAAGCAGGCGGGTGTCGGCGTCGGAACGCTCTACCGGCACTTCCCCACGCGGGAAGTACTCATCGACGCCGCCTACCGGCGCCAACTCACCAAGGTCTGCGAGAAGGTGAGCGACCTTCTGGCACAGCACCCGGCGGCCGAGGCCACTCGCATGTGGATGGACCACTTCATCCACTACGCCACGGCCAAGAGCGGCATGTCCGAAGCCCTGAACGCGGTCATCGCCTCCGGCACCGATCCGTACTCCGACAGCCTGGCCCTCCTCACCGACGCGGTCGCCGCCCTCCTCGCGGCCGGCGCCCGGGACGGAAGCCTGCGCACCGACGTCGCCCCCGCTGACGTCCTGCTCCTCATGGGCGGAATCGCCTATTCCGTGCGGCACGGCACGCAAGAGCAAGCCCGTTCGCTCGTCGACCTCTTCATGGACGCGCTGACCAAGAACTCGCCCGGGAGCTGAGCCCGAACTCCCGCGTCGGGCGGATCGATGCGCGCGCGAGTCCTGGCCGCCCTGCCGCCTCGCTCAGTTGAAGGCGGACCGGATGACGTCCTTGGTGCCGGGGCTTCGGTCGAGCTCCAGCCGGATGTCCGAGAGGTTCTGGCTGGCCAGGGCCTCTCGCCGTGCCTGGTCGGCGCGGCTCATGACCACTTTGACCGGGCATTCGTCGGTGGAGGGAAAAGCTCCCCGATCTTGCTGCAGGTCCGGCCCATCGCCGTCAGCCCGGAGTATGACAAGGAACTGGCCTTTCGTGGTGGCGAGTTGACCCGGGCGACGAATCCGCGTGCGCGGTGGGGAGTCAGGTCCTGGTGAGGTGAAAGACCCGGATGGTCCGCTCAGTGGCGCGCTCGGCGTACCCCTCGTACGCGGGCCAGTGGGCGACGATCGCTGCCCATGCCTCCGCGCGTTCCGGGTCCGTCAGCAGCCGTGCGCGGACTGGCCACGTGTTGCCGGCGTGGGTAACCTCTGCCAGCGGCTCCGCCAGCAAATTGGCCGACCATCCCGGATGCCGCTGCCCGCCCCAGTTCGAGGCGACCACCACCAGGCCGCCGCCGTGCCGGACGTACAGCAGAGGCACCTGCCGCGGCTGCCCGCTGCTTCGGCCGGTCGTCGTCAGCAGCACTGTGCGCAGCCCGGCCGCCGTCCCGACTCCCAGGCGCCCACGGGTCACTTTCAGCAGGACGCGGTCCGCAGGCGCCAGGAAACGTCCCACGGCGGACCATGCCCGGGTCGCGCCCAGCCTTCGGACCGCGCTCTGAATCTTCGACATACTGCCTCCTCGGCCACTTCTTTGAGATTGATCTGTCGTGTCGTCGACTGACGCCCGGCGGTCATGCACAGAGCCGCTGCTGTCGGACTAATGCCAACGCCGTGCAATCCACCTTGCCGTTTCATTTGGGGCGACGACGCGTCGTTGAGGAGTAACGAACTGGCAAGCTGGCGCGGAGTGGACGTTACCAACAGAGACTTGGGTGAGAGACGTCCGAGAGGTCGCTCCGGCCGGAGCGCGGCTAGCTACTGCTTGAGGGGGACGACGCTCTCAGTGTTCTCGGTGATGGCCGCGCGACCGCCCATGAGTGAGCCGAGCTCGCGGCCTGCGCGGACGATGCGGTCGGCGAGGCAGGCTGCGCCCCAGTCCTCGGTGGCCGCGTACACGGTGGTGGGTACGAGGGTCGCGCGCAGACGTGAGAAGAGTGGCCGGAGTGCGCGCTCCGGGGTGACCGAGTGTCGGGCCGTGGCGCCGGTGGCGGCGAGCAGCACGGGCTTCCCTGTCAGTGTGGTGTTGTCGAGCACGTCGAAGAAGGACTTGAACAGCCCGCTGGAGGAGGCGGAGAAGATCGGTGAGACGGCGATGACACCATCCGCCTGTGCGACTGTCTTCACCGCATGCCTCAGGTCCGAGCCTGGGGACCCGGTCTCCATGACGTGAGCGATATCGGCGGCCAGGTCGCGCAGTTCGACCACGCGGGTGTCGACCTCGTGCCCGTGGGCCGTCAGTTGCCATCGTGTGGTGTCCGCGAGGCGGTCGGCCAGCACTCGAGTGGGCGAGGGTGGGCTCAAGTCCGCCGATATGACGACGAGCTTCATCAGGCGCTCATCTCCTGGGAATTGATCTGGGCGTCCTTGGCGGCGAGCAGGGAACGGTGGGTCGGAGCCTCCGGCACGTCCGACGGGCGGCCCTTGGCGAACTCCTCACGCAGCACGGGTATGACCTGCTCGCCGAGCATGTCGATCTGCTCAAGGACGGTTTTCAGAGGCAGCCCGGCGTGATCCACCAGGAACAGTTGGCGCTGATAGTCACCCGCGTACTCGCGGAAGCTCAGTGTCTTCTCTATCACTTGCTGTGGCGAGCCGACCGTCAGCGGTGTCTGGTCCATGTAGTCCTCCAGGGACGGCCCGTGCCCGTACACCGGCGCGACATCGAAGTAGGGGCGGAACTCGCGTCTGGCGTCCTGGGAGTTGTTCCGCATGAAGACATGCCCGGCGAGCCCGACGATCGCTTGCTCGGGCGTGCCGTGCCCGTAGTGCGCGTACCGCGTCCGGTACAGCTCGACCAGCCGCTTGACGTGGTCGGCCGGCCAGAAGACGTTGCTGTGGAAGAAGCCGTCGCCGTAGTAGGCGGCCTGCTCGGCGATCTCGGGGGAGCGGATGGAGCCGTGCCAGACGAAGGGCGGTACGTCGTCCAGCGGGCGGGGCGTGGAGGTGAAGGACTGCAGAGGCGTACGGAGACGGCCTTCCCAGTCCACGACGTCCTCGCGCCAGAGTTTGTGGAGCAATGCGTAGTTCTCGGTGGTGAGGTTGATGCCCTCACGGATGTCCCTGCCGAACCAGGGATACACGGGCCCGGTGTTACCGCGCCCCATCATCAGGTCCACTCGCCCGTCGGCCAGATGCTGGAGCATCGCGTAGTCCTCCGCGATCTTCACCGGATCGTTGGTGGTGATGAGGGTGGTGGAGGTGGAGAGGATCAGCTTCCTTGTGCGCGCTGCGATGTAGCCGAGCATCGTGGTGGGGGAGGAGGGCACGAACGGCGGGTTGTGGTGCTCGCCGGTCGCGAATACGTCGAGCCCGACCTCCTCGGCCTTCAGCGCGATGGCGACCATGGCCTTGATTCGCTCACGCTCGGTCGGCGTACGGCCCGTCACGGGGTCCGGCGTGACGTCGCCGACGGTGGTGATCCCGAACTGCATGGTCGCTCACCTTCGTATGGTTGATGTATCAACATTATGCCACAACGGGATTCGCCGCACTCGGTTGACTAATCAACTACTCTGGTGACTCCGTTGCTGCGAAGCCTCGTCCTTGTGCGAAGGGGCGACGGCGCAGCGACCATCATGAGGAGGGGCGATGGAACCTCGCGTGGCTGACAACGCCGGCCAATCGCGCTTTGAAGTCTTCGACGGCGACGAACTCGCCGGCTTTGCCGAGTACCACCGGTACCGTGACGAGATCGCGTTCATCCATACGGAAATCGATCCACGGTTCGCCGGTCGACGACTCGGTGGCGTACTCGCCCGCGCGGCCCTCGACGCGGCCAGGGAGCAGGGCCTCGCGGTGCTTCCTTTCTGCCCCTTCATCCGTGGCTGGATCGGGAAGCACTCTGAGTACGCCGACCTGGTGCCGCAGGGTCAGCGGGCTCGGTTCGGGCTGTGAGGGTGGATGGTGTCCCCGGCGGAGTGGACCAGGACGACTGATGCCGTCCGGCCCCCGTGCGTGGTGCCGCGCTGGTCGCCGTGCCGGCCTGGCGGCGGTGTGAACCGACTGATTTTGTTGGTCGCGCCGTGGACGGCGGTGCTTGCGAGGGTGATGCCGGCGGCCTGGTCGCGGGCGGCGAGAACATGCCGGGCGGCGGTGTCGCTGAGGTGAAGCCTCGTGGCGTCCCACCGTCCACGGTGATCGCCTGCCGCTGTCGCCGCGCTCCGTCAGCTGAGTGTGTTCCCCGTCTCAGAAGGCTTGCGCAAACATGTGCTTTGAGTTGAGACTTCAACTCAGCATCGAGGTTGTGATCGACGATCTGGAGGACGTGCCATGTCCAGGCAACTGACCGGCCGCAGCTACCACTTTGACCTCGGCGATCTGAAGGTGCGGTTCACCTTCGACTCGCCGACCCAGGGCAGCTTCGTCGTGGAGCACGGTGCGGGGCTCGCCCCCGACGGACACGCTGAAACGGTGGCTCTGGACCTGCATCAGATCCGCGAAGGCGTCTATCTGAACTCCTGGACCGAGGCGAGCGGGGCCACCGTGACGCACTTGGAGGACTTCGAGAACGGGACGTTGTACTCCAACGTGACCGTCGACGGCCAGCTCCACCACTTCACCGGAACGATCAAGGAGGCCTGACCATGACTCACCACGCCGCTGTGCAGGACGATCAGGCAGAGCGCAACATCGACATCGTGCTCACCGCGATGCGGGAGTTGTTCGCCGAAAAGGACCTTACCGCGATAGACCGATACTGGGCCGAGCCGTACATCCAGCACAGCCCGCAGATGCCCAACGGGCTCGACACCCTGCGCAACGCCGTTCCGCACCTGGACGGCTTCTCCTGGGAGCCGCAGCGCATCGCCGCCCAGGGCGATCTGGTCTTCACCCACAGCATCGTCCATGGCTGGGCTCCGAACCCCGTGGCCATTGTCGACATCTACCGGCTGGACAACGGACGCATCGTGGAGCACTGGGACGTCGTCCAGGACATCGTCACCCCGGAAAACTCCGCCAACGGCAACGCAATGGTGTAGACCCGGCAGGTCGGCATGCCGTCGCGCCGGCGCCAGGACAGGCGAGCGCTCATCGCCTCATACCGCCGGCCCCTCATTCCCTCGCTTCGCAGCGCCGCCGCTGCCTGTGTCGGCCCTGCCTCAGACGGTGCGGGCCGCACCAAAGAATGGAGTTCTGTCATGTCGGTCAACAAGGAGACCGCGCGCAAGGCCATGGAGGAACTGCTCAACCAGCGGGACCTGACGGCATTGGACCGGCACTTCGCGGAGGACTACATCCAGCACAACCCGGCGATTGCCGAAGGCCGTGACGGGCTTCGGGCGATGGTGCCGACCCTCCCCGACAACTTCAGCTACACCATGCTGCGATCGTTCGAGGACGGTGACCACGTCATCGCACTCGCCGTAGTCAGCGGATTTCTTCCCGAAGGCGACGCCGCTGTGGCAGACGTCTTCCGTTTCGAGAACGGCCGCATAGCCGAGCACTGGGACATCCTTCAGGCGTACGTGCCGGACGACCAGACCGCGATCGGGAATCCCATGCTGAGCTGATATCGCCGCCAGGCCGCGGACGACGGATCCCATGCAGCGAGCCAGTCGAACATCAAGCACGCAACGGAGAGACGATGAACCCGGTTGTGGTCGTTGTGACGATCATCCCTGTCCCGGAACACAGATCAGAAGTGATCGCTGCCCTCGAACGGGCCATCACGCTCGCTCACGCCGAAGATGAGGGCTGTCTGCTCTACGCGCTGCACGAGGGCGACGACCGCCTCGTGGAGATCGAGAAGTGGTCCAGCCCTGAGGCGCTGGACGCGCACCTCAGAGGGCCCGCGGTACGCCAACTCCTGAAGGACATTGAGGGAAAAATAGTCGGTGAGCTGGACGGGCACGTCCTGCGCCCCCACCCGGCCGGAACGCCGCAGCAGGGAGCGCTCTAACGCAACGCCAGTCGCGTGCCACCTGGCCGGCGATTGACGGGTCGGTGATATTGCCCTACGGTACCGGTTGATACATCAACTAGATCGATCTACGCCCTCCCCGTGCGGGCGTAGGAGGGGTGACGTGACGATACGTGGCGGGCAGCCCGCGCATCAGTACGGCCTCGCCGCGTCGGTGTGGGACGGACTTCGGCCGGCCATGAACGCGTCGAGACCTTGATCGGTCAGTCAGGCTGCTTCTCCATGTGCGCGAGGACGCGGTTCGAGATCCGGCCGAGTGTGTCGAGTTCTTCCTGGGTGAGGGCGTCGATGAACAGTCGGCGGACGTGGTCGACGTGTTGGGGTGCGGCGGCTTCGATCGCCTCGTAGCCGGCCGGGGTGGCGACGATGAACGCTCCGCGTCCGTCGTCGGGACATTCCTCCCTGGCTACCAGCCCGCGCGTCGTCATCCGCCGGACCTGGTGGGACATGCGGCTCTTCTCCCACTCCACCAGCTTGGCCAGGTCCAGGAAGCGCATCCGTCCGCCTCCCCTCTCGGTGAGGCTCGCCAACACGATGTAATCGGAGGCGGACATACCGGAGTCGGTCTGGATCAGGCGAGAGAGTCGCCCGAGGAGCGTCTCCTGCATGCGGATGAAGCTGTCCCAAGCGGTCTTCTGCTCCGGGGTCAGCCAGTGAGGCGTCGTGTTCATTTAGTGAGTGTAACGAAAATGTTGACAGCTCATCTATCCCGTTGACGTGGTCGACTCTGATCGATGCCCGAAATATCCAAGGCGTGCAGTGAGCGTCGGCATCCTCGACCTGCCACGGTTCGTGGCCGGTCGAGGAGGGGGCCTTGGTGGTTGCGATCCCGGCCGCAGGAGGCGTCTGCCCAGTTGTCGGAGCGCCCCCGAAGGCGGTGGACCTATGAGCTGTTCACCCACCACATCGGCGTTCTACGACGCGACGTGCCGGTCAACCGTGTTGGCATCCGACGAGATGGGTGTGAGCTGCGCACTGACCCGGTCAACAGGGCACCGGTGAGCACATGGGTCCTCGTCCGCCTGTCAGGCCAGTCCCCGGAGCAGGCCCTCCAGATCGCGCTCGCCGTCGGGGGTCTGGGCACCGTGGGCCAGCCCGCCGCGGATCAAACGCTCGGCCGCGGGGCGAACGAACTGGCCCGCCCAGGCATCGTGCTCCCGCAGGAGCCCCTCGGCGAGGTCCTCGGCCACGATCGCCCGCTTGGCCGCAGCGATCACACCCTCGGGCAGGGCTGCGATGTTGCGCGCGAGGCGGTCGACGATGTCGTCGAGTTCGTCAGCGGGGACGGCCCGGTTGACCCAGCCGTAGCGCTCCGCGGTTTCGGCGTCGTACAGGTCGCCACCGAGCACCGCCTCCAGGGCGCGATTGCGGCCGATGCGGCTGGCGAGGTACTGAGTGCCGCCCCCGCCAGGGATGATGCCCATGAGGGCTTCGATCTGGCCGATCCCGGCGGTGCCGATTGCCGCGAACGCCATGTCTGCTGCCGTGACGAACTCCGCCCCTCCTCCGCGCGCCACCCCGGCAAGCTTGACGATGGTCGCCTGGGGCTGGTGTCGAAGCAGTTCCCCCAAGCCCTGGAAGACGTTGACGCCGTCGGGGAGGTCGGCCGCGAGCTCGTCGAAGGCGTCTGGCGTGTCGACGAGTGACATGTCGACGTGGGCGATGAAGAACTCCGGGCTGGCGCTGTCGAACACGATGACCCGAACCGAGTCGTCGTCCCTCAGTGCGGTCAGCAGGTGTCGGAGGTCGGCCATCAGGGCGACGTTCAGAACGTTGACCGGTGGGTTGTCGAGGGTGACGCGGGCAATGCCGCCCTCAAGGCTCACCCGTAGGGTCGCGTAGGCGTCGTGGGGCATGGGGATCTCCGATTCGGTACCTGATGTGCATCTAGGTTCCTGATGCATACTCACTGTGCGATGGTGGGCGAACAGCGTCAATAACGCACTTTGGGCATCGCAAGGATCACGAGGGATACCGACATGGCCAGCTCCGAAACCAGCGTCGACGCCGGCGTCGACGTCGTCTACCGGTCCGACTGCCCCAGCCGCCCGATCCTCGACCAGATCGCTGACAAGTGGTCGATGATGGTGATGGCCGTTCTCGACAAGCCCACTCGTTTCAACGAGATCAAACGCCGCCTTGAGGGCGTGACCCAGCGGGTCCTGACCCAGACCCTGCGCCGGCTGGAGCGCAACGGGATGATCGTGCGCCGGGTGCTGCCGACCTCGCCGGTCGGGGTCCAGTACTCCTTGACTCCGCTCGGCAAGTCCCTCCAGGAACCGTTCAGCCGGTTGTACGACTGGACGGTCGACAACGCGGACGAGATCCGGGTGCACCAAGAGGACTACGACCAACGCGTTCAGGGCTGAGAAGGTGAGTGCTGTGCGGCCCCTCGGGGGTCGCAGACCGCCGCCTGACAATCCGCCAGCGGCAACGCGACGCCGGAGGCCCCGCAGGTCGACATGTCGGCGAGCTGCCGCAAGGATGAGCACCGTGACGATGCGACGTGACGACGACCTCGACCAAGCCGCGGTGTGGCATGACCTGGTGCTGGCGGCCCATCTCCTCGAGGATGCGCTGGAACGGCAATCACAGCGTGACGGGAATATCTCGCACGGGCACTTCAAGCTGCTGGTTCTCCTCATGGGTGCGGAGAATCAGACGATGGGCCTCAAGGCGCTTGCCGGCCTGCTGCGTTTCTCGCCCAGTCGCGTCAGTCACACGCTCACCGTCCTCGAACGTCAGGGCCTGGTCACCCGCGGACGGGTACCGGAGGGGAGACGTGCTTACGAGGCCACACTGACCTCACAGGGCCGGCTGCTCGTGGTAGGGGTGCTCCGCGCGCAGCGCGCCGAAATCCGGGACGTCCTTTTCGACAGCTTGGGCACATCCGACACCGCGGCCCTCGGCAGGATCAGCGCGCGTGTCGTTGAGGTGCTCGACAAGACAGACATCTGACGCGACGGTCGCAGGCCGGTGTTGGCACTGAGGGCCGCACGGTTGATTTTGGCCGGGGCGGTCCGCCGAGAAGGTTGATGCGTCAACCGGGTGCGGATAGTGTGAGTCGCGGCGGCGGCGCGGGCTTCGCCGACAGAGCCGGTGTCGACCTCCTGGGTCACTGCGACGTTCCACCCGCTCGTGCGCAGCTGCATGGGGGCTACCAAGGCAGCTGAAACGACAGACGGTCGGAATTGCCGACCACGACGTCGGTCCATTTTGGAACGGGTCGCAGCTGGGTGGCCGGCCGCTGTACGAACACGTCCCTGCGCCGAGGCTGCAATGTTCCCTGCTCAGACAACCCTCAAGTAGAGGAGCGACACCAGAATGACCGAGGAAACCCCCGCACCACCGCACGCCGCGATACTGGACCTGGCCATGGGCTCCGTACTGGCCCGCGCTCTGTTCGCCGTCACCGAGCTCGGGATTCCGGATTTGCTGGCCGATGGTCCACTGGCTGTCGGTGCGCTTACGGAGAAGACCGGTACCACACCCGACAGTCTGCCCCGGGTCCTGCGCGCCCTGGCCGCTGTTGGGTACTTCCACACCGAGGGAGACCGTTACACCCTCACCGATCTCGGCCGGACCCTGACCAGCGGACACCCCACCGCGGCCCGCGAGTTGGTGCTGAGCATGCTGGGTCCGTTGTTCACCAACTCGCTGCAGCGGCTGTCGGACACGCTGAGGACCGGCCGTACCGGGGCCGATCTGGCCTTCGGCGTACCTGTTTTCGACTACTTCGGAAAGCACGCGGACGAGGGTGCCTCGTTCAACCAGACGATGATCGCTTTCCATGGCACGGAACCCGCCGCGGTCGCCGGCGCCTGGGATCTTCCGCAGGTCGAGCACATAGTGGACGTGGGTGGCGGCGTGGGCACACTGCTGCGCGCGGTACTGGAACAGGCTCCCGCCGCCCGGGGCACGTTGTTCGACAGGCCGGATGTGATCGCCCAGGTGAACCTGGGAGACCTGGGGGAGAGGTGCCGGACGGAGGCCGGCGACTTCTTCACCTCGGTACCGCGGGGCGGGGACGTGTACCTGCTCTCGCACATCGTGCACGACTGGGACGACGATGCGGCTCGAAGGATTCTTACCAACGCTCGGGAGGCGATAGCGGAGGGCGGCCGGGTGATTCTGGTCGAGATGGTGCTGCCGACCGGGGACCAAGATCACCCCGGTAAGTTCCTCGACCTCGTCATGCTGTCGCTCACCGGCGGTCGCGAACGGACCGAGGAACAGTACCGCGAACTCCTCGCCTCTGCCGGGCTCGACCTCGTGCGCGTGCTGTCGACCAACTCGCCGGTGAGCATCATCGAAGCGGCGCCGACCGTGGGTGCGTAACCCCACGAAGCCAGGGCCACACGTAGCCGTCGAAGGACGGCGAAGTTGACGGACGCGCTCAGCCCTTGGCACGACAGGCGCGCGCCAAGGGCTGGCGGTGGGGCCGGCCGGCCACCACGCACGCTTCACCTCATCGGCGGTGACGCGGCTCCGCGTCAAGAGAAGCCGTCAGGGGAACAGCCGGTCATCCACGGTCACTTCGAGAGGAAGTCGCGCAGCGCGGTGTTGACCTCGTCGGCGTGGGTCCAGAGCAGACCGTGCGGGGCGCCTTCGACCTCGACGTAGTCGGCCTCGGGGAGCGCCTTGTGGAATCGGCGCCCGGTGGCGTCGATCGGGAGGATGTTGTCCTTTGTCCCGTGCAGGATCAGTGTGGGCTTGCCGCTCGCGCGGACCGCTTCGACGTCGGCGCGGAAGTCCTCGATCCAGGCCGGCACGACAGCGTACGCAGCCACCGGAGCGCTGCCGATGGCGACGTTCCAGCTACCGTTCACGGCCTCCTCGCTGATACGGGTGCCGAGGTTCTCGTCGAGGTTGTAGAAGTCCGCGTAGAACTGCTTGAACCAGGCGTACCGATCCGCCTTTGCGGTCGCCGCGATACCGTCGAAGACCTCCTGCGGCACCCCGTCGGGGTTGTCGTCGCGGGCGACGAGGAACGGTTCGAGCGAGGCGAGGAAGGCCAGCTTCGCGACCCGCTCATGACCGTGGCGACTTACGTAGCGGGCGAGTTCGCCGGTGCCCATCGAGAAGCCGACGAGGACGACGTCCCGCAGGTCGAGGGTCTCCAGGACCGTGTTCAGGTCAGCGGCGAAGGTGTCGTAGTCGTAACCGGAGTTCACCTTCGACGACTGGCCGAAGCCCCGACGGTCATAGGTGATGACCCGATAGCCCTGGGCCAGCAGCTCGCGCGTCTGACGTTCCCAACTGTGCCCGTCCAGCGGGTAGCCGTGGATCAGGACGACCGGCTGCCCGGAACCCTGATCCTCGTAGTAGAGCTCGACCGGCGTGCTGTTCTCCGTGCCGACGGTGATGTAGCCCATGGTGTCCTTCCCCTCAGGCCGACGAAACGAGCGCCGGCCCATATTAGTAGGTGGAAACTGCGTGCTGTTGGAGGCGGTTCAGAGGTCTCGGCCATCCACAACGACCAGCGGTGGGGCGCGAATTCCGCCCCTGCGCCGTCAACCGCCTTGACCTCCGGCCGCCGTCGCGGCGCGCTGGTCGGCGAGGTCCAGGTTGTCCACGACGGTGACTCGGCCACCATCGCCGGGATCGGGATCGGGCATCATGGATTCGGGGTCGACGAGGTAGACATCGTGGCCGTTCAACGTCAGCCGGCGTGCGATCTCCAGCAGCACGCGCCGTGCCACATCATCGATCGAGTGGACCCGTGTCAGGTCTAGAGCCACCCTGACTTCCGACGGTGAAATGGCCATGGCTTCCTGAACCACTCTCTCGGCTCCGGCAAAGCCGATGCCACCTTGCAGTTGCAGGACGCGGAGCGCGCTCGGGCCGCCGGCGACGACATGGTTGGACCGCACGACGGCACGCGCCGCGGCGGGAACCTCCATCACATGCAGACCCATGTCTGAAGAGAATCGCTCGAACAGTGAAACGCCGCGAACGCTGTTCCCATGACCATCCAGTCGTGGTGAGAACGTGGCAATGCCGATCTGTCCGGGCAGCGCGCCGATCAGACCCCCGGCCACCCCGCTTTTCGCCGGAATACCGACCTGGGTCGCCCAGTCACCGGCGGCGTCATACATTCCACAGCTGAACATGACGCTCAGCACCTGACGCACCACCGCTTCCGGCACCACCTGCTCACCCGACAGGGGATTCACCCCGCGGTTGGCCAACGTCGCGGCCATCATGGCCAGATCTCGAGTGGTGACGAGCGCGGAACACTGGCGGGTGTAGCCGTCCACGACGGCCCCCGGGTCCTCGGTGAGGACGTTGTGACTGCGGAGCATATGCGCAATGGCGAGATTGCGGTGCGCGTGCTCCATCTCCGAGGCGTATACCGCCTGATCCGTCTTCAACCGACGGCCGGCGAACGCCGAGAGCCCGTGGAGCACGCGGTCCACTCGCTCTGTCGGATTCAGATCCTCCGCGCCGGCCAGCGAGTGTACGGTGATCGCGCCGGCGTTGATCATGGGGTTGAGGGGGCGTCCCGTATCGCTCTCGAGAGAGATCTCGTTGAACGCCTCTCCGGACGGCTCGACTCCGACTTTGGCGAGCACAGGGTCGAATCCGCGATCAGACAGGGCCAGCGCGTAGACGAACGGCTTGGAGATCGACTGGATGGTGAACTCGACGTCGATGTCACCGGCACCGTAGACCTCTCCGTCAACCATGGCGAAGGCCGCACCGAGGCGCTCGGGATCCGCCGATGCGAGCTCGGGAATGTATCCCGCCGGCTCTCCGGAAGTGTCCGACTCGACGTCTCCCAGCACTTCAGCCAGATAGTCGGGAATGATCGGTCGCATTCGCCCTCCATGCGTCATTGCGATTTTCACGCGGTGAGAACCACGTTGCCACCGTCCTGGTACCAGGCTGCACTTGACGGGGCCTCACCGCGCGGCCACTCGCCGGTCCTGCCGAGGGGCCTCTGTCTTTCTGTTACGAGTGCTCAAAAGACCTTTCCGGAGCGGAGGCGGCGGTCAGCACGCCAAGCTGCTCGGCATCGACGTTGGCTCCGAAGGCGGGGCTGCCGGGCTCGAGCCGGACGCCTGCTGCGAGGTCGCCGACGGTGAGTGGGTCGAATCCGAGCGAGTCGATCAGCGCTGACACGACGGCGAGATCCTCGGGCGAGTCACCGGCGATCGCGATGGCCTTACGCCCGGGGCTGCCTGGCGGACGGGCCTCGTCTTCGAGGTCGTGGTAGCCCATGTGGTTGAGGGCCTTCACGACACGTGCGCCTGTCAGAAACGTCTGCACGAATTCGCTCGAAGAGGTGTCGGACGGAAGGATTGTGTCGCGGGGGCCGTCGATCTCCCACCAGTGGTTCATCGCATCGATGACCAGCTTTCCCTCAAGGCTCGGGACGGGGAGGTCGCGGTGTTTGCCGAGCGGGAGAGCGAGGATCACCACGTCGGCGGCGTCCGCGGCCTGGGCCGGCCACACGGCTGTCGCTCCGGGGGTGAGGACCTTGGCGGTAAGCGCGATCTTGGAGGGGTCACCGGACCCTGAGATCAGGACTCGATAACTGGCGGCGACGGCCAGGCGCGCCATGACGGTGCCGACCTTCCCGGCTCCAAGGATCCCGATAGTGGCAACAGGGTTGGTCATCGCGTGGCTCCCGCCGTGGCTGCGGGCTGCTCGGCCAGGAGCTCGCGCACCCGAGGGATGACCTGGGTGCCGTACAGCTCGACCGAACGGAGACGTGCGGAGGCTGAGACGGTGCCGGCGGCGGAGTAGATCATGTCGAACCGGCCCGCGTTCAGTACCCGGACGGCATGGGCGATCTTGGTAGCGACCGTCTCGACCGAGCCGACGTACAGCGACCCGCGGTTCACCTCGGCCTCGAATTCCTGCTTGCGGAGCGGCGGCCACCCGCGCTGCCCCCCGATCCGGTCGCGGATCTCCTTGTACCCGGGGTAGAAGAGCTCCTTGGCCTCGGCGTCAGTGGAAGCGACGAAGCCGGGTGAATGCGTCCCGACCGGCTGCGGGGTGGTGCCGATCTCCTGGCTGGCGCGCTGGTACAGATCCACGTAGGGAGCGAACCGGTCGGGGGCGCCGCCGATAATCGCGAGCATGAGCCGGAAGCCGTACTGAGCGGTGCGGAGCACGGACTGCGGTGTCCCGCCGACGCCCACCCAGGTGTTGAGACGTCCCGATTCCGTCTTCGGGTAGACGTCCGCGTTGTGCAGGGCGGCCCGCGTGGTGCCTTCCCAGGTGACCGGCCCCTCGTCCAGGAGCCGATGGAAAAGATCGATCTTCTCCTCGAACAACACGTCGTAGTCCTTCAGGTCGTACCCGAACAAGGGGAACGACTCCGTGAAGGAACCGCGTCCGAGGATCACCTCGGCGCGGCCGTTGGAGAGCGCGTCGACCGTGGCGAACCGCTGGAACACCCGCACCGGGTCGTCCGAGGACAGCACTGTCACGCCCGACGCGAGCCGGATGCGCTTCGTGGCTGTCGCGATGCCTGCCAGCACGGTCTCAGGGCTGGAGATCGCGTACTCGGGTCGGTGGTGCTCGCCCAACGCGACAACGTCGATACCGACCTGGTCGGCAAGGACGGCTTCGGTCACCGCGGCACGGATCGCCTGCGCGTGCGAGACGATCACGCCCTCGTCGTTGCGGGGCCGGTCTCCGAAGCTGTCGATACCGAACTCGATCTGCGAAACATCCATCGTGCTCACTTCGCTCAACGCTTTCGTTGTGTCGGGTGTGGCGGTGCGTGGTACATGACGCCCAGCCGGCAGCTCGCGCGCGGGCGGGGGAGGGGAGCCGGTTCGCCGAACGGTCGGCTTAGCGGTCCTCTACATCACCTCAGCCGATCTAGTTGACACGTAAACTAGTACACCCTTATGGTTTACGTGTCAACTAGACGTGGTCGTGGCGGGTGGTGCTGCGTCCGATATTCGACGGCCTCGGCGACGATCAACCCAATTCGTTGCCAGCTGCTGCCTGTTCGGCTAGGGGGTGTTGCACCGTGTGATTTATAACTCGCGATGTTCTCGTCCCAGGAATAGGTCACACGCCTGATGCTGGGGGCGTGATCTACTGGACGGATTTCTTCCCTTCTGTCGTATTGATATCCATAATCCCTGGAGTGAGCCAGCTGTTAGGCCTGGGTAACGCCATCCGATTTGGCACTTCCTGGGCCCTTGTCGGCATCCTCGCGCGTCTCGCAGCTTTCGCACTGCTGATCGGCGTCGTTGTGCTGGGTCTCGGCGCGGTCCTCGCACGGTCTCCTAATGTGCTGACCATAATAAAATGGAGCGGAATAGCATATTTGGTCTGGATTGGTGTAGCGGCGCTGAGGAGCAGGCCGGAGAACGCTTCTGTGGTCGAGGATGAAGCGGACCGCACCAATCGATGGCGGGTCCCTCGCCGGGAGTTCATGGTCGCCATAACCAATCCAAAAGCGCTGTTGCTTTTCGCGGCCCTCCTCCCGCAATTCACGAGCAGCGGAAGGGGTGCAGAACTGCGCATCGCTCTTCTGGGACTGGCCTACATGGGTGTAGAAGCTGTCGTGGGCAGCCTGTACGTCGGAGCCGGGAGAATCCTCCGCCGGCGGCTCAGGTCGTACAAGGGATCGATCGCTCGTCGGGTCGACCAGCTTTCGGGAATCTGCATCCTCTTACTTGCGGGTGCGTTGGCCGTGAGCGGTGTTTGACAGCGGTCAGCCCCTGATGAGGCGTTCTGCCGGGCATGCTCGGTGGGTATGAGCCCATGGCGCTGCTTGAAGGCGCGGGTGACGTGGTTGCTGCCGGGGCGCGGTCAGCGCCCAGCCCAGCATCGCCGGTCGCGGAGCAGCGGCCGCGAGCCGCTGCTCCGCGGCGTTCTTCGCCGCCAGGCCGAGTGCCGGGGGAGGGCGGGTAGCGACATGCCGGGATACGGAACTGGCCTTCACCGAGGAGAGCGACAACCTCAGAGGCGCGGAACATTACGCAGGTTGGAACGGGCCAAGTCGAGCATCTTGCCGACGCCCCCGTCGAGCACTGTCCGGCCTGCGGCGAAGGCGAATCCCTTGACCTGGGCGACCGAGATGTGCGGAGGGATCGACAGGGCGTTGGGGTCGGTCACCAGGTCGACCAGGAACGGTCCGTCATGGGCGAGCGCCCGCTTGAGTCCGTCAGCGACGTCACCGGGGTCCTCTATGCGGATCGCCTCGATGCCCGCGCCACGGGCTATCGCCGCATAGTCCACCGGCCCGTGGTCAGTCTCGTGCTCGGGCAGCCCCTCGACCAGCATCTCCAACTTCACCATGCCCAGGGAGGAGTTGTTGAAGACGATCGTCTTCACCGGCAGTTCGTGCAGCTTCACCGTGAGCAGCTCGCCCATGAGCATGCCCAGTCCGCCGTCACCCGACATCGAGATCACCTGGCGGCCCGGGTACGCGAACTGCGCGCCGATGGCGTGCGGCAGCGCGTTGGCCATCGTGCCGTGCAGGAACGAACCGATCACTCGGCGCTGCCCGTTGGGAGTCAGGTAGCGCGCCGCCCAGACGTTGGACATGCCTGTGTCCACTGTGAACACCGCGTCCTCAGAAGCGAGTTCGTCCAGTACCGAGGCCGCGTACTCCGGGTGAATCGGGGTGTGGCGCCCCACGTCGTGTGTATAGGCGGACACCACCGTCTCCAGGGACTTGGCGTGCTTGTGCAGCATCCGGTCAAGGTAGGTGCGGTCCCGTTTCGCCTCGACCAGGGGCAGCACTGCCCGCAGCGTCTCCCGGACGTCACCGTGGACCCCGAGTTCCAGAAGAGTGCGACGGCCGAGGCGGCCGGCGTCGTGGTCGATCTGTACGGTTCGCGCCTGTGGCAGGAAGTCGTTGTACGGGAAGTCGGTGCCGAGCAGGACGACCAGGTCGGCGTCGTGCATCGCGTCGAAGCAGGCGCCGTACCCCAGCAGCCCGCTCATGCCCACGTCGTAGGGGTTGTCGAACTGGATCCACTCCTTGCCCCGCAGAGTGTGCCCGACGGGAGCGGCAGCCTTCTCGGCGAGCGCCATCACCTCGGCGTGCGCGTCCCGTACCCCCGCGCCGCAGAACAGCATCACCTTCCGTGCCGCGTTCAGCTTGTCGGCCAGTCCCCGAATCTGTGTGTCCGGCGCGACGACCCGGCCGCGTTCAGTGACCAGGTCGCTGCTTCCCGTCGGGTGAGTCGCTTCACCGTGCGCGACATCGCCAGGAACCACCAGGACTGACACCGCGCTGTTGCCGAGGGCCCGCTGCATGGCGATCCGCAGGATCCGGGGCATCTGCGCGGGGGAGCTGATCATCTCGCAGTAGTCGCTGCATTCGGTGAACAGCCGTTCTGGGTGGGTCTCCTGGAAGAAGCCGGTGCCGATCTGGTGCGACGGTATGTGCGAGGCGAGTGCGAGTACGGGGGCACCGGAGCGGTGCGCGTCGTACAGTCCCTGGATCAGATGCGTGTTCCCGGGGCCACAGCTCCCGGCGCACACCGCGAGCTTGCCGGTCAGCTGCGCCTCGGCTGCTGCGGCGAAGGCGGCGGCCTCTTCGTTCCGTACGTGCACCCACTCGATGCCGTCGGTACGGCGCACCGCGTCGACGACTGAGTTCAGGCTGTCACCCACCACGCCGTAGATCCGCTCCACGCCTGCTTGGCGCAGGATGTCCACCATCTGCTGGGCCACAGTCAGATTCTGCATTTCCGGACGTCTCCCCTCGGGCCGCACACCTGGCCCATGTGACTTCGACGGTTCCAATATAGTTGATGCATCCACTTCGGATGGGTGGGCACCAAGAGGCCCCGTCGCTCGTCCGTCCGAACTCCAGGACGGCGGACCAGGAAGGTCGTTGGGGAGGTCAGCGGGGTGGCGGGTTCCGGCGCGGTGTGATGACGGAGTTCGGCAGGGCCGGTGCGGAAAGGCGGCCGCCGGGGAAGTCCTCGATGACGCCGAAACGCTCGGACGAGGCTTCCCAGTCCTCGCGGGCTTTCGCGATGTCTTCGTGACTTCGGCCGATGAAGTTCCACCACATGACGATCTCTTCGTCGAAGGGGGGACCTCCAAGGAGGAGGGTCCGCGCAGGGGCGTCCGTCTCGTTGGCCATCGTCAGGGTTTCCGTGCCGCGAGGAACGTAGCCGAGTTCAGTAGGCCGCAGCACAGTGTCGATCAGGCGAATGGGCCCGCTGTCCACAAGGAGGCCGTGCTCGAAAGCCTCGTCCACCGTGAGAGTCAGCGTCGCGTGCGGTTCGAGGACGATCT
Organism: Streptomyces sp. NBC_00370; assembly: GCF_036084755.1. Lineage (NCBI taxonomy): Bacteria > Bacillati > Actinomycetota > Actinomycetes > Kitasatosporales > Streptomycetaceae > Streptomyces > Streptomyces sp. NBC_00370. Next base: position 8,456,959 of record NZ_CP107968.1, read on the forward strand.
CGGCGCCGAGTAGCGGTGTGAAGGACCGGACCGGAGAGGTCCGGCCGACGAGTGAGCCCAGAAAGACCTTGATGCCGGCACCGTCCACCTCCACGGGTTCGGGCACGTAGTGCTGGAAATCCCGGGCGGTGCTGCGGTGTTCCTCAGGCAGCGCGACCCACAACTGGACGCCGTGGATGACAGTGCTGTTCGGGGTGGAGACCTCCGAGTGGGCGATGCCATGTCCGCCGGTCATGAGATTCATCTCGCCGGGCCGGATCAGGGCGTGGCTGCCGAGGGTGTCGCGATGCTCGATCTCCCCACTGAACAGCCAACTCACCGTCTGTAGTCCGGTGTGTGGATGTGGCGGCAGGTTCATGCCGGCTGACGCGGCGACCTGGTGGGGGCCGTAGTGGTCGGCGAAGCACCAGGCGCCGATGAGTGTGCGCTCCCGCTGAGGCAGCGTCCGCCGCACACGCATCGCACGCGGACCGCCGAGGGGAACCTCGCGCGCCGACAGGACATCGACCCGGGGGCTTCCGGTCGGTCGGTCACCTTCGACGAGGGCACCGCAGCGGACAGCGGCGGCATCTGTTTCCGCGTTGCTCACCGGGCACACCTCCGTCAGGATCTGGTTGAGACGTCAACTATGATGCCATGGAGGCAGGCCGATGGCCACAGCACCCGTACGAGACCGGGCCACCCCCGAGCGTGGTCCGAAGGAGCCCCGACGTGAACAACTACCTCCACGATGCCCCACCCCGTAGGGTCTTCATCGACAAACAGAGCCCCAAGGCTTTCCACGCGTTGGTGCAGGTCTCGGAGGCGGTCCGGGCAACAGCCTCCGAGGCCGGCCTCGACCGCACCACCGTGGAACTGATCAACCTCCGCATATCGCAAATCAACGGCTGCGCCTACTGCCTCGATGTGCACACCGCGGCGGCCCTGCGCGCCGGTGAATCATCGCGGCGACTCGGAATCCTCAGCGCCTGGCGGGACACCGGCCTGTTCACTGCCTCCGAGCGTGCCGCCCTCGCGCTGGCCGAGGCCACCACCGATCCGGCGAACGCCGCGTCCCAGACAGCCGCTTACGAGACCGCCCGGCAGGTTCTCACCGAAGACCAGATCTCAGCCGCGATCTGGGTGGCGGTCACCATCAACGCGTTCAATCGCGTGTCGATCATGAGCAAGCACCCGGTACTGCCGCTTCGCGGCGACTAGAGCGCATCTGCGCGTGAGTTCAACGGATGCCGGGGATCCCGCCGAGGGCGCATACGCGTTCGAGGACGCCGTCGTCGAGGCGTCGCTCAGAAGTGGCACGCATGGTCGTGCCGTTCGGGAGTGCGGTGGAACGGCGCTCCCGAACGACCTGTCTCTTGCCCGACCGCGATCGGTGCCCCGTGGCCGGGGCGCCACGAACACAACGCCATCGCGACAGGCCGGCCCCCGCACCAGCATGAACAAGCGCCACTAGATCTGGTTGGTGCCACCGTCGACGTAGATGTTCGCGCCGACGACGTAGCTGCTCTGTTCCGAGGCCAGGAAGGCCACGACCGCGGCGGCTTCCTCAGGCCGGCCCATGCGGCCCTTGGCCACGGTCGCTGCGACATTCTCCTTGACGGCCCGTGCGGTCTCCTCGTCGCCGAACGCGGCGATGCCGCCGGGAGTTTCGATCCAGGCCGGCGAGATCGCGTTGACCCGGATGCCGCGGCCCTTGAGCTCGTTGGACCACGTCCGGGCGAAGGAGCGAACGGCCGCCTTCGACGCCGCGTACGCGCCGAACGCCTCTACTCCTCGGTCGCCCGCCGTCGAACCGACCAGGACGATCGAGGCTCCGTCGTTGAGCAGTGGCAACGCCTTCTGCACGGTGAACAGCGTGCCTCGGACGTTGACCCCGAAGGTCTGGTCGAAATGCTCCTCGGTGGTCTGTTCCAGCGTCACGAACGAACCGATCGCCGCGTTCGCCACGAGCACGTCCAGACCCCTGCCCCGCGCCCGGACCGCCTCGTAGAGCCGGTCCAGGTCCTCCGGCTTCGCGATGTCGCCGACGACCGCGGTGGCCCGGTCCGTCCCGATGGTCTTGACGGCGGCCTCCAGCTTGGACTCCCGTCGGCCGGTGACGAACACGTACGCGCCCTCGTCCGCCAGCCGTACGGCAGCGGCCAGACCGATACCGGTGCTGCCTCCGGTGACCACCGACGTCTTGCCTTCCAGCTGTCCCATGGGGGTATCTCCATCACTCTCTCGATGCGGTGCCTTCGACATCGATACTGCGGGAGACCGGGGATACTATCCATGATGTAGAGTCCGGCATTCTTTATAGATCGTCCAGGAGGTGACGTCGGTGCTCGGCTTTCGCGATCCGGTGGCTGACGCGATCGGCCTGCTCCGGCCCCGCACCGTGATCGGGCCCACGCTCCGGGCCGGGGGAGAGTGGGCGCTGCGCTTCGACACGTTCCTGCACGTGCGGATCGGCGGGCTCGTACGCGGCACATGCTGGCTGATCCTCGAAGGGCACGATCCGGTACTCCTGCGGGAGGGTGACACCTTCATGCTGGGCAACCCGCCCCCTTACGTGCTGGCCAGCACGCTCGACGCGAGCCCACGCCCTGCGGAGCCCGTGTGGAGGGGTGCCGAGGGCGGGTCCGTGCGGATCGGTTCGGAGTCCGAGGAAGACCTCTACCTGTGCGTCGGGCACATCGCGTTCGACGACGCGAACGCGACCCTCCTGACCGATCTTCTGCCGCCGCTCGTGATCGTCCGCGCGGCCGATCCTCACGGCACGCAGCTCGCGCAGCTGATCGATCTCCTGGCCATCGAGGTCGGGATCGCCGCGGCCGGCGGCCCACTGGTGCAGAATCACCTCGCGCAGATCCTGCTCGTGCACATGCTGCGTGCCCACGCCGCTCAGACAGACCGGCCCACGGGCTGGCTGGGCGCACTGAACGAGGACGGTATCGGTACCGCCCTGCGTGCCGTGCACGCCGACGTGGCCCACTCCTGGAGCCTCAAGGAACTCGCCGAGCTCAGCCACATGTCGCGTTCCGCTTTCGCCCAGACCTTCAAGACCCACGTCGGGGTCCCGCCGCTGGAATACCTGATCCAATGGCGCATGAGCCTCGCGCGCGACGCCCTCGCCCGCGACACGATGTCGATCTCCGAGCTGGCACGCTCCACGGGCTACCGGTCCGAGAGCGCGTTCAGTACGGCGTTCAGCCGCGTGGTCGGCTCATCGCCCGCACAGTTCCGGAACGAGGCACGACAGCCACCGAGCCCGGCCACGAACAGAGAATGAAGGAGACATCCTGTGGTCTCGGCCGGCCTGGTAGGGACGGCGCTTACCAGGAGTGTCCTCGCGGCGGAGCAGTCCGGCGGCCAAGAGTGAGTCGTGGCCGCTCAGTTGCTTCATCAGCATGGGGCGATGCCTCAGTCCGTGGAACGCAACGCCTCATCGAGGAGCGCCGCGCCAGGGCCCGCCAGCCAGCGGTCGAAGGACAGTAGGAAGGGAAACTCCGCGCGCAGTGCGTCGAGGTTCGCGTTTCCCGCCAGCCTGCCGTCGTCCACGAGGGCTGCCAACTTGGCCAGGACCTCGTCCTGTGCCAGCAGCGTCGCCGGCAGGCGGCTGTAGGTGATCGTCCGGCCGGCAGCCTGGGTCAGATGCTCGGCGAGGGCATTGCCGGTGAGAGCGTCACCGGCGATCTCCACGGTGCGGCCGGCGTAGCGATCGGGCGAGCCGAAGACAGCGGCGACGATGCGGCCGATGTCGCGTACCGCGATGAACTGCATGGCCTGGTCGGGACGCATCAGGAAGGACAGGTGACCCCCGTCGAGGCCCATTTCGGGGGTCACCAGGAGCTCCATGAACGTGGCCGGCCGAATGACGGTGCTGGCGATGTCCAGCTTCCGGACATGGGTCTCGATCCGGTTCTTGGTGTCGAGATGGTCGACGCCTGTTGTCGAGCCCGCAGTGACCGCGGAGCTGTAGACCAGGTGAGCGATGCCGGAGCGCTCGGCGATGTCGGCCACCGCCGTGCCGAAACGGACCTCGTCCTCGTTGGTCACGTCCGCACCGGCCTGCCCCGAGTTCGGCTGGACGCTGAAGACGCCATGGGCACCGGAGAAGGCCGCCCTGAGTGACTCCGGATCGCCGAGGTCACCGCGGACGGTTTCGACGCCGGCGGCGGAGAGGGACCGGGCCCCGTGGTTGGACACGTCCCGCACGACCGCGCGCACGTTCCAGCCGTCGGCCCGCAGCGCCGCGGCGACCGATCCTCCCTGCTGCCCTGTGGCGCCAAGGACGACGACTGTCTTGTCGATGGTGGTCATAGGAGTGCTCCAGAGTGCGGAAGGGATGGCTCGCGCCGGTGTCCGCTACGCTAAAACCTGACGCGGACGTCAGGTGCAAGTCGGACGTCGAATGGAGTCAGGAGGCCGGGATGCGGATCGGGGAAGTCGCCGCTCAGGCGGGTGTCAGTGTCCGGGCGCTGCGCTACTACGAGCAGCAGGACTTGCTGCACTCCACTCGGAATTCCGGTGGCCAGCGCCAGTATCTGGCCGGTGCCGTCGAACGGGTCAGGCTGATCCAACAGCTCTACGCCGTGGGTTTGCCCAGCAGAACCGTCCGCGAGGTGCTGCCGTTCGCCGACTCGCGTGAGGCGTCACCGGAACTGCTGAAGTTGCTCGCGGCCGAACGCGACCGCCTCGACCGGCAGATGACAGACCTGCAAGACGTACGCAACCGGCTCCACGAGTGCCTCACCGAGGCGCACAGCCATGACGGAACACGCAGCTCATCCTGAAGCAGGGGGGCGTCGGCCTGACTGGGCGAGTGAGGTTCGCCGGTCTGGATGCCTACAGGTTGTTGACGTAGAAGTCGGCGAGCCGTTCGACGGCGGCGTCGACGTATTCGGGCTCGTCGTACATCTCGTAGTGGCCGGCGCCTTCTATCACCATGAGGTCGACCGGGTTGGGGGCCAGTTTCCACAGCTTCATGCCCGCCTCGTACTGGCCGGTGTTGCCGATGCGGCCGGCGAGGATGACCTGCAGTGGCTGCGTCATGAGCTGGTCGACCAGGTGGAACGCGTCGTAGCCCAGCAGGAGAGAGTCGCTGCGCGACAGGCGGCGGTTGGTGGAGCTCTCGTGGCCGCCCCGCTCGGTGCGGTAGTAGGTGATGGCCTGGGTGGTGTCGATGTCGGTCATTCCGGCTGCCGCGGCGTCCTCCAGGGTGTCGGGCAGCCAGTTCACACGGGCCATCTCGCCGGAACGGGCCTCTTCGATACGTGCGTCGGCAAGGGCGTCGAGTGCGGCGGCCGGGCCGTCGGACTGGAAGCTGCGGAACGAGGTGCCCATGTCGCCGGCAACGACGGTTCCGACCGCCTTGATGCGGTGGTCCGTGCGGGCGGTGTGCACGGCGTAGCCGCCGCCGGCGCAGATGCCGAGGACTCCGATGCGCTGCGGGTCGATGCGGGGGATCGTGGTCAGCGCATCGAGGGCGTAGGAGATGTCCTCACCGCGGCGGTAGGGGTCTTCGAGGTCGCGGGGCTCTCCTCCGCTCCGCCCTTGGTGGGCGGGATCGAAGACGAGCGCCGCGATGCCGTGGGCAGCGAGGCGCGACGCGTAGTTGGCGCCGATCTGCTCCTTCACGCTGCTGCCGGGCGTGGAGAGCACCACGGCGCGCAGCGGCGCGATGCTGTCGGCACTGTCGGGGAGGTAGAGGTCGGCCGCGAGCTCGATCGGTCCGCGCGGGATCGTGATGTGCTGAAGCATGAACAGCGCCCTTCGTGAGATCGTTGTTCCATAGCTGTGGAGATGAAGGAGTTCTTCGTCCTGGCGGAGGTGACCGCGTCGCCGTACCCGGCCGAGATCGCGGCGGCACTGCTGCTGCCCAAAGCGAGCGTGACGCTCTACGTCCGCAACCTCGTAGCCAAGGGACTCATCCGGCGCGAGATCGACGACGCGGACCTCCGGCGTCACCGCCTCGCCCTAACTCCCGCCGGCGAGCAGGCACGAGACCGTGCGCTGGCGGCCCTGGCGGCGGAGTACGACCGCAGGCTGGCGAGGATCACCCCGCAGGACCGCACCGAGCTGCAACGCATCCTTCAGTAAATGCTCTCGCCCGCTCCGCACCCGTCGTAGGGCTGTGACGCCCGCTGATCGCGCGAAAGGCCGTGACCCTACGCCGGGAGTACGACGAGCTTGCCGCTCAGGTGCCCGGACTGGCTGACTGCCAGTGCCGCCGCAACCTCGTCGAGGCGGTAGGTACCCGCGATAGGCATCCGCAGCCGTCCCGCCTCGATCAGAGCGAGGATCTCACCGAGCGCTTCGGGACCCCCCGCTCCCGGCTCGGTCAGGTGAATCTGGATTCCGGTGCTCGCGGCGTCGAAGGCTACGAGTGAGAGGACGCGCGCCGGACCGCCGGCCAGTTCGATCGAGTCCGGGATCTCACCGCGCCCGGAGGTGTCGAGGACCGCGTCGACTCCGTGGGGGGAGATGGCTCGTACGCGGTCGACCAGGCCCTTGCCGTAGGTGACCGGTTCCGCCCCGAAGGAGCGGAGCTGCTCATGGTTGCCTTCGCTCGCGGTGCCGATGACACGTGCACCGCGGGCGACGGCCAGCTGTACCGCGAACGTGCCCACGCCACCCGCTGCGCCATGGACCAGCAGAGTCTCACCCCTTGCGATCTTCAGTTTGTTGAGCACCTCCCAGGCGGTGATGCCCGTACCGGCCAGAGTCGCGGCAACCTCCCACGGGACGGAGGCCGGCTTGGCGACCAGGGCGGCGGGGTCGGCAAGCGCCGACTGGGCGTAGGAGGGTGTGATCGACGCCCCCAGTACCTCGTCACCGACACTGAAGGCGGTCACGCCCTCGCCGACTTGGTCGACCACACCGGCTACGTCGGAGCCGAGGCCGCCCGGGAGGTCCACGGGCATCACCTGACGCATGAAGCCGTGCAGGATCTTCCAGTCGATCGGATTGACACCTGCGGCGCGCACGGCGAGCCGTACCTGCCCAGGGCCGGCGGTGAGCGGCGGAACATCGACGACGCGCAGCACATCAGGGGTGCCGTATTCGGAGAACTGCACTGCAAGGGACATTTGCTCGGCTCCAAGATCTTGGGTGTCACATGCGGGAAGAGGGCGCGGCCGTGTCACTGATCGCAGGACCCCGCGTGGTCGCAGTACGGCTGGCGACGGGTGTGCCGGCAGCCGCGCAGCGTGCCCCGGGTTTCGGCGCGTGCGCCTTGCGGTGTTTCCGCAAGCGCGCACTGTGCACGGTCAGCTGCGCGGTGGCGCTGCGTCTGACGGGGTTTGCGTCCCGCCCTCTACGAGTTCGTACTGGAGGGCGCCCGAGGGGCAGCGCCGAACCACCTCCGCCACGCGCTCGGCCGGTGCCTTGTCCGGTTGGATCCATGGGCGCTTTGCCGTGTCGAACACCTCGGGCAGGCCATGGACGCATTCGGCGGCGTGGCGGCAGCGCCCGGCCTCGAAGGTCACCGTGATCGCCTCCGTCCGGTATGCCTTCCGCTCGGATTCCCCGCTCATGCCTGTCTCCGTTCTTGCCGTGCTCGGCTTCTCAGTCACTGACCTTGCTTCGGGACTGGTACAGCAGGTCCTGGTACTCGGGGTGCCGGCTGATCCAGCCCGCGAAGAAGGGACAGGTGGCCAGCACCCGGAGGTTCGCTTCGCGTGCCTCGTCAAGGGCCGTGCGGGCCAGTGCGGACCCGACGCCCTTGCCCTCGTACTCCGGCTCGACCTCGGTGTGTACGAACGCGATGAGTTCCGTCGTGCGGATGTATTGCGCGACGCCCGCCACCTTGGACTCTCCATCGACACGGGCCTCGTAGCGCTTGGCTTCGGGGACGTCGCTCACTTCGACCGTCATGTGTGCTCCTTGTGGGGTCTGATCCCGCTCAACTCGGCAGAATCCCGTCAGTCAGGACATCAGCGTAACCCCACTAGGTTGATGTATCAACTTAACCCTCGATGCGGGTGTCGGCAGCCGACAGCGAGCAAGGAGTTGCGACAACGATTCGTCCTCCGGCATCTCGCCGCACGTCTCCCACTGTCAGAGCCCGACTCGCGGCCGTGCGGGTAGGAGCGCCACTCCTACCCGACGCGCACCCCTTCCGGGCCAAGCTGGGGGACCGCCGTCCCGTTGGCCAGGACGACATCCTTGCCTGCGGTGAGGCGGAGAAGAGAGAACGGGGTTCAACGGCGGTCGTTTCGCTGTTGCCTTGACGTCAGTAAGAAAGAGAGTCCTTGCTATGCCCGAGCGTGTCCTTGAGGCGTTGCGCGACGCCATCAACTCGCATGATCCGAAGCAGGTGGCGGCATGCTTCACCGACGACTACGCGATGGAGCGCCCACTGCGGCCGCATGAGGCTTGGGTGGGCAACGACAAGGTCCTGCAGATGTGGACAGGCATGTTCGCCCGACTGCCCGACGTGCGTGCCGAGATCCTGCGCAGTGCTCGCGACGGCGAGGAGATCTGGTCGGAGTGGGAGATGCGCGGCACCAACCCGGCGAACGAGCCCACCCTGTTGCGCGGTCCTGCCATCGTCATGGAACGGGACGGACTCATCAACTGGGCCCGGTTCTACCTCGATCCGGTCACCCATGCCGGCAGGACCAGCATCACCGTGTCCGAGGTGGTGGACGCCGGTGCGGACGTTGTGTTCGAGTTGCTCACCGATCCGTCGCGGCATCGCGAGATCGATGCCAGTGGCACCATCCGTGGTCCTGAGTCCGAATCAGTTATCACCGGCGTCGGCGACGTGTTCGTCATGGGGATGCACAACGACATGTTCGGCGACTACACCACGGAGAACCACGTCGTGGTCTACGAACCCGGGCGGGCCGTCGGCTGGGCGCCCGGTCAGTCTGGTGACAGGCCGCTCGGGCAGCGTTTCGTGTGGCGTCTGGAGCCTCTGGGCGACAACCGTACGCAGGTCACGCAGACCTACGACTGGTCGGCGGTCACCCACGCGCCGGCTGTCGCGCACCTTCCGGTGCGTACCGAGGACGAACTCATCGGGTCGATTCGCCTCATCGGTCCCGCACTCGCTTGACGGTACGCATACCTTCAGGCCGCAGGTCAGGTTTGTCGGCGTGGGGTGCTCAGCGGTTGGGGCGGAACGCTCCGCCGCTGCGCTCTCTCGCCCGATGTCAGCCGAGCGCCCCCTCGCGAAGTCACGCGAGCTTCGCCACGGCTTCCGCCGCCGGCGCGTCGACCGGAGGAAAGATCAGCACGACGTTGTCCTCAGCTCCGGGAATATTCAAGATCTGCTGCGTCAGACGGATTTCGCCCACTCTCGGGTGCCGGACGGGCATCGACATCGCGAAATTCCGTCCCACCGTGTGGTCGGCCCACAGCCGAGAGAAGTCCTCACTCTCACGCGTCAACCGCTCGGCAAGGTCAGCCATCTTGACGTAGTGATCGACGAACATGCGCAGGCAGTTGACGGCCTTGACTGCCATCCCGTCCCAGTCCAGAAAGAAGTCCTTCGCCGCCGGCGAGCCGAAGACCATGTGCACGAGGTTGTCGCGTGGGTGCAAGGGCTCGAAGAGGGCGTCGGCCTGCTTGTTCGACGACACGATGTCCGTCGCGCTGGACAGCAGGGCCGGTACGTGGAGAGAGTCCAGCATGTGCTGGGTCTGCGCGAGGTGAGGGGGCGTTGCCGGGCACTGCTCCGGCTCGGCGAGCGACGCGAGTCGCAGCAGATGCTGAACCTCTTCGTCCTTCAGCGCAAGAGCCTGCCCGATCCCGACAGTGACCTTGTGCGAGGGGTGGCGCTCCCGTCCTTGCTCAAGTCTCGTGTAGTAGTCGGTGCTGATACCGGCAAGCACCGCGACTTCGTCCCTGCGCAGACCGGGCACCTGCCGGTGCCCGCCACCGGCCAGCTCGTGCTGCTCAGGTAGGACTCGGGAGCGTCGGACGCTCAGATACTCGGCCAATGGTCCCTTGCCCGGGTGCGATGTCCGCGGTGTCACAACCCATCCCGTGATCGTCGCTGCATCAGCAATCACATACGTGCGATTGTTGTGTGCGGTCATTTGTAGCAACTTCTGTTGCCCACCTGCACGCTACGCTCCGACGTGCGACGGCCAACGGCGAGACCACCCCCGGCGTCCGGAGACGTCGAGGACCACGTCGACTGCCCTCAGAAGATGGCCTGCCCTCGGGCCGACGAACGGGCCACCGGAACCTACGGCGGCCCGTTCTCTCAAGGCTGCGATTCGCCTCCCTCACTCGGGGGTGAGAGCTTCCGCGTACGGGAAGATGAGCTCGCCGGAAGAAGATTCCGGTGGGGATACGACGATCTGCCTCGACCCGTTCCGGAATTGACCGACCTCATGGTCGGAAATTCCCTGGAACTGGACCTGCAGCACCCGCGGTTGCGACCACTCTCCCTTGGTCCCGAACCTGACATCGCCCATGACGGTCGGGAACGTCGCCCCGCGCGCGTAGGCCGAGAGGCTCGCGTCGTCAAGACCGCCTGTCGCTTCAACGGCTTGGGCGACCACCTGCATCTGCGCATAGGCGAGTGGTGCCATGTAGTGCCCCAGGAGGTCGACACTGGCTTCGGCGGCCTGTTCCTGATAGGTGATCAGCAGGTCCTGAACGCCCGGGAACATCATCTTCGGCACCGGTGCCCAGTACTCGTAGTTCACGAAACCGTTGAGCAGTGGGCCCAGCTTCGTTCTCACCGCGGTGTTCTGCGGTCCGATCATGGCACCGCCGACCATCTTCGGCCGGAAGTGATGGGAACGGATGGTGCGCGCCAGGCCAACCGAGTCGTCCAAGTAGGAACACAGGAACAACAGGTCGCTGCCTCTCTGGGCGACCGCATCGATCACGGGAGTAAAATCCTCGGTCGACAGCGGATACGTGGCTTCGTGGACCACCTGTATGCCGTATTTCTCAGCGTTCACCTTGGCGCCGAGAACGGGATTGCGCGAGAACTCGGCGTCGGCAGACACGAGCGCCACGGTCTGTGGCCGGGGAGTCTGCTCCGCGGCGAGCGCGAAGAACCCCTCCGTGAGCGCGGTGTTCGGATCCGGGCCGGTGGGGATCATGGCGAAGTAGTTCGGATAGCGGAGCTCGTTGTTGACACCGAGGCCCATCAGTCCGACGAAGAATCGCTCGCGTTCGACCATCAACGGCATGGCCGGCAGTAGGGTGTTGGTGCCGTATCCACCGATGACGAGATCCACGTCGTGCTCGTCCATCAACCGCTCGTAGATCCCTGGAACGTTGTCGGCGTCACCTTGGTCGTCGTACCGGACGAACTCGACAGGACGGCCGAGAAGTCCACCTCGGCTGTTGACGTCCTGGCGCCAGATTTCATGGGCCGTACGGGCCGACCGGCTGTTGTCCGCGAGGGAACCGGTCAAGGACAGGCAGTACCCGATACGGATCGGCTTCCGGGCGGCGGCGATGTCAGGCCTCGCTCACGGTGTGCGTTGCCAGGAGTTGCATCTCCCAGGTGAAGGCCACACCGCTGCCACCGCCATGCTGCGCCTGGACGTCGGCGACACCCGGCACGGTCTTCTGGCGGGCCCAGTCGCGCTGCCACTCGCCCAGCACTGCCATCCAGGTGATCGGGGCCACACCGGCCTGGACCATGCGCTGCACCGCCATGTCGTGGGCTTCCTTCGTGGCGCCGCCCGACGCGTCGGTGACGGCGAAGACCTCGAAGCCTTCGTCGGCCGCCTGTATCGCGGGCATGGCCACACAGATCTCCGTCCAGAGGCCGGCGATGATCAGCTTCTTGCGGCCGGTCGCCTTGACGGCGTTCACGACGCGCTCGTCCTGCCAGGTGTTGATGAAGGTTCTGTTGATCGGCTTCTGCTCCGGGAACACGTCCTGGAGGCCCTGGAGGAGAAGGCCGCCGCGGTCCTCCAGAACGGTCGTCAGTATGGTCGGGACGTCGAACACCTTGGCGGCTTTGGCGAGCCCGACGACGTTGTTGATGACCATCGTCGGCTCGTGGCTGTGCAGGTTGGCGAACTGGAACGGCTGGTGGTCGATGAGGACGAGCACGCTCTCCTCGGGCGTCAGCAGCGCGCCGAGTCCGGCCTTGTTCCCAGTACTCAAGAGATTGCCCTTCTGGAATTTTGCGTCCGCAGGTCTCCGGCAGTGCGCCGACATCTCATGCCCCATACAGGCAGATACGGGCTGGCCGGGCCGGGACCCTCAACCATGTGGTTGACGCGTCACCTACATTAGATGCCGCCGATTGGCGCGTCAACCAACGTTGTTCTCTTGGGCGTTCAGGGCGAACTTCACGCGGAGGTTCCCGGCCGACGGCCTCGTGATCGTGCCCCTGGGAGGGGCGTGGCGTGCTGCCGCGCCTATGAGGGAGCCGTGATCACCGTCAGATATTCTTCGGTGCGGAAGCCGGCCGATTCGTACACGGGCTCGCCTGTTTCACTTGCGTAGAGGTAGGCAGTGGTGGCGTCGGCGCGAAAGCCCGCACGCACCATCTCCGTCGTGATGGCCAGTCCGTAGCCGCGCCGCCGGTAGGGCGGGAGCGTGGTGATGTTGAAGATGCCCGTCAGATCGTTGGAGATGGCAGTCATGCCTGTTCCTACTGGTACACCGTCCAGCTCTGCCAGATAGAACTCCACCCCTTCTATCCTTGCCAGAGCCGGTTCGGCCAAGACGTGGAACATCTCATGTGGCGTCTCAAAGCCCTCTGCGACGGTCCTGGCGTACAGATCGAGCTCGTCGGCCGCCACGGCCCGAACGCGGAAGGAGTCAATCGAGGGCTCCGCCGGAAGTCCCTGCTCGGGCCGTCTCAGCATGAGGGGACTCGGGTTGAATTGGGTCAGGCCGTAGCTTGCCGCCACCTTGGTGACGAGTTGTCCAGGCACCCCACGGACCTGAATTCCCCAGGGAAGCTCCCACGGGCTCTCAGAGGCCGCCAGCGAAGCTATCTCCTGCGGGTTGGGAGCGAGGGCGGGGCTGATGATGCCGTTCATCGAGGCAATAGGCGCTCCTGATATTGCGAGCAAGGCCCCCTCCGGTCCTCGTCGGGTGCGTCCTGTGGTGGCGGCGCTCATCGCCTCGCTCGCGGCTGCGTACGCGGATACGACGCGATGCAGGGAGTCATTTGTCTGATTCACGGGGCACGTCCTTCAGGCTGTTCCGGTAGATGGGTCGGGGCGGCGCGTCCCCCGGCAGGCCCCGGCGCGGTGAGTGGTCGTCCAGTTGACGCATCAACCGCGAATGTTAATGTAGGTGATACGTCAACTGCTTATCGGGCGGGTCGTCTGCCGTGCTCCGTCGAACATCGTCGTGGCTCCTTGGAGACCCGCGACCGGCAGTGACCCTCAAGCAACCCACCCGGAGGCGATGATTCAGTGTCGGAACGACCAGAAGACCCAGAGGGCAGGAGCGGGTCGCCGACTGCTGACACGGGCCACCCGTCGAGCGCACCTTCGCATCCTCGTGTCCATCGGGGACGGAAACGGCCGCACAGGAAGGCCCTGGCCTTCACTCTCGCCATCGCCGCGGTCGCGGTGACCGCGATGGCAGGCGCTTTCGCGGCGACGGGCGACACGCCTGAGGACACAACGGCATCCCTGAAGTGGGGCTCGTGCCCGAAGGGAGCCGCCGCGCCGCGTCTGGAGTGTGCAACCCTGCAAGTCCCTCTGGACTACGGCAAGCCCGACGGCCGCCAGATCGAGATCGCGGTCTCCCGACTGGCCAGTGACAAACCCGAAAAGCGCCGTGGGGTGTTGTTCACCAATCCGGGAGGCCCCGGCGCGGAAGGGCTCATCTATCCCGCCGCTCTCGCAGCCTTGGGAATGCCCAAGGACGTGGTCGACTCCTACGACTTGATCGGCTTCGATCCCCGGGGCGCGGGTCACAGCTCGCCGGTGAGCTGCGATCTGACTCCGCAGCAGCAGGAGCGGGGCGCGTTTCCGGCGTACGCCCACGCGTCCGCGGACGTCACCCGGGAGGCGAAGTACGCGCGTACGATCGCTCAGCAGTGCGCCGGCTCGGACAGCGCGTGGATGTTGCCGCACACCACCACGGCGAACACGGCGCGGGACATGGACCGGATCAGGGCGGCACTGGGCGAGAGCAAGATCTCCTACCTCGGGGCTTCGTACGGCACCTCGCTCGGCGCGGTGTACGCGACACTCTTCCCGCCCCACGGTGACCGGATCGTACTTGACAGCAGCTTGGGGCCCCGAGGCTACGACGTCGGCGCCTTTCGGCTCGTCGCCGGGGGAATGGAAGAGCGTTTCCCGGAATTCGCGGCCTTCGTGGCCGGGCATCCCGAATACGGGCTGGGTACCACGCCTCGGCAGGTGACCGCCAAGTTCTTCGAACTCGCCAAGCGACTGGACGAGAAGCCGGTCGGTGGTGTCGACGGTTCGATGTTCCGCGGCAGGACACTCGACGGCCTCTACGCCGACTCGCTCATGCCGGACGTCGCGAAGACCTGGCAGTCACTCGACAAGGGCGAACCGATACCACCGGCCGCGCCGGCGAACGCGGCAACCTCCATGGCAGCCCGCCTCTATGTCATCTGCGCGGACACACGTTGGCCCACGAAAATCGGAGAGTACCAGCGTGACGTGGCAGTGGACCGGCTGCTGTATCCGAAGCTGGGTGGCTCCACGGCGAACGTCGGGCCCTGCGCCTTCTGGCCGCACAAGGACTTCGAACAGCCGGTGAAGGTCGGCAGCCGCGGGCCCTCGAACATCCTCCTCGTGCAGAACGAGCGTGATCCTGGAACCCCGCTGGTCGGCGCCAAGAAGCTGCGTTGGGCGCTGGGCCAGCGGGCCACGATGGTGACCGCGGACGAGGGCGGCCACGGTGTCTACCCGTTCGGCCGCAACACGTGCGCGAACAATGCCGTCACCATCTTCCTGACCACCGGAGGGCGCCCCGCTCACGACAAGACCTGCGCTACTGAGCCGGTCACATAGCGGACACACGTCAGTGACGTCGCCGCCGTACAGACCTGGCCGCACGGGAGCTGGGTCCGTACGGCGTGCGCCCGTTGAGCCGGGTCGACACCCATGCCGGGCTGGCTGCCGGAGTTGCGACGACCAATTTCCGCTATTCCCAGCCATTCCTGTGAAATGAAACTGGATCGCATTGCAACCCACGACGGTAGAAAAACCTTATGTACGGCCGCTTTTTCTGCCGCCGCCCTCCGGCACCGTTGCTTCCGCCATAGTGTCGCGTCTGCCCTCCGACGTGCAGCCCTATATGAGACTCATGCGCCTGCCGGCGCCGATCGGGACCTGACTCTACCTGCTGCCTGGCTGGTGGGGCCTGTGCCTGGCGTCCAAGGGCCTGCCGGACTTGAAATCGCTCGTGTTATTCGGAGTTGCTGCGATCCTCATGCGCGGCTCAGGTTGCACACTGAATGACATAGTGGACCGGAAGATCGACGCCGGGGTCAGTCGTACTGCTTCACGGCCGATTCCTTCCGGGGAAGTCGGCGTCCCCGCCGCCGTTGTGTTCACGGCTGTTCAAGCTGTCGTGTCACTTGCTGTCCTGTGGTGGGCGAGTGAAGCCGCCGCCGTTATCGTAGCGCTCTGCTGTCCGGCCTTCATCGTGTACCCGTTCATGAAGCGGGTCACGCATCTTCCCCAGGGCTGGTTGGGCTTCTGCTGCAACACTCTCGTATTTGCAGGATGGGCGACTGTCACAGGGGGAATCGGAGCACCTGCTGTACTCATGTGGGTTGGGGTGGGCTTCTGGACTCTGGGCTACGACACCATCTACGGCCACCAGGACAAGGAAGACGACCGCCGAATCGGAATGAAGTCGAGTTCGTTGTTATTCGGCACGTCGACACGTACGTGGGTGAGCGTCTTTTACGTCGCGGCTCTTGCGGGCCTGTGTGCCGCAGGCATGGACGCCGACTCCCATTGGCCCTTCTACGTCCTCCTGGGAGCAGCTGCCGTACACATGATCTGGCAGTTGGCCACGTTGGACATCGACGACCCGGAACGGTGTCGGCTCCTGTTTGTGTCGAACCGTGTGACGGGTGTCCTCGTCCTCCTTGGGACCGTTCTCGGGCACTGGGGGTGACCCGGCATCTGTCCTGTATGCCGCGGTGCCTGCCCCTCTCGCTGGCTCAATTGCGATCGGCGGGCTTTCGGCGTCAGATTGGTTGATTAACCAATCGGGGCGCTGGAGCGATATCGTCGACACGTCAACCACTGGCTTCACGATGGTGTGGCCGCAGAGCTAGGGATGGGGCTCGTAGCGAAACGACAGGATGTCGCAGCGGGAATGCCTTGGTTCTGAACAGTTCGATGAACGAAAGAGTGAAAATTTATGACTACATCCCCCTCCATAGATATCGAGATCCTGCCGCCGGAGACCAGTTATGACGCGGTTCTGATGACTCAAATAGCCGACCTGGTAAACCGAGTCTACGCGGCTTCCGAAAGCGGGCAGTGGCTTCCAGGCGCAACGCGAACAACTGTGGGAGAGATTGTCGAATTCACACGGGCCGGGGAGATCATCGTGGCAAGGATCGGCGGACTCCTCGCCGGGTCCATTCGTGTACAGCTGCTTAGCCCGGAGAAAGGGGAATCGGGAATGCTGGTCTCCGACCCCGACTGCCGGAACGTGGGGATCGGACGTGAGCTGCGACGCTTCGTAGTAGATATGCTGCGAAAGCGGGGTGTCAAGACCCTGCAAATCGAGCTCCTGGTCCCTCGCGGCTGGGACCAGGCATCTAAACGGTTTATGGCGGAGTGGAACGAGAGGTCGGGCTACCAAGTGGTCCGCAAGGGGGCCTTCGAGGAGCAGTATCCCGACCTCGCGCCTTTGCTTGCCACCCCGTGCGATTTCATTATATACGAGAAAAATTTACAGAATTCCTGAAAGGAAAGATGGTCAGAAGGGCGACCACGCAATCGGCTGGCCCGCTGACAAGCTCCCCGTGGTCGTCCCGTTGGTGCGGTTTTCCCTGACCGCCGTCCGGGCCGGGAAGTGACTCCCGGCCCGACAGTGGTCTGTTGGGGGGCCATGGTCTCGTCTTCATGTCACGGGTGTTGGTCGACTCCAGCCACGTGCGAGCCGTAAATAGGGGAGCCAGACGAGACCAGGTCCGACCGAGGTCGAGCCGGATCGAATCAGCGCCTGATCGCCGACGGACGCGGCACGCCGCTCGCGGTGATTCGCGCGGGCGGCAACCGCCAGTGCGGGAGGCAGCCCGGGGCAGTCACGGTCCGGCCGTTGGCGAGGTGTTCGCACCGAATCCATAAACTATGAATATAAAAATGCTATGCTTCGGGCATGAGTCGTCAAGACAACGCTCCCGGCGCGTCCGCCGCCATCGGGGCAGCCCTCTACGGCCTGGCCACCAGGGCCGCGAGGCGCCTGCCCCGGGACATGAGCCTGACGTCGGCCGCCACCCTGGCCACCCTGGACCGGACCGGCCCGCGACGCATCACCGATCTGGCCGCGGTCGAGGGCGTCACCCAGCCCGCGATGACGACTCTGGTCCGGGTGATGGAGGAGTCCGGCCTGGTCGAGCGGCGGGGCGACGCGTCCGACAAGCGGGTCACGCTGGTGTTCCTGACCGAGGCCGGCGCCTCCTACGTCCGTACGCGGCGTCAGGCGGGCGTCCACGCGTTCGAGCGGCTGATCGGCGAGCTCACCGGCGACGAGGTCGAGGCGCTGGTGGCGGCCCTTCCGGCGCTGAGGCATCTGACGGAGCTCGAAAGCCAGGACCGCGATGGGTTGAAGCAGTGACCGGCAGCCGGTCGGCGGGGTCGTGGTGAGGGCGTTGCCGGTGGCGCGTTCCGAGGCGCGGCTGCTGGTCCCCGCCCTGACGTTCATCGCTCTGGTCGTGGCGGCGGTCGCCAGCCTCGGGACGCCGCTCATCACCAGCGTGGCGACCTCGTTCCACGTCTCGCTCGGCAGCGCGCAGTGGACGCTGACGGTCGCGCTGCTCAGCGGCGCAGTCGCTACGCCGGTCCTGGGCCGGCTCGGAGCCGGCCCGCACCGGCGGGCCACGATCCTCGCCACGCTGACGGTCGTCGTCTCCGGCAGCGCGCTGACCGTGCTGCCGCTGCCGTTCGCGTGGCTGCTGGCCGGCAGGGCGGCCCAGGGCGTCGGGCTCGGGCTGACGGCGTTGATGATGGGCGTGGCCCGGGACCACCTCCCCGAGGAGCGCAGCACGGCCGTGATCGCGCTGATCTCGGTGGTTTCGATCATCGGGGCCGGCGTCGGCTACCCGCTGGCCGCACTGCTCGCCGAGTTCGGCGGGGTACGGGCCGCCTACGGTCTTGGCCTGGTCGTCACCGTCGCCGCCCTCGTGACCGCGTGGCGCTCCATGCCCGAAGCTCCCGAAGGCCGCTCCGCCCACGTGGATGTGGCGGGCGCGGTCGTCCTGGCCGCTGCGCTGCTCCTGGTGCTGTTCCTGGCCGGTGAACCGAATCTATGGAGCCGGCACCTCGCCGTGGCGGCGGGCCTCGCCGTCGTCGCGGTGATGCTGCTCTGCGTCTGGGCCGTCATCGAGCTGCGCAGCACGACGCCTCTGGTCGATGTGCGGGCGTTGCGGCATCCGGCGGTCGCCGGGGCGAACCTCGCCATGTTCGTCGGCGGGATCGGTATGTACCTCCTGCTCACGCTCATCACCCGGTACGCGCAGACGCCGCACGGCGCCGGCTACGGCTTCGGGCTGACGACCTTCGTCGCCGGGCTGGTCCTCATCCCTTTCTCGGTGCTGGGGTTCGTCGCCGGTAAGTTCACGCCGCGGGTCCGGACGCGGATCGCCGACCCCCTGCTCCTGGCCGGCAGCGCCGTCGTGGTCGGCTGCGGGTTCGCTCTGTTCGCGGCGGCCCGGTCGGACCTGGCCGAACTGTTCGCGGCGATGGGCGTGCTCGGCTTCGGCGTCGGCGGCTTCTCGGCCGCGATGCCCGGCGTCATCCTGGCGGTCACTCCCAAGAGCGAGACGTCGAGCGCCATGAGCTTCAATTACGTCGTCCGCAGCGTCGGGTACTCCCTGGGCAGTGCCATCGGCGGCCTGATCCTCGCCGCGGGCACCGGCCCCGGTCACCTCTTCCCCGACGACAGGGCCTACACCACCGCGGCGTTGGTCGGCATCGGCGCCATGGCGATCACGACGCTGGCAAGCCTTGCTCTCTGGCGCCGACGCCCGTCCGAGACCAACCCGTAAGTTCAGATGCACTCATCCCAACACTGGAGGTTCCATGCCCAAGGGCTACTGGGTCAGCGCCTACCGCACCATTTCAGACGCTGAAAAGCTGGCTGCTTACAACAAGTTGGCCGGTCCGGCCGTCGAGGCCGGGGGCGGTCGGATCCTCGCCCGTGGCAGTCGGGTCGTGGCGCATGACGCCGGAATCGCCGAGCGCACCGTCCTGATCGAGTTCGACAGCTTCGAGCAGGCCGTAGCGGCGCACGAGAGTGCGGCCTACCAGGAGGCGCTGGTCGTTCTCTCCGACGGCGTCGAGCGCGACTTCCGCATCGTTGAAGGCATCGACTGACCGAGGTCCGCTCGGATCCTCACTGACCATCCACCATCTTGGTTTTCGCTGGGACGGCAGCTGGTGTGGCGGGGTTCGTGGGTGGTCGTGCCGGCCATGGGCGGCTGTCTTGATCGTCTGTCAGCGGTCGAGTTCGAGGCTCGTCAGGACGGGCAGGGCGCGGAGCGGGTTGGTGGCGCCGACGGGGTCGCACCTTGCCGAGCCGCGAGGCCCGCATCGCTGACGCGGCAGGTTCGCAGCGGTTGGCCCCTGGCGCTCACGTCCTCGTCACCGACGACGAAGGCCATGCTTCGGGGCAGCCGGGGGAGTGGTGTCGTGAGCCCAGGAGTTGTGGTTCCTTGCTCTGTCTTCCCGGCGAGTTGTGACGCCCTTTGGGCACGCAGCGCGACCTGCCGAGCCTGTTGTCCGACAAGCGGTTCGCCGAGGAGATCGGCGCGGCGCGGCGCGGGACGGCTGGCACGCGGTCGTCATGGCCACGTGCGGCAGGGCGCCCGACGCCGGGCTTCGCCGCGGGTCAGCGCGACTTTTTCGGCGCCGCACACGTACACGCGCACCGACCGGGAGGGCTCGTTCCACACGCTGTGGGGCGGTGACCGTTCCGAGGTCTCAACCGGCTGACCAGATTTTCGCCAGCATCTGGCAGCGACGCTCTGGGCCGACTCTGGGCCCTAGGAGCCCTGGCATCGAGCGGCACGGCTTCGGTCGCAACGGTCTGCTTTTCTAGTGGACGCGTAAGGGACCTCACCGTCCGCGTTGAAATGCCGGGCCTGCCATCGGGCGGTGGCGGCGAACGGCCCGGGCCTCTCCTCGATCATGGCCACTGCCCGTCCCCGCGCGTCCTCCATCGCCGACCAAGGACGTGCCGCACCCGGCGCGAGCGGAGGTTCGGCTACTGGGTCGCCGGGTCCGGCGCGAGCCCGTCGGCGACCAGGCCGGCGAGGACGGCCTCGCCCAGCGCGTGCACCGCCGACTGCGGGCGGACCATCACCGTGAACTCCTTGATCTGCCCGGTGTCGTCGAAGTGGAGCAGGTCGATGCCGTGGATCTGCCGACCGTTCACGGTGGCCCGGAAGATCAGGACCGCCGAGGGGGCCTCGGTCCCGTCGGCGCCGGTCTCGGCTGCGCCGTCGAGACGGCCCACGTAGCGGAAGTCCTCGAAGGTGCGCAGCAGCACCCCGAACAGGCCCATCACTGCGGCCTTGCCATCGAACGGCTTGAAGGAGACCGGGCTGTGGAGCCGGATGTCGTCGGTGAGGAGGTCGCCGAGGGCGTCGAGGTCGCGACTGTCGACGGCGGCACGGAAGCGGTCCGCGGTGGTCATGGCTGCTCCTGGATCGTCGCAAAGGCTGGGAAGGGCCGAGACGGGTGATGGGATGGGTGCTGGTCGCGGTGGATATCATCGCTGATGGTGGAGGGGCTGCGGCTCAGTTTCGGCCGCGGTACGCAGGGAGGCCCGTTTCCGCAGGAGAACAGCAGACCGTCAGCGTCGGGAGTGCCCGTCACGTCGAACAGTCGCCGGCCGAAGCGGAGGAAGGCATGCCGGATGTCTTGCGTAACCAGATCGAACGCCTGCCAATCTGGCCCGTGTTCGTCCTCAAGCAGTTCCACAGCCTCGTCCGGCGTCGGTCTCCGCGTCACGCCCGCCCTCCTTGTCCACTGCAGCCGGGGTCAGCGTACTGACCCCGGCGAAGCTTCCCGGTCACAGCACTAGGCACTGCTTCTCGGATCATGTTCTGAGCCAGATGGCGAGGGCGGTGAGTGAGGCGGTGTCGAGGGCGAGTGAGACGGCGCCGAGGTGGATGTATGCCGTTTCTCGTAGCGGGTGGCGACGGCGCGCTGGGAGATCCGCGACGACATCCACCGGCACCTTCATCACACTCGGTTAGCCGTCAACTGCTGGCGACGGCTGAGGACCTCGCTCTGATTCCAGGCGAACGTAAGGTGGCGTTCCATGCGCGAACTCGAGTCGAGCACAAGGAGGCGGAATGCTCGCTACCTCGTCGGTGCTTGCGGCCGGAAGGCGTCATTCTGTCGGACGGCGCTGGGACGGAACCGTTCTCGCCGCGGGCAATACCGCAGCCGCAGAGTGTCGTGTTGAGCTATGGGAAGACGTCGTCGGGTTGGCAGCCGGCAACGTCCATACCGCGACGAACACGGGCAGGTCTCATACGGTGGGACTCCGGTCGGACGGCACGGTGCTGGCAACGGGGTGGAACGGCGATGGGCAATGTGATGTCATCGGATGGCGAGGCGTCACGGTCGTGGCCGCAGGCTGGCGCCACACGCTCGGACTACTCGCGAATGGCCGCGTGCTGGCGGTTGGCCGCAGTTCAGAAGGGCAGTGCGACGTGCAGCCCTGGCGAGAGATAGCCGTCCTCTCGTGTGGCGACTGGCACTCGGTCGGCGTTCGGTCGGACGGTTCTGCACTGGCCGCGGGGAACAACCGACGACGGCAGTGCGCCGTTGAGGGGTGGAGTGACCTAGCTGCGATCTCGGCCGGGTATCTCCATACCGTCGGCCTCAAAGCCGACGGGCGGGCAGTAGCGACCGGAGACCGGGCAACCGGGTCGTGCGAGGTCGATGAGTGGGAAGACATGGTGGCGCTCAGCGCGGGCAGCTACCACACCGTCGGGGTCACCGCGTTCGGGCGGGCCCTCGCGACGGGAGACAACAGCTACGGGCAATGCGAAGTCGGGGAGTGGCAGGACATTGTTGCTGTGGCGGCCGGTTCAACGCACACCCTTGGCCTGCGTGCCAACGGCACAGTCGTGACCGCAGGCAACAATGCCGACGGACAGTGTGAAGTCGATGACTGGTCCGGAGTCCAGCTTCCATAGGCCTCCGGGCCCGCTCAGCGCGATCTGACATGCCGTCATTCCCGGACGGGGCTCGGTCAGCTCGTCACGCCGAGGCCGTTTCGTCTTGATCATCAGACTGACCACGTGAAGATGCTGCGATGTGGATTCTAACCGGGTAGATCATGGTTGGTGGCGCTGCGCCACTGATCAGGCGGTTTGCTCACCGCGTGACTGTGTTGTGTTGTTTGTACGCCTCCCGGTCGAAGGTCGAGGCTCGGCCACCTCTGCTGCAGCGCGCTGATCCGCCGGAACGGGAATCACCGCCCGGATCCCACGCCCGCTGTCCCTGGACGTTGTCCAGGAGAACGGCCTGCTCACCGGGTGGCTGAACAGTCCTTGAGGGCGGCCGGTACTGCCCGCCTGCGGATGACAAATCGTGCTGTGTGAGGTCGGGAGGCCGGGGCACACCATGGTCATGGATCTTCAGGGCGGTCGCGCCTACCCTCTGGGCGCCGAGTTTGACGGCGCCGGCACCAACTTCGCTCTGTTCTCGGAAGTCGCGGAGAAGGTGGAGCTGTGTCTGGTCGACGACGACGGGGCGGAGCGCCGTATGGCGCTACCCGAGGTGGACGGGTCGGTCTGGCACGGCTATCTGCCCGGTGTGGGCCCCGGCCAGCGCTACGGGTACCGGGTGCACGGGCCCTTCGACCCGGCGAACGGGCTGCGCTGCAACCCGGCAAAGCTTTTGCTGGACCCCTATGCCAAGGCTGTCGACGGGCAGATAGACGGGGATCCTTCGCTGTGTGGCCACCGCATGGACGATCCCGGCGTTGCCGATGACCGCGATTCGCTCGGGCACGGCATGTTGGGCGTGGTTACCGATCCCGGTTCGTTCGACTGGGCCGGGGACCGGCCGCCGCAGCGCTCGTATCACGAGTCGGTGATCTACGAGGCACACGTCAAGGGCATGACCCGGCTGCACCCCGACGTCCCCGAGGAACTGCGCGGTACGTACGCCGGTATGGCCCACCCGGCCGTCGTCGCGCACTTGGTCGACCTCGGGGTGACCGCCGTCGAACTGATGCCGGTGCACCAGTTCACCCAGGACGGCTTCCTGGTCGACCGGGGCCTGTCGAACTACTGGGGCTACAACACCATCGGTTACTTCGCCCCGCACAACGCGTATGCCGCCACCGGCACGCGCGGCCAGCAGGTCGACGAGTTCAAGTCCATGGTCAAGGCGCTGCACGCGGCGGGCCTGGAAGTGATCCTCGACGTGGTCTACAACCACACAGCGGAGGGCAACGAGCAGGGCCCGACCCTGTCCTACCGGGGCATCGACAACCGGTCGTACTACCGTCTGGTCGACGACGACCCGAGCCACTACTTCGACACCACCGGCACGGGCAACAGCCTGCTGATGCGGCACCCGCACGTCCTTCAGATGATCATGGACTCGCTGCGGTACTGGGTCACCGAGATGCACGTGGACGGCTTTCGCTTCGACCTCGCGGCCACCCTGCTGCGGCAGTTCCACGAGGTGGACCGGCTGTCGGCGTTCCTCGACATCGTGCAGCAGGACCCGGTCATCGGCGCGGTCAAGCTGATCGCCGAGCCCTGGGACATCGGCGACGACGGTTACCAGGTCGGCAACTTCCCCGCCCTGTGGAGCGAGTGGAACGGCAAGTACCGCGACAACGTGCGCGGCTTCTGGCGCGGGGACCAGGGCACGCTCGGCGAGTTCGCGGCCCGCATCACCGGATCCCCGGACCTCTACCAGCACGACAGCCGCAGACCGCGCGCCAGTATCAACTTCGTCACCGCCCATGACGGGTTCACGCTCCGCGACCTCGTCTCCTACGAGCAGCGGTACAACGACGCCAACGGTGAGGACGGGGCCGACGGGGAGAGCAACAACCGGTCCTTCAACTGCGGCGCCGAGGGACCGACCGACGACCCCGGGATCCGAGAACTACGGCTGCGCCAGCACCGCAACATCCTCACCACCCTGCTCATCTCCCAAGGCGTCCCGATGATCGCCCACGGCGACGAGACCGGCCGCACCCAGGGCGGCAACAACAACGTCTACTGCCAGGACAACGAAACCGCCTGGATGCACTGGGACCTGGACGACGACCAGCGGCAGCTGCGCGACTTCACGGCCCACCTCCTGCGACTGCGCCACGAACACCCGGCTCTGCGGCGCCGACGGTTCCTGCACGGCCCCAGCGACACGACCCCTGCCGAACGCGCCGACATCGCCTGGCTGCGCCCGGACGCCCAGCTCATGAACCAGGAGGACTGGCAGCGCGGCGACGCCCACGCGCTGACCGTCTACCTCGGCGGCGACAGCGACATCGAACGCTCGGAACCCAACGCCACCCCCGATGATTCCTTCCTGCTGCTCTTCAACGCCTACCACCAACCTGTGGAATTCCGTCTCCCCGCAGAGGACTTCGGGCAGAAGTGGACCACCCTGGTGGACACCGCAGAACCCCTCGCCACGGAAGCCGGAGCCACGGCCTCGGACACCA
The DNA here is from genome assembly GCF_036084755.1 of Streptomyces sp. NBC_00370. Taxonomy (NCBI): domain Bacteria; kingdom Bacillati; phylum Actinomycetota; class Actinomycetes; order Kitasatosporales; family Streptomycetaceae; genus Streptomyces; species Streptomyces sp. NBC_00370. Next base: position 8,481,766 of record NZ_CP107968.1, read on the forward strand.
CGCTGACTCTTCCGGCTCACAGCCTGCGGATACTGCAGAGCCCCCGCACGACCTGAACCCACAGCGGAAGCCGCCAGCCGGCCGCCGCCTGTCCCCAGCCGGGCACAGGCAGCGGCCGTGGACCGGCCTCCCCACCTCAACTCAATCCGCGCATAATGCGACAAGTCTGCGGTGAGAGCCGTCCAAAGCAGGGATACACCGGCTACTCCTCCGAGCCCCCCAAAGTCACCACGAGGTTGCGCCGGGAACGACGGTCGATCACGAGCGCTCCGAGCTCCATGGCCGGGTGGTGGGTATGTGCTGACGTTTGGAGCCTGCTAAGCGGATCCCGTCCGCGGGGAAGTGCAATGTCCTCAGCGGTCGGCTGCGCTCGCCATCGATTTCAGGGTTTTTCCGTCCTTGGAGCCTCTACGTCCTTGCGGTGGACGAGGTTGCCGTGTTCGGGCCGCTGTCCGGGGGGTGGCGCGTAGCGCTGCCGGCCGACTGCGTCTTTGACCTGTACGAAGCCGGCCGCCTGCAGACGAGCGGCGTATGCGGCGCGCTTGCGCCGGATGCTCGCGAGACCGAGGGGCATCAAGGTCATCAGCACGGCCCAGATGATGACGGCGACGACAGTGACGGTGCTGTGCACGCCGAAGCGGAGGCAAGGGGCAGCCGCCAGCGCGGTGAGGACAGGAACCGCGATCGCTATCCGCTGCGTGTCGGTGTACTGCGTCGTGAAGTCGAAGGAGATGCGGGTCTCGAGGAACTCGACCTCCTCACGTACGAGAGGAGGCAGCGAGACCCCGTCGGCCGCATTCGGGTACAGCTCCCGGTTCCGCGCGGCACGTGCCTGTGCCTCGGGAGTGTGGTCGGGCACGAGCTTGAGGACGAGCTCCTGGGACTTGAACCCTCCCAGCCCCGCGTCAGCGTAGGTGTAGCCGAACTGTTCGGCCATGAAGGCGAGTCGGGCAAGCCCCCGGATCGATCCCATGCTCCTGGTGACCTTGACGGTCTCCCCGCTCGCCATGGTTCGCAGCATCGCGCGCATGTGCTTTTTGTTCACTGGCCGCTCCCTCACAGTCCGCAGTGTCCCATCTCCTGATCTTTATCCGGGCGACGTTGATGCTTTCCTAACGCCGGCGCCAGGACGATGGGGGCGTCACCGTCTGGCCCACTCCGTCCCCTCCATCGCTGATGGTGTCGGCGTTTGGGTTGCGGGGCCACGACGAGGCTTCCCGAGGCGGGTCCGACAGGACGGGGCCGTGCCGCCGGGAAGCCGGGGTGCGGCGGGTCGGGAAAGCGGGCATCGCGGGCGGATTGCGACCGGTTGGCTTCCGGGGTGCTAACGCGTGATCGCGGGGGCAGAGGGATGTCACCGGTGGTTGCTGCCGCGGTTCGGGTCCGAGTTCGAGGAGCGTCATGGTCACTTCGTCGTCGCGGCGGTTGCAGCGTAGCGCGCGGAAGGTTTTCGGCTGGGAGCGGTTGCGGCCGGAGCAGTTGCTGGCGATGGAGGCGGTGATGGAGCGGCGGGACACGCTGGTGGTGATGCCTACCGGCGCTGGCAAGTCGGCCGTCTATCAGGTGCCCGGTCTGCTGATGCCGGGTCCGACTGTTGTGGTGTCACCGCTGATCGCTCTTCAGCGGGACCAGGTGCAGGGGCTGTTGCGTCGGGAGGGCCCGGAGGCGGTGGCGGTGAACTCGACGCAGAGCGGCAGTGCGAACGCGGCGGTGTGGGACCGGATCAGCGCGGGCGGTGTCGACTTCCTCTTCCTGGCGCCGGAACAGCTGGCGAAGGACGACGTGATAGAGCAGCTCGCGGCGGCGGAGCCGGCTCTGTTCGTGGTGGACGAGGCGCAGTGCGTGTCGTCCTGGGGTCATGACTTCCGTCCCGAGTATCTGCGGCTGGGGCAGGTCATCGACCGGCTCGGGCGGCCTCCTGTGCTCGCCTTGACCGCGAGTGCCGCCGCCCCCGTGCGGGCTGACATTGTCGCGCAGCTCGGCATGCGCGACGTGCACGAGGTCGTCACCGGTTTCGACCGTCCCAACATCCATCTGGAGGTCATCGCCTTCCAGGACGCCGCGGTCAAGAAGCGGGCGGTGATCGAGCGGGCGGCGGCGGAGCCCAAACCGGGCCTGGTCTACGCGGCGACGCGCCGCGAGGCGGAGGAGTACGCGGACGAACTCGGTGCGCTGGGGCTGGATGTGGCGGCCTACCACGCCGGGCTTCCGGGGGCCGAACGCGGCGCGGTGCACGACCGGTTCATGGCGGGCTCGCTGGACGTGGTCGTGGCGACCTCGGCCTTCGGGATGGGGATCGACAAGCCGGACGTGCGGTTTGTCCTCCACGCCTCCGCCCCGGGGTCACTTGACGCCTACTACCAGGAGATAGGCCGGGCCGGGCGTGACGGCGAGCCCTCGCGCGCGATACTCGCCTACCGGCCGAAGGATCTCGGCATGCAGCGTTTCTTCGCGGCAGGCCGCCCGGACCCGGACACCGTCACCCAGGTGGCGAGCACCCTTCAGAGCCACGACGGGCCCGTACCGCCCAGCGAGCTGCGGGAGGAGACCCACCTGACGGCCAGCCGGCTGACCGCGGTCGTCAACCTCCTGGAGCAGGTCGATGCCGTCCGCACCACCGACGACGGCGAGTTGGAGCCGACCGGCGGCAAGACCGCGGCCCGCGCCGCGGAACAAGCTGTCGAACTCGGCGATGCCCACCAGCAGCTGGAACGATCGCGGGTGGACATGATGCGGGGCTACGCGGAGACCACCGGCTGCCGCCGCCGGTTCCTGCTCGGCTACTTCGGCCAGGCACTGGACGGGTCCGAAGGATGCGGATCCTGTGACCAGTGCGTAGCGGCCGAGCTGGCCCAGCAGGGTGGAGGCGGCGGTCCGGCGGTCCTGTCCGGGACCGGCGGCTCGATCCCCGCGACCGGTGACTCTTCCCCGTCCGACGGGCAGCACTCCTTCCAGCCGGGCACCCTGGTCCGGCACGAGCAGTGGGGGGAGGGCTCGGTGATGAGCGAGGAGGACCAGCGTCTGACCGTGCTGTTCGAAACCGTCGGCTACCGCACGCTGTCCCTGGACGTCGTGCAGGAGAACGGCCTGCTGACCGTGTGCTGAACAGCACGGCGAAGGCAGCTCACCCCCGCCGATGCTGGGATGAACCCGTGACGGCGAGACCGAGGACGGCGGACAGCGACTGCTCCCCGTGCGTGCGGGGATGAACCCTCCATCGTCCGGACAGCGGGGCCGCCGCCGGCCTGCTCCCCGCGCGAGTGGGGGTGAACCGGCGGGCTGGGATGAGCGGCTTGACGAAGGATGCGGGCCACGTCTCACTCCGCAGCGAGGACGCGCTGGACGGTAACCACCCGGTGCCGTGTGCTGCCCGTGAGCACTGTGCTGCTGTATCGGGGTGTCCGCTGGGTGTGACGGCCCAGTCGGTGTGCGCCGGGACGGAGACGAGGCTGGTGAAGCAGTCGACCGTCTTGGGGGAAAGGCTCCCTGCGGCTCGCGGCCGGGCAGCCCGTCACCGCCGCGTCGGTCGATCGAGGTCAGGCGATGTCCGAGTAGGCGGTGACGTGTTCGATTCGGAGCCGGACCAGGAACATGCCGGGCACGCTGTTGCGTCTGCCGAACTCCTCGGCCAGGTCCTGGCCCATGTATCGCGCGGCGATATTGGTCGCCCAGGTGAGCAACTGGCCCGGGTCCTCCGAGATCTCCGCGCGGCCCCGCAGGACGGCGTAGGAGAAGGGCGGACGTTCGTCGTCGACGCACAGCGCGGCACGGTTGTCCCGCAGGAGGTTCTGGCTTTTCACCGTCCTGTCCTCGGCGGTGAAGACGAGATCGCTCCCGTCCAGCAGGAACCACACGGGCACGACGTGCGGTCCGCCGTCCTCCCGGATGGTGGATAGCTTGCCGGTGCGGGTGCCCTCGCTGATGAAGGCTTGCCACTCGTCCTCGGTCATCTGGGTAGCCACACCGCCCACCCTAGAATGAGGAAACGCCCGAAAAGTAATGAAAGGCGTGTTCGGCGTGTCATGTGAACACCTTCGACTTAAGGTGACCCCAGAAATGAGGGGTTATGTCACACATTGCAGAAGCTGTGCCCTCGGGCGTACCGCAGATCGACGCCGACCTCCGCGTCAACGGAGACAGGTACCGCCTGCGGCTGGACGCGCGCGTCACCCTTCTGGACGCCCTGCGGGATCGTCTCGGTCTCACCGGCGCGAAGAAGGGCTGCGACCAGGGGGCGTGCGGAGCGTGCACGGTGCTGCTGGACGGCAAGCGGGTGGTGTCCTGCCTCGTGCTCGCAGCTCAGTGCGAGGATCGAGAGGTCACGACCGTCGAAGCGCTCTCCCAGGGCGAGCAGCCGCACCCGGTGCAGGAGGCCTTCGCCCGGCACGACGCCTTCCAGTGCGGCTACTGCACTCCGGGACAGATCATGTCGGCGGTGGCACTCATGGCCGAAGGGCGGGCCGGCTCCGACGAGGACATCGCGGAGTTCATGAGCGGCAACATCTGCCGCTGCGGCGCCTACCCGAACATCCGCGCGGCGGTCCGCGACGCGGCGGGTGGCTGACATGCACCCCTTCGCGTATGTACGGGCTACGGACACGGATCAGGCCGTCGCCGAAGTGGCGGCCGACCCGGCCGCCTCGTTCCTCGCCGGCGGCACCACCCAGCTCGACCTGATGAAAGACGGCGTGCTCAGGCCCGACCGGCTCGTCGACATCAGCAGGCTGCCGCTGCGTGGCATCACCCCCGGTGAGACCACCCTGCGGGTGGGGGCACTCACGTCAATGGAGGAGCTGGCGGCCGATCCCGTCCTCAGCCGTCGGCTGCCCTTCGTCCGCGAGGCACTCCTCCAGGGCGCCTCGGTGCAACTGCGCAACCTGGCGACCGTCGGGGGCAACCTTCTTCAGCGCGCCCGGTGCCGCTACTTCAGGGACCCGGCGGTCGGTGCGTGCAACAAACGCGCCCCCGGGACCGGTTGCGCCGCCATCACCGGCATTCAACGTATGCACGCCGTGCTCGGCACCAGCGACCACTGCATCGCACTGCACGCCTCGGACCTGGCCGTACCGTTGACCGCGCTGGACGCGACCGTCCACGTGCAGGGGGCGAACGGACCGCGATCCGTCCAGCTGACACGGTTCTACCTGCCACCGGGAGACACTCCGCAACTGGAGAACGTGCTCGAACACGGGGAACTGATCACCGCAGTCGACATCCCCCTGCTCCCGGCGACCGCACGGTCCCACTACCTCAAGGTCCGCGACCGGGCCTCGTACGAGTTCGCCCTGACGTCGGCCGGCGTGGCCCTGGTGATCGACAACGGCAGGATCGAGCAGGCTCGCGTCGCTCTGGGCGGCGTGGGCACCATCCCGTGGCGGGCTCGGGATGCCGAGGAGATCCTGCGCGGGGCCCCGGCGGACACCGCCGCCTTCCGCGCGGCGGCGGACGCCGCCGTCACCGGTGCCAGGCCGCTGCCCGGCACCGCATTCAAAGTGGATCTCGCCCGACGCACCCTGGTGCGGGCCCTCGAAACCGCCGCAGGAGCACGCTCATGACCACCCTTGACGCAGGCGGGCCCGTCGGCGCCGGCATCGACCGTGTGGACGCCCGGCCGAAGGTGACGGGGAGCGCCCACTACCCCAACGACTACGCGTATCCCGGCATGGCACATGCCGCGGTGGTGCGCAGCACGATCGCAGCCGGCAGGATCCGCAGCGTCGACACCGCACACGCGCGGCAGGCGCCGGGAATCCTGGCAGTCATCACCCATCTCGAAGCACCGCGGCTCCAGCGCGGCCCCATGACGCTGCTCGGCCCCTCGCCGCCGGCCCCGCTGCAGGACGACCGCATCCTGCACCACGGCCAGCACGTCGCCGTCGTCGTGGCCGAGACCCCCGAACAGGCCAGGTACGCGGCCACGCTCGTCGACGTGGCGTACGAGGCGGCCGAAGCCCGCCTGAGCATCACGGACCCGGACGCGGAGATCGTGACCGATCCATGGGAGCTCGACCAGCGGCGCGGCGACGTGGAGGCAGGTCTCGCCGCGGCCGACGTCGTGGTCGAGGGGACATACACCACTCCCGACAACACCAACAACCCCCTCGGCCTGATGGCCACCCTCGCAGTGTGGAACGGCGACTCGCTCACCGTCCACGACTCCACGCAGTGGCCCCACAACGTCCGGACGACGCTCGCGACCGCCTTCGGCGTCCCGGAGAGCAACGTCCGGTGCCTCGCGCCCTACGTCGGCGGCGCCTTCGGAGCGGGCCTGCGCGTGTGGCCGCACGTGATCCTCACCGCGCTCGCCGCACGCGAGGTGCGGCGGCCGGTCAAACTGGTGCTCACCAGGCCCGAAATGTTCACCTCGGTGGGTCACCGCCCGGAGAGCCTGCAACACGTCAAGATCGCCGCCACCAGCTCCGGCGAGCTGTTGGCGATCCGCCATACGAGTACCTCGTCGGTGGCAATGGAGGACGACGACTTCGAGCCCGTCTCGCTCGGCTCCGCCGTCTCCTACGCCTGTCCCAACGTACTCACCGCCGACCGTCAGATCCGCCTGAACATTCCCTGCCCGGGATCGATGCGTGCCCCGGCGGAGGGGCAGGGCAACTTCGCCCTGGAGTCGGCCATCGACGAACTCGCCTACGCCCTCGGCATGGATCCGCTCGAAGTGAGGTTGCGCAACTACGCGGAGACCGATCCGCGCAGCGGCCTGCCCTGGTCGAGCAAGGCTCTCCGTGAGTGCTTCACCGAGGGTGCCCGGCGCTTCGGCTGGTCGCGCCGCACCCCGGAGCCGGGGTCGATGCGCGATGGACAGTGGCTGATCGGTTACGGCGTGGCCGGTTCCTCCTACCCTCACTACCAGGTCCCCTGCCAGGCGCGCGCGTCGGTCCGCCGGGACGGATCCGCTTACGTGCGCAGCGCGGCCACCGACATCGGGACGGGCACCTACACGGTCATGACCCAACTCGCGGCCAATCTGCTCGGGTTGGACACGGCCATGGTGCGATTCGACCTCGGCGACTCGGACATGCCTTACGCGCCGCAGGCCGGCGGCTCGGGGCTGACCGGCGCGCTCGGCAACGCCGTGCACGTCGCTTGCGAACGGCTGGTGCGGGATTTCCTCCAGATCGTGCATGACGATCCGGAGTCACCGCTGCGCGGCAGCACCCTCGCCGACGTCGTCGTCAGGGGCGGAGGTATCCACCGGGCCGAGGCCCCCGGGCGGGGCGAGTCCTACATCGACATCCTCGCGCGGCACGGCCTGGAGGAACTGAGCGCAGACGGGCGAAGCACCCCGCCTGCGGCCGACGGGCGGGAGATGGCCACGGCAGGCGCCTTCGGAGCGAAGTTCGTCGAGGTTCGGATCGACCCCGACCTGCGGCTGCTGCGGGTGGCCCGGGTGGTGCAGGTGATCGACGGCGGCCGCATCCTCAACGAGAAGACTGCGACCAGCCAGATCATCGGCGGCACGGTGGGCGGCATCGGCCAGGCCCTGCTCGAGAAGACGGAGACCGACCCGGGGACCGGCCGCATCGCCAACGCCACCTTCGGCGACTACCTGGTCGCTGTCAACGCCGACATCCCCGACATCGAAGTGGCCTTCGTCGGGGCACCCGATCCGGCAACCCCGGTAGGGACCAAGGGAATCGGAGAGGTCGGACTCGTCGGCACCGCCGGGGCCATTGCCAACGCGGTCCACCACGCGACAGGGCGCCGGCTGCGGTCCCTGCCCCTCACGATCGAGCAGTTGCTGGACTGAGCGTCCGCAGTTGAGCTTGATCCGAGGGACCCGGGCGGCGACGAGAACCGGAGTGTGGCCAACTAGTTCTGGCCTTGGTCCATTTGCTGGGTCCGGCATCGCGAGACCGGCCACCCATCCGCTGCTCCGCCTGGCCGTACCCGGCATGCGTCCGGCGCCTTGGTTCAGGGGCCGGTGGCCGTACTGATGGGTGGCGCCTGGCACTGGCCCATGTCGGCCCACCCGTCCTTCTGCTCAGCGAACTCCTCTGACCATCGGGGCAACGGCTCGTCCGGCACCACCAGATCATGACCGCGTCGCTGTCCCCGGTACGTCTCGAATACGCCGTCGCCCGTCGACTGGTGAACCAACAACCGTGCGGAGGCCCGGTCGGCGCCGGCGCTTTGCGGGGCGCCGCCCACCGCACGCAGACCGTCGATGTAGAAACCGTGACTCATCCGGATCGAACCACGGCTCCTGCCCCTGAGATCACGGCCCAGCGGCCCCCAGCGCACTTCGAGCATGCTCGCCGAGTCGACCGGAGAGTCGCTCGTGTCGGGTGCGCTGTACGTGACGGCCATGTCCACGCGGCCGTCGCCGTCGAAATCCCCGAACGCCGCCCGGAATCCCACCTCGGGCGGCGTGTGGGTTCTCTCGCGCCCCCTCGCCGTGGTGGCGACAGCCCAGACGGGGTGCTGGACCCGCTTGTCGCCAGGCCCCTCGAACGTCACGACCGTGCGCCCGTCCCGGTCCTGACTGTCGCTCACCTCGTCCACCACGCCGTCGCCATCCACGTCCGCATACAGCGTCCGCCCGTCCGACAAGGCGCAGATCGGCCGTAACCGGCCCGGGTTGCGCACGTGCGGATCCGTGCTGGGCCCCTTACCCGTCGGCCACACGTACCAGGCCACACACACCCCCACCGCCACGATCACGGCGATGGAACAGCCCACCAGCCATCTGCGACGCCGCGCCGCTCTGGCGTTGAGCGTGCCGACGGAGACAGTCCTACGGCCGGATATGTCATTACGACCCATCAGAGAACCCTAGACGCACCGCCGATACCCCCTCCCACGCGATGTCCCCCGAACTCCACAGCGCAGGCATCGTCATGTGATCAGCCCGATGACCCAAACGAAACGGCTAGGTCCCGCTTCCGTAGTGGATGCTCGCCTGCCTTGAACCCGTCCGGCACCCGCCGTGGCCGGGCTGGCCCCGTGGCGGCGGTGAGGCTCCGGTCGGGACCGGGCCGTGCCGTCGGTCCGACCGGCTGCCGCTCCCGATCGACTACGCGACCGCACGCATCGCCCGACCCGAGCCTGCCGAGGACCTCGACGCCACCTCGGGCTGAGTGTCTTCACACCGCACCACGCAGTGGACTGCGTCTCGACCGCGGCCGTGTGCTCAGGGGCGCGGGCTTTCGGTGAGGGCGCTCACCACCAGGTCCGAGAGCATGGCTGTGCGCTCCAGATGGTGGCTTTCCTCGAGTAGTCCGGTCGTCAGCAGTGTGTACGAGAGTTCATTCTCCGGATCGATCCAGAAGCCGGTCGAGCCGGCGCCCATGTGCCCGAAGGTTTCCGGGGAGTTGAGTACACCGAACGGCCCCGGGCTGATTCCTTCGCCCCGTACGCGGAAGCCGATGCCGATGTTGTCCGCGAAGCGGTCCCAGCCGCGGGCCTTGAGGATGGGGTCCCAGACCGTGTTGGGTTTGTCGCCGATCCAGTTGCGCGCGGCCAGCCGGATCGTGGCCGGCGACAGGAGTCGCACGCCGTCGAGCTCGCCGCCCCGGCGCAGCATCTCGGCGAAGCGATGCAGATCGCTGATCGTCGTAAGGCCGCCCGCGGAGGGGAACTCGGCGCCGGGCGCGAGGATGACGTTTTCTACGAGGGGCTCTACGAGGGCTGCGGGAAAGGCGTCGAAGGGGACGTGTTGCGCGCCGCGCACCGGACAGAGTCGCGGAGCGAGATCCTCGCGTATGCCGAGGCTCGTGTCGCTCATGCCGAGCGGCTGGAAGACCTCGTCGCGGAGCATTTGGGCATAGCTGCGGCCTCGTCCGTCGACCTTCAGGCACATGGCGGCGATGATCGAGTGCGCGACGAGCATCGAGTAGCTGACCCGCTCGCCGGGCAGACACTCGGCCGGCAGATTGCCGAGTAGCTCTACCAGCTTTTCGATGTTGCCGAGCACGTCCGGGCCCGCGTTCGGAACACCTGACATGATGCCGCCCGTATGGGTCATCAGGTGGAAGAGTGTGATGGTCTCTTTCCCGAACTTGCCGAACTCGGGGATGATTTCGGCGACCGGACTGTGCAGTCTCAGCAGCCCCCGCTCGACGAGGCCCAGGACGAGAACCGTGGTGAACGGCTTGCACGCGGACATGGTGACGAAAACCGAATCCGACGTCAGACGCCGCCCGGACACCTTCTCCGCGTACCCGTCCATGAAGTCGACAACTATCTGTCCGCGCCGGCTTACTCGCATCGCCGCGCCGTGGATGTAGCCGGAGTCGATCTGAGATGTGAGCACCTCGCTCACCCGAAGCAGACGCTCGGCGTCAAATCCCAGCTCGGCCACGTTCTCTACGGCCATTTCAGTCTCCCAGGGTCTTGTTTGCGATTCCGCCCGTTCTTGTCGGGGTCCGGTTCTTCGCGTTCCGCTGCGCAACCCCAACCGGACATATTGGGGCGGGAAGGGGACGACGGACGCCGTCATCATTTACATGGGGCGGGTATGAACACCGATGCCTCCGGAGACGATCAGATTGTCGCCCGTTATGTATCCGGCGTCGTCGGACGCAAGGAAGGCGACGGCTGCGGCAATGTCGGCAGGGGCTCCGACACGGCCGAGAGGAACACCCTCACTCCAAGAGGCGATCGCGTCCCGGGAGATGCCCATCCTGCTGTACGCGGGAGTGTCGATCAGGCCGGGGCTCACTGCGTTGACTCGGATGCGGCGGGGGGCGAGTTCGATGGCCAGGGAGCGTACGAGCGGCAGCAGAGCTCCCTTGGAAGCGGTCATGGCGGCGCCGAGTCCCTCGCCGGCGCCGACGGTGAAGACCACGGACGCGCCTTCGTTCAGCAGGGGGAGCGCTTTTTGCAGTGTGAAGAAGTTGCCCTTGACGTTGATGTTGAACAGGGCGTCGAAGGCGGCCTCGTCGGTGGACTCGATCGAGAGGCCGGGACGAGGCATGCCCGCGTTGAGGTAGAGCAGGCCGAGGGAGCCCAGACGCTCGCGCGCCGTGTCCATCGCGTGGTTGATGTCGGTCAGGGAGCTGATGTCGGCCTCGACGACGATGACATCCGCGGGAAGGCCGGCACTGGCGGTGTCCCCCAGGCCGGTGACCATGACCCGGTACCCCCGCGAGTGGAGCAGTTCTGCGGTGGCCCTGCCGATCCCGCTGGTTCCACCAGTGATGAGTGCTGTCTTTGCTGCCACGGTTGTTCTCCTTGCTGATTCCGGTGGGGAGGGGTCTCCAGCCGGCAGAGGAACTGAGAAAGGGAGCGCCGTCCAGCGCCCGCTCCACTCCTGTGGCAGCGTACGCCTGCTGGGCAGTCACTGTCAGCTTGCTAGCGTGCGCCAAGATGGCAGGTCGCGTTAAACTGATGGCATGACGCAGGGAACGCAGGGCAATGGGGAGACGACGCCCACGCTGTGGGATCGGACGCGGCAGCTGGCGGTCCAGGAGATTCTCCGAACCGCCTTGCGCCTGTTCACGCAGCAGGGATACGACGAGACCACCATCGCGCAGATCGCCCGCGAGGCGGGCGTCTCCCAGCGCACCCTCTTCCGGTACTTCGGCACCAAGGAAGACCTCGTCGGCGGCAGCCAAGAGCGCTTCGTCGCCCTCATGACGGAAGCTGTCCATAAGCAGCCCGCCGATGCCAGTGCCTGGACGGTGTTGCGGGCTGCGTTCGAGGCCGTGCTCTCCCTGCACACAACTCCCGAGGAGGCACTGGAGCGCTTCCGTCTGTTGCACCACACCGACTCGCTGCGCGCCGCGTATCTGGGGAAGCGGGCGCGCAGCCAGGAGGCGCTCATGCCCCTGCTCGAAGCCAGACTGGCGCCCGTCGGGACGGACAGGGGGCAAGCCCGCGCCATCGTCGCGACAGCGTTCGCGTGCTTCGATGCCGCTACCGTGACGTGGCTTGAGGGCAATGGACAGGGCACCATTCTCGCCCTGTACGACCAGGGCCTGAGTGGCGTACGCAGCTAGTGACGACGGCGTAGTTGCCGACTGCCGTCGGTGTGGGGGTGCTTGCGGACGGTTTCCGTCAGGAAGGTGACGAACTCCTCCTGGCCGCTGCCGACGAGGTCTTCCGTGGTGCCGAAGTACCGGAAGAGGGCGCGCTGGGAGACGCCGGCTTCGCGGGCGATCTGCCCGACGGTGGTCTCCTCGTACCCCCGACGCGTAAGACACCGTTTCTCTTGGCCTGGGGCGGTCGTTGGTCAGTGCATGGCAGACCTGGTCCAGCGGCTGGTGCCGGACGAGTTGTGGGAGCTGTTTCGCCGGGTTGTAACTCCTACGGAGGTCATACGTCCCCAGGGTGAGGGCCGACGACGGGCGGGCGATCGCGAGACGTTGGCGGCGATCATCTTCGTGGCCACATCGGGCTGAACCTGGCGACAACTCCCGCCGGTCTTCGGCCCGGCGTGGCCCACGGTCCACCGGCGCTTCGCACAGCGGAGCCGTGCCCGCGTCTGGGCCAGGCTGCACCGCGTAATCCTCGACGAACTCGGCGCGCTCGGTGAACTGGACTGGTCCAGATATGCAATCGACTCGGTAAGCGCCAGGGCCGCAAAGGGGGCTACTGACGGGACCGAATCCGACCGATCGCGGCAAGCCAGGATCGAAAATCCACCTGATCACCGACCGGAACGGACTGCCTCTGTCGCTGGGCGTCTCGGCGGCCAACCTGCACGACAGTCAGGGCCTGGTGCCGCCCGTACAAGGCATACCGCCGATCCAGTCCCACCGGGGGCCGCGTCGCAGGCGACCTGGGAAACTCCATGGCGACAAAGGCTACGACTACGACCATCTGCGCCGATGGCTCCGCAGCCGCGGCATACGCCACCGCATCGCCCGCAGAGGCATCGAATCCTCACAACGGCTCGGCCGCCACCGATGGGTGGTCGAGCGAACGGTGTCCTGGCTTGCGGGCTGCCGCCGTCTCCACCGCCCCTACGAGCGCAAACCCGAGCACTTCCTGGACTTCGTAGGCATCGCTGCCCTCCTCATCGGTCATCGGCGCCTCACACGGACCCGATAACTCACTGGTCAGAAGCGTTCCCCTCGGACAGGCTTCGCTCATGGACCAGCCCGCCACCATCGCCTGGAAGTACGAGGCGAACCTCATCTGCCAGGAAGACCTGCCCATGTTGGCGGCCCACCTACTGGCTGCCGGCCACGACTCCCCTTCATTGCGTGACCTGGCCGGCCGTTCCCGGCGTGAGCACCCAGCAGAGATCCGCCGGCTCTTCGGGCACACCATGGAGGAGCTCGGAATTCGCATCCCGGACTACGAGACCGCTGAACGCTGCCTCCTGCATCACATGGCGACACAACTGTCCGCCAGTGCCATATCACCGAAGGAGGCCGCAACTCGAGTCTGGCAGGGGATCGATGCGTTGACAGATCCTGAGCGAGAGTTCGTGGCAGTCGTGGGCCTGGAGTACCACCTCGACTTCATGTCCCCCGAAGAGGTTCGGGCCTGGGAGATCGCGGTACGCCTCTCCGCAAAGGCTCTAGCTGGAACAGCCTTCCCATACCCTCAGTGACCCAGCCAAGGCCACGCCCACCACTCATCGACAGTCAGCCCTCACTCGCACCGCAAGAAACGACGTCTGAGGGCGCCGCCAGGATGTTCACGAAGCCCGGACTCTCCCCACTCGCACGGTAGGCCAGGCCGTTCTCGCCGGCTTCGACCTCTGCGAGGCCCGCATGCGCAGCGGCTCGGCGCAGTAGAACGCTTCGCGCTGACGTTGCAGATTGGGCCCGGATTTGGCATGTGCCCGTGCCTCGTGCGGTGAGGTGGTCGAGCACCCCACGGGATGCGGGGGGAGCACACGCCGTGTTCCTCAACTCCGGCTCTCCCGCTCGGGTCTGCACCTAGTGCGTCGTTTCCGTCGCGGTCAGCTCGATCAGTCGCTCCCGGAACCGCGCTACCTCCGCCTTCTGCCTCGGAGTGGTCAGGGCTGTCGGGGAATTCCGGCCGGTGGTGGTGGCTGGCCGGGTTGTGGGTCAGTGGTCGTTGGGGTGGCGCAGGTGGTGGGTGTGGTCGGTGAGGGTGTCGACGTGGTCGGCGAGTTCGGGGTGGTCGGGCCGTAGGTGCGGGGCGGTGGCGGCCAGGGGGGCCAGGAGTTCGGCGGGGTTGTTGTCGGCGAGGGCCTGGTGCAGGTGGCGGATCGGGTCCCTCGCGGTGGTCGGTAGGTCGGTGAGGGCGGTGATTTGGCCGGCGAGGCGGCGCAGGTCGGCTGCGTTGTCGCGGGCCCAGGTGGTGACGTTGCGGTCTGCGGCCCGGCGGTCGCGGGTTGCCTGTACGCGCTGCTCGCCGGTGCTTCCGGCGGCTCCGGGGCGCTGTCGCAGGTAGCGGCGTTCGGCGGCTTGTCGGCTGGCGACGCCGAGGGGGTGGGCGAGGTCCGCCCAGCTCGCACCAGCGTGACGTGCCGTCTCGACCAGGCCTGTCTCCCATCCGGCGAGCTGTTCACGTACCTCGCGCAGCAGCAGCAGGGAATTCAGAGCGTCCTGGGGGTCTGCGACAGGGGTGTCAGGCCGCTCGGAGGTGTGGTTCTGGGCGGCCTCAACGGCTTTGCCGATCGCTTCCAGGGCGGCCGCGGCGGCGAGGAAGGAGACCGGGCTCTGCTTGTCCGTCCGGGGTGGGGTGGGCGGATTCGGTGCTGGCATTCGAACCTCCTCCGGTGTTGTCACCCTATCGACGACACCGTTCTTGTCATCCATTGGATGACATGCTACAACGGATTCCAGGTGAAGCGCATGGGCGGTACTGCCCGGACTTTGGAGGTGTTTCGCGATGCTGATGCGCACTGACCCCTTCCGCGAACTCGACCGGCTCACGCAGCAGTTGATGGGCCCCGGTACGTCTTCGCGGCCGGCCGCGATGCCGATGGACGCGTACCGTGACGGTGACGACTACGTCGTGGTCTTCGATCTTCCCGGTGTCACGCCGGACGCGATCGACATCGACGTGGAGCGGAACATGCTCACCGTCAGGGCTGAGCGCCGCCCGGCGGGCGGGGCCGACACCGTGCAGATGGAACTGGCCGAGCGGCCCCTGGGTGTGTTCTCCCGGCAGATCGTTCTTGCCGACACCCTGGACACGGAACGCATCGAGGCCAACTGTGAGGCGGGTGTTCTGACGCTGCGGATCCCGATTGCCGAGCGCGCCAAGCCCCGCAAGATCACCATCAGCGGGGCCAACGGTCGGCGGGAGATCTCCGGCTGAGCCGGGTCCTCCGACAGTGGGGGGCGGGACACGATCTCCGCATCCCGTCCCCCCACTGACACTGGCGAGCCTCGTCGATTCACCGACTGGCCTCTCCGGTCCTCCACGCGCCGGTGTCCGCAGCCTGTCCGACATCGGCGTCGAACTTCTGCTGTGAGAAAGGTGAGCTGAGAGATGTACCGCCCCGAGCCGACCCAGGACCCTGCGGCGATGTCGTACGAAGAGATGCTGGAGAAGATCCGGTACGAGGGCGCCTATCCCACCCGGGAACGCGCCGAGCACGCTGCGCGGGCTGTGCTTGCGGGCCTTGGCCGGCAACTGACCGGCCAGGAACGCTCCGCTCTCACAGCCTGCCTCCCCATCGAGGCGGCCCTGGTTTTTACCGCGCAGGTGCCTGCTGCGGAGCCGCTCACCGGCTGGGGCTTCGTCAAAGACCTTGCCACCCGCACCGGCACCACTCCCGCCGTCGCGCGGTGGGACGCCGGCTCGGTCTTCAGCGCGCTCGGGGCCCTCGCCGGCCCCGGCCTCCTTAGCCGTGTCCTCGGAAGGCTCCCCGCCGGCTACGCGCTGCTGTTCGGACGGGCAGAGCTGGTCCAGGCCGCCTGAGACTCCTGCCTGACACCCGGGGCCGAGCGGTGGCCCAGTCGGCGTCGCCGGTGCATGACAGCGCTGATTTTCCCTTGTCCTTCACGTGTACGGACGGGTCGGCCGGGAACCAGCCGCCTCGAAACGTCACCACCCTGAACTCGAAGAGGAACCATGTCCACGCGTATGTCGGGTCCGTCCGCGGTTCTGGTCGGGGAAGCGGCCGGAATATCCGAGGGTGATGCCCGGACCGGCGGCCTGTCGCAGATCGAGGACGCGCAGAAGATCGCACCGAAGGATGCCCGGGACCTGTCGAAGCTGTTCTTCGACCGGCTCCAGGCGCTGGAGGAAGGCACCCGCGAATACCAGGACGTCCGCAACACCCTGATCGAGATGAACCTGTCCCTGGTCAAGTTCGCGGCGAAGCGCTTCCGCAACCGGGCGGATCAGATGGAAGACATCGTGCAGGTCGGAACGATCGGGCTGATCAAGGCGATCGACCGGTTCGAACTCTCGCGCGAGGTGGAATTCACCACGTTCGCGATCCCCTACATCACCGGCGAGATCAAGCGGTTCTTCCGCGACACCACCTGGGCCGTCCACGTACCACGCCGACTGCAGGTGCTGCGCGTCGAACTCGCGCGTGCCAAAGACCAACTGGCAGTCATCCTGGACCGCGACCCCACGGTGCGCGAGCTCGCCGCGCACATGAGGCTGACCGAGAACGAGGTCATCGAGGGCCTGATCGCGTCCAACGGCTACAACAGCGACTCCCTCGACCTGCCCACCGACTCCAGTTCCGAGCCGCGAACCACATCGCTCGCCGACTTCGTGGGAGCCTGCGATCCCGCCATGGAACTCATCGAGGACTTCCACAGCCTCGCACCGCTTCTGACCACCCTCGACGAGCGCGAACGCCTCATCCTTGAGCTGCGCTTCGGCCAGGAACTGACCCAGGCCGAGATCGGCGAGCGGCTGGGCATCTCCCAGATGCACGTCTCACGGATTCTGTCGCGCACACTGACCCAACTCCGCGCCGGACTGCTCGTCGAAGAATGATCACTGCGTACTCACACCTGCAGCCGTGGCGGCCCCAACAGGACGTCACTTGGAGACGTCGGTTCCTGCGTCCTCCGCTGGACGCGGCCCCAAACCCGGTTCATCCGGAGAGAGTAGGGGATGTTTCCATGTGTCCCTAATGGTAGATATCGTCGGACGTCGTGACGATCGCTGACTCCCTGATCGGTGACTTCGATCCCGTCGAGTTTCTCCAGGAGTTATGTGCGCTCTGCGTCAACCTGCTTGGAGTCTCAGCCGCCGGCATCCTCCTGGCCGGTGAGAAAGGCATCCTCGACGCCATCGCAGCGTCCGACGACAACGCGCACCTGTTGGAACCTTTCGCCCTTCAGTACGACCAGGGCCCCTGCGTCGAGGCTTACCGCAGCGAAACCGCTTGCCTCAACATCGACTTGAGTAACCCCACGGCTACGGCGGCGTAGCCCGCCTACGCCGCCCGGGCCTGTCGAGCGGCTTTCAGACCTCCCACGTCTTCCCTCTTCGGCTGCGTAACCGTGCCGTGGGAGCGATGAATCTCCTCCACACCAGCCGGTATTGCCTGGGCGAGCGGGATGCGTCCCTCGCCCAGGCACTGGCCGATGTCGCCGCCGTCGTCCTCTTGCAGCAGCGCGGTCTTGACCGGGGACATCGCGAAAAGGTGCAGCGGGAGCAGGCGCTCACCAGCCGCGTCCTTATCGAGCAGGCCAAAGGCGTCCCCCCCCCGAGCGCTGGAACACCGACCCCGACGCCGCGTTCCACCTCATGCGCAGCTACGCCCGCGGCCACCAGCTCCGTATCTCGGACTGCGCCCGCCAGATCATGGACAAGAGCCTCGACACCGACCAGATCCCCCGCCCATAGAAGCAGTCCCGTCAGTGGATGAGCGCTCATCCGCCCTGGCTTGTCGCACGGCCGGGCTGGGACTCCGTCAGCCAGGCCGCCGACATCGGCCGGATGCGGAGGAGACGCCCAGATCGCTTCATCGACTGCGCTGGTCTCCCGGGAGGTCCCGCGAAGCTGAATCGAGGGGAAGCGAGGACCCGGCACCGGCGGGACATCCGGAGTACTCCGGCTCATCTCGGCCCGCGGGTGGCATGCGAAATGTTGGTGCTAGCGGGGGAGGAGGGCGCTTACCGTCTTGCCACCGGACGGCCGGCGGGTCACCGTGGTGGCGTGGGCGAGGTGGTTGACCATCGCCCAGCCGAAGCCTCCGGTCCCACCGTTCAGGTCGGGTGTGCGCATGCGCGGTTCCTGTGGGCCGGGGTCATCGACGGCCACCTCGACATAGTCGGGGTGGGCGGTCAGGCGCAGGGTGTAGGTACCGCCGCCGTGCCGCAGGGCGTTGGTGACGAGTTCGGAGACGACCAGGACGATGGTGTCGGCCGCCTCGGCGTCGAGGGCCCGCTGCCGGAGGGTTTCGAGGAAGGCCCGCGTGCGCTCGCGTGCGTCGGAGACGGCGGTCGCGGAGCGAACGGCTGCGGTGTCGACGCACATCGTCTCCATCAAACTCACCCTGTTCTCTGGCTCGTCCACGGCCGGTCTTGCCTACCCGCCCGTTCTGCCCGCCCAGCGACCCTTCAACCCGACGAGGCTCAATTACCTCGCTGATGAAGACGCGAAAATCTATGTCGGCTGGAGTAGACATTGGGGGGTGGTGTGGTTATGGTTTCTCTCGTAGCCGAGATCAGCAGGGCCCGGCAGATACGAACTGGCGGGAGTAGGAAAGGTAGTTGCAGTGTGCAGGACGGTGCGGTGGTGGAGTTTCGAAGCCAGGGCTGGTGCAGGACGGCGACGGGACTGACGGCCGGACCGGGTGGCCCGCGGTGATCAGGGGCCGCCGTGGTGGTATCGCGATGGCGGTACCGGTAGGTGAAGTGCGCAGTACCCAGCAGTGAAGGTGAGTGAGCAGCACCCTGGTGAAGGCGTCGGCTGCGGGCGCGCGCATCGGGAGGTTCGGCAGTGGGGTTCCAAGCCGGAGCAGACGCAGGAGTGGCGACGGGGCTGGCTGCCGAAGAGTGACGCTTGTCCAAGGTCACCAGCAGTACGAGTAGTGCGCAGTACCAGCAGTACGAAGTGAGTTGGTCCAGAGGGAAGAACGGAGGAGCCAGGCGCCATCAGGATCGCCCGGACGGAGTGTTGAGTCCGGGTACCGCAGGACATCGATAGTGAGGTGGTCTCCGGTCAAGCAACCGCGATCCCCGCAAGTCCCGTCCTCTCCCGGGTGGGCGTGCGGACACAGAAGGCCGGCGCGGTACTGGGGCCGGCAGATGGTGTAGCAGTTCCTTCGGGGCCTTGGTGCCATATGGCACCAAGGCCCCTCCAGCGTGTTCCACAGAGAGGCGAGATGACAGCAGACGACTCGTTCGGCCGTCTCGACGACGACGACTACCCCGCCTACACCATGGGCCGGGCCGCCGAGATGCTCAACACCACCCAGGGCTTCCTCCGCGCCATCGGCGAAGCCCGCCTCATCACACCCCTGCGCTCCGAGGGCGGACACCGCCGCTACTCCCGCTACCAGCTGCGCATCGCCGCCCGCGCACGGGAACTCGTCGACCAGGGCACCCCGATCGAGGCCGCGTGCCGCATCGTCATCCTCGAAGACCAACTCGAAGAAGCGAAACGCATCAACGCCGAACACCACCGCACCGCCGCCAGTTGACTGACGTTCACGCCTTCGTGCTGATGCGTGTACCTACGGTCTAGTGCTCTACGTCGTAGCCATCGCAGAGGGCAAGGACGATCTCCATAGCCGTGCTGACCGATCCGGCCCGGCTCAGCTGCCGCCCCCGGCTGGTCGGGCGACAAGGTCCTCTACAGCGACCACTATCGGGCCGAATTCGCCGACGGACCCGGCTACACCGACGCCCAGAAGGCGGAGGTGGCACGGTTCCGGGAGCGGCTGATTGAGCTGGCCGTGACGGTGACGACGCACCCGTATTGGGCAACCTTCGAAAGCGGTATCGTCGCCGGGCGGATGGAGCTCAAGCAGATCACGATGGAGCCGACCCCGTGAATGCCGCGCATGATGCGGTGACAGATCCACCCACTCGTACCCGGATCGGACTGTGCCTGGAGCCCTCCAGCGCAGGCCGTGATCGCGGGTCAACTCCTGCGCAGCGCCCCCGCGGAAGCGGCCCTGACCGGTGGCCCGTGGCGACGCGTGCACTGGGCTGCGGAGTCTCTTTCGACCGGGAGCGTCGCCTGTCACTGCAGTTGGTTGAATGCCTGGTCGGCATCGGCTACGGCCTCGGGGTGGACGTCGTGGGCGATTCGACCGTCGGCGATCTTCTGCCAGTTGGTCCGGGCGAGCACCCGTTGGACCGCGAGTATCTGGGCGGCTCGCAGGCGTGCCTGGATGCCTTCGCCGAGGGCGTCTGCCAGTGCCTCCTCATCCTCGAGTTGGTACCGCGTGAGCCGTCCTGCCAGGCTCGGTGTGGTGAAGACCAGCCGATGGAACGCCACCACCTCGGGATGATCGTTGAGGCCGGTGACAGGATCGTACCGATCGAGGCCGTCCCGGAAGTGGCGGTGCAGCGCCGTCATCGGCTTGATGCCGGACCTGCGGTCACGTAGGACGCGTGCCGCCTCGCCCTGGTGGTCCGCGAACCGGTGCAGCACCAGGTCTTCCTTGGTGGGGAAGTACCGGAAGAGGGTCGGCTTGGAGATCTCGGCCGCAGCGGCGATGTCGTTGACCGAGACGCGGTCGAAGCCGCGCTCCAAGAACAGCGAGACGGCCGTGTCGCCGATGGCGTCGCGCGTCCGTTCCTTCTTGCGTGCCCTGAGTCCGGTCGGCTCGCTCATATGACCAGAGTAACATTTATGACCGAGTTGCTTTTTTAACCGAGTAACGTTTCCATGGGTGGCATGAATCAGATAGACATTCCTCCCGTGCTCGTAACCGGGGCGACGGGCCGGGTCGGCCGCGTCGTCATCGACCGTCTCCTCGACGCGGGTGTGCCGGTCCGCGCCCTCATCCATCGCTCCGAGGCGGGGGCGAAGCTGCCTGCGAAGGCCGAGGTCTTCACCGGCGACCTCACTGTGCCCGAGTCGCTCGACCCGGCATTGGATGGAGTCGGTGCGGTCTTCCTCGTGTGGACCGCTCCGCCTCAGACCGCCGCGGCAGTCGTCGAGCGGCTGGCAGGCCACGTGCAGCGGGTCGTCTTTCTCTCCTCCCCGCACCAGACGCCGCACCCCTTCTTCCAGCAGCCCAATCCCATGGCGGTGCTGCACGCCGACATCGAGCGGCTCATCGCGGCCACCGGACTCGAGTCGACGATCATCCGGCCTGGGATGCTTGCGTCGAACTCGCTGGCCTGGTGGGTGCCCGCCATCCGGGCCGGTGAGGTAGTCCGGTGGCCTTACGGCGCTGCCGAGACGGCACCCGTCGACGACCGCGACGTCGCAGCCGTCGCGGCGCGGACGCTGTATCAGGACGGATACGTCGGAGGCGACTACGTCCTTACGGGCCCCGAATCGCTGACCCACGCCGCGCAGGTGGACGTTATCGCTGACGCCTTGGGGCGCCGGATCGCATTCGAGGAGATGACGCCGGACGAGTTCCGGAGCCTGTCGGAGGGGACGGCGCCCAGCTCGGTCGTCGACATGCTGCTCGCCGCGTGGAGTGCGGCGGTCGGACAGCCCGCGTACATCACCACTGCGGTGGCCGACATCCTTGGGACGGCGCCGCGAACGTTTCGCCAGTGGGCCGCCGACCATGCCACCGTCTTCACGGAGGGTTCGGAGGGGTCGTAACCTCGTTGACACCGATCGACGTTCCCGGCAGCGGAGCCCTCAGTCCGCCGCAGCACCTCCCACCGTGTCTGGGGTTACGCCTCGCTGCCCGCCTTACTCTCCCCGCGCGCGGATCATGGGGAGCTATCCTGCGGGCATGCGCGGACAGTTCACCGGCTGGCCGGAGCGGGCCATGGACGTGTTGTTGCAGCTCCAGGGCGAACCGCCCCATGCGACCCGCGAGCGCTATCGCGCGGACCGCGAACGCCTGGTCCGGCAGCCGATGATCGCCCTGCTCAACGAGGTCGCGGACACCGACCGCCGGTACGAGGACTTCTCCGTCTGGCACTACCGCACCGACTCCTGGTGGTGGCAGCACCAGGGCGCGGTGATCCGGCTCGGCCGCAAGATCGAGATCGGTCTCCGGTTCGACCTGGACGGTCTGCGGATCCAGGGCGCCTGGTGGTACCCCGATCCCGGCCAGGTGGACATGTTCCGCAAAGCCGTGGCCTCCGAGGGGAGCGGCCGCGAACTGTCCGCCATCGTCGAGGACGTGCGGAAGAAGGGCTACGACATCTCCGGGGACGTGATGAAACGCCCCCCGCGTGGCTATCCGGCGGACCACTCCCGTACGAACCTGCTGCGCCACCGTTCGCTGATCGCCGCCCGTCCCCTCGGCTGCGAGGAGTGGCTGCACACACCCGAGGCGCTGGAGCGGGTCCTCTCGGCCGCCGCCGACCTGGACGCCTTGCTGATGTGGCTGGTTCGCCACGTGCAGCGCGCCTGACACGCCCAGCCCCACCTCCAACGCCCGCAGCCGGCCAACGCGCCGTGCGGCGTGTTGCCTTGCTTGCGGGGCGGGGCCGGATCACCGTTCAGTCGGATCCGGGATCTTCGCTTCCCGTACACGATCAGCGCGACGCTCGACGAGGTGGTCGGCCGGCAGTACACCAGGGCCGTCTGCTCACCCGCTGTCCTTGGTGACCGGTTGGCCGCCTTCGACCACGATCTACGCGCCGCCCTCACAGCCGCCGAGCCCTCCGGCGCCTTCGTCGACAGCACAGAAGCTCAGCTCCTGCTCGCCGGACGTCCCAACTGACGGCTGCAGGAACTGCCCTGGCCACAAGCCTCGTTGTGGCCCTCTGGCTCACGTGGTTCGTCATCACATGGATCGGTATGCCGGACTCTTACCCGGTCCCACTGTGCGGAGAGGGCAACGTCCCACCCTGGTGGCCAAGCGTCATCCCCGCCTGACGGCCCGCACCCGTGGACAGTCTCGGCCAAGCCGGACAACGAGGTGCGGGCCGCCCGGCCACGACTACGAGGCCTGCTGGACGCGCTCGGCGTTGCCCTTCTTGATGGTCACTTCGACATTCAGGTTGCCGCTCTTAGCAGCGGCATCAAGCTCGTCCGGACTGCACTTCTCGGCTTCCGACGTCTCGGGATCTCCGCAGATGTCGCCACCGACAATTTCGGTGTCCACGGCGACCCAGAAGGCACGCTCCCCGACCAGCAGTTTGCCCGGCGCCAAGTAGGTCAGTACGCCACTGAACGTCCCGTCGGCACCAGGGGCATCGGGGTTGTCGACAGGACCGTTGTCAGTGCCACTGCCCGCGGCGTCATTGGCATCGTCGTCCGAACCCGAGTTGGCACTGTCGTCACTGTCGCTCGTGGTGGGATCGGCACTCGCGCCGGGACTCGCGCTGGCGCTGGAGTTGGAGTTGCTCCCGGAAGCGTCGGCGACGGAGTCGGAGTCGCACGCCGTGAGGAGCAGGCCGGCGGCGCTCAGGATGGCCAGAGCGGCGAGCGTGCGGGTGCGCGTACGGCTGAGTCGCATGTGGAGTGCCCTTTCGGCGTTGTTCCTTGTTGATCTCAACTGATCAAACGCCAGACGCAGCAGCCCGGTTCACCCCCACCCACCCTGTGACACAGTCAGGATGAATCGCTGGTATCCGTTACAAGACACTCCGCCTGGGTGTCGGCTCGCTTGGTAGCCGCGGCCGGGGGGGCAGGAACCAGGCAGCAGTGCCATGACGGTGGACTGCGTCCGACCTTCCGTCGATCCCGGCTGCACGACTTCCGCCGATGCGCGGCCCCCTCATGCTCACCGCCGTCATCGACGGGAAGATCATGTCGTGACTCCCTCGGGCACAGTGACACCCGCGTCAGGCCGGACATCTACCAGAGCGCAGATGCTGCGACGTATTGGCGACACAGCAGCGGCAGTCTTCTCGGCATGAATGCCGAGAACCACGAGCCCACCGGATCCGTCTCAGGGAACTTCACCGGTGGGTGAACTGGATCCCATCGCTGTGGCGTGGCGGTGTACAAGAGCGGTCCGGCTGCGGAGGTTGAGGACACCCAGCAGGCGGGAGATGTTGCGGCGTTCGGCCATGGAGATCAGGGCACACAGGGCGACGGTCGCTGGGACCTTGTTCCTGTCCTGGACGGCGAGGCGCAT
Organism: Streptomyces sp. NBC_00370; assembly: GCF_036084755.1. Classification (NCBI taxonomy): domain Bacteria; kingdom Bacillati; phylum Actinomycetota; class Actinomycetes; order Kitasatosporales; family Streptomycetaceae; genus Streptomyces; species Streptomyces sp. NBC_00370. The sequence goes on from NZ_CP107968.1 coordinate 8,505,803, forward strand.
GAGCCGGATCAGGAAGTCATTGCTGTCGTGGTCCAGTTGGGGGATCGACTGGTGGTCTCCGTGGGCGGCGAGGCCGAGGGCTTGGCTGATCCACCGGTCGAAGACTTCCACGGTTTCCCAATCGACCTGACTGGCGTCGACGGTGCCCAGGACGTCAGGGGCCAGCGGCACCCGGTGGGCGAGCACCGGCGAACGGTGGTCGGTGCGGGGGGTGTCGAGAACGGCTGCCAGGGGGAGAGTGATGCAGGTGGCGCAGGGGTTGCTGGAGCCCTGACAGGCGAGGTGCCATGCTTCGCGGCTGGGCAGATGGTCACCGTGCGGGGTTGTTGTCCGAAGGGCGGTGATGATCTCGGGGGCGACTTGGTGCGCGGCGCCGGCAAGGAGGTGCCCGGGGCTGTAGCGGGAGATCACCAAGGCCCACAGGTACCAGTTCAGAGTGCCCAGGCAGCCGGATGACTGGTCGGTGCCGGTCAGGATGCCCGTGACGTTGCGCAGAAGGCATCCGGCGATTGCGTGGTGGGACAGGGAGCGGTCGACGCCTTGAGCGTCGAGCTTGCCGATCAGGTAGCGGGCGTGGGTCAGGACATTTCCGTAGGCGCAGTCGTAGGGGATGTCGTAACAGCCGGCTGCCCAGATGCTCAGGCTCATCTCGGTGAGCTCGTCGGGAAATGGGGCGCGGCCGTGCCAGATGTAGCCCGGGCCGGCACAGTCATAGCCGTTGACCAGCCACCACAGGTCGTCGCTCACCCCGTCGGGCATAGCCAGGCCGGTGTCGGGCACGGTCGTGGTGAGGGCGTGCACACATTCCTGAAGGTCGATGTCCATGGCGCCGGCAGTGACCTCGACCGCGCTGACCGGAGCATCATCGGTCCCTGAGCGGGGCTGGGGAAGGTGGATAGCGTGGGAGGTGAAGCCGTCCCTGACGACGAGAGCATGGTCGTCGATTCCGCACATGAACCACCCCATGGACTCGCGGTCGGCAGTGCCGTAAGTCATTGCCCATGAGCCGGTCCAGCCGTACACGCAGGTCGGGGTGTTGCCGGTCCGCCAGCCGAAGCCCAGGACCTCGCACAGTTCCTCCCAGTCGTCGGGAGGCGCGAAATTGCGGCGTCCCAGGTCCTTGGGCGGCAGCGAACACACGGAGGCCAGCCGAACCGGATCCGGGCCGGCGTCGCTGACTTCAACGGTGATCAGTGCGGCGTGCTCAGGTGCGATCACCGGGGCGGCTTGGGCAGCGAGGGCGCTGATCGCGGCGGTCAGGATGTTCATCAGCCATACGTCGAGCACCTGAGGTTGGTCGAGGAGGCGGGTATGTTCGGCCCATTGCCGCACTGCGGCCAGCATGGGCGACATCAGACCTACCGGCAGCCGCTGGCTGGCCTTCTCCCTTGCATGGCGGTCCGTGACGCTCAGCGGAACACGTGCACCGCGGCACTCACACCACAGAAGGGTCACGCAGGCGTCGATCATCGCCGCCATGCCTTCGACAGCCATTGAGGGGAGGTACTGACTTCTGCTCTGGCAGTGCCTGACCAGATCCTCGCGCACCGGCCACACCTCGTGCAGCGGGTGAGGATGGCCAACGAGCGGCACCGAACCCCGCTCCTGAGCAAGGCGGATACTCGGCCGCAGCCAGGTCACGACGGGGTGGACCAGATGGGGATTCATGCACTCTTCTCCCAACGCAGCAGACCTTGCCGTGAGCTCGCGCAAGCAGAGCAGATGCCCACTCACCCGCCTCTTCACCTTCGCCCGCAGCAGGGCGCGAAGGAGATACACCGCTCGATAAACACCCTGAAAGGATGGTCCGCTCACTGGCCGTCAGCATCGACGCAACAGGCAACGTGAAACAGGCGCGAACTGCTACCGCGGCCGCCATGCGGCGGGGAGCCTAGACAGGCCCTTGCAGGTCAGCAATATCGCAGAACGATTCCGGTAAGAGGGCGGGACAGGGTGAGGCTGCGTGCTGGTCGGCGGACCGGGCATCGGACAGGTATGAAGCCCCTCATCGTGGCCGCCTCGGAGCTGGCCCAGGACAACAGGCCGGACGGACCCCCATGGTTCAAGTGGGCGTTCCTGGCCGTGTGGTTCGTCATGGCCTCAGTGGTCATCTACAAGCTGTATCAGGACGGCCATTTCAGAAGACGCCGCTGATAGTCCCGTCACATCGGTGCCCTCGAACGGGCCGGCCCCACCCCCGCCCGGAGGTCCGCCCGTTCAAGGGCCCCAGCCCGGGATGCGCACCGGCCGCGCACAGTTCGGAGCCCCGGGAACGAACGGGGAGGCGTTCCCGGGGCTCCGCTACGGGGCCTGCTCAACGACGGTCTGCCGTAGAGGTCACTGCGGTGGCTCTCTCGCCGTGCCAGGTCAGGCAGGCCGCCAGAGCCTGAACCTCTCGGGGCCCGACGTGGAGGTCAGCTATGCCCCGCCCCATTTGGTCGGACGCCCTGGAGGAGCTGATCGAGGCGAAGGGTGAGGGAAAGATGCCCCCGCAGCCTAAGGAGGAGGCACAGCCGACGGGTCGGATCGTGGACCTGATGGCGGCGCTGGAGCAGTCCGTGAAGGCCGCCCGTGACTCCCGCGGCGACGACCCGGACGGCGAGCACGTTACCGTCCACGACCTCGACTCGCCGACGAAGAAGAAGACCGCGGCCAAGAAGACGGCGCCGAAGAAAGCGGCCGCGAAAAGGACCACGGGCCGCAAACCACGCTCCGCCTGATCGGGCCCCCTGGAGAGGTGGGGGCTACGCCAACGCCTCTACGGCAGCCTGTTCCTTCGTGACCAGCTTGAGCTCCAGCCGCGCGGCGACGACGCCGCCGTCGAGCGTGGCCCAGTACGGGTGCGTCGTCACCGTTGCGGACAGCTCGATCAGCCGCTCCCGGAACCGGGCGTCCTCCGCCTTCGGGCGTCGGTGTAGCCGGGGCTGTCGGGGAACTCGGGGCGGTTGTGGTCGCTGTAGAGCATCTTGTCGCCCGACCATCCGGGGGCGGGGTCCACGCTCCAGGGCAGCCCGGCACAGAACGTGCTGTACGCCGCCACGGTCTGGTGCAGCTCGCGCTGCGCGTCCAGGAGGTCTTGGGGGAAGTCGTTCGTCGCCACGCCCAGATAGTGCGTCCGTTCGATTGTGATCTCGTGGGACGCCACGCGGTACTCCTCCGAGCAGTTCGGCCCGAGCTGTCCTGTGTCCTCGAACTCTGACCGATTGCCACCGAAGTCAGCGTCAGGAGCGACCGTTTTCGGCGACGAGTTGCACCAAGCCGACCCATGGGAAGTCGCCGCTCTTGTGGACCGCACGCACCCTCCACTGGCCTGCCGGGAGCTGCACGGGGGCCTGATCCGGCTGGCCTCCGTCGGGATAGTCCACTCCCAGATCGGCACCCGCTTCGGCCGAATCCATCAACACTGCCGGGCCGTCGGTGGCCCACAGTCCGCTGTCCTCCCAGGCGGTGTCCGGATCGGCCAGAAGCGCCTCGGCTGCCGTGAACAACTCGGCCTCGGAGTCCGCGGCAAGCCACCGCACGAACAGCAGCTTCTCCGGCAGGAAGCACGTCTTTGCAGGTTCATCGGCCAGGACAAGAGCAGTAGCGGCGCCCGCACCGACGGCGATCACACCGGCCCAGTCCTCCACCTCGCAGGCACGGTCGTAGTCATCACGGCCATCGGCGTCACCGTTGATAGAGCCGTCTTCTGTGCATCCACCCCAGGTGCTCACCGAGGACGTCGGAATGACGATCAAGGGGCCGCCCATCGACCGGACCCACATCAGCCCAGCGCGGTCACAGCGATCAGTGTCATGAGAAGCGTCCATGCACGCAGTCTGCCGCCCTCCACTGACACCGCTCGGAGGCCAGAGCCTGGCCGGCCTTCTGGCGCCGCAACAGGTTCACTACCCTCGGCCGGTATGACGAGCCCTTCCCCGGCGCCGAAGTCGCGCTTTCTCATCGTGCACGACTACGGCATGGGGGGTGCGTGGTGGTGGGTCCACGCGCGCTCTCCCCGAGAGATCCTTGAGACCTTCGCGGAGGTCGAGGTGGTCGACAGTCCTGAGGCCATCGAATGGGCTGACCGGGACCTTGACGAAGTCGACATTGACGAGCCGGCTATGCCTCCGGGCCTGGACGGGCTGCGGGCCAAGCGCGACGCCCAGCGCGGCCGCCCCGGTTTCGGCGCGCTCGCAGACCGGAGCATCGTGCACCTGCGGCGTCGCTGGGACGGCGACGGCGATGAACCAGCGACCTACCTCATGGAGGTCGGCTCCGACGGCCGCAGGTTGCGCCAGGTGGAGCTCAGTGACAACGGAACCGCGCTGAAGAGCGGCCCAGAGGACTGGCCGTTCAATCCGCCGGTGGTGGACCTGTTTGACCCTGAGTGGGCGGACATGGAAATCCACCCGGCCGAGTTCGAGGCAGCATGGCTCCAAGCACGTCACGTCGGCAATGAGCAATAAAGGAGCGTTGCCACCGCGCAGCGTGTCGGCGTACTCGCGTATGTGGCTCTGGCAAGTTTTTCGTAGGCGGAGATCATCGCGGTGGCACGGTCGGCCGGTCCGCAGGTGGGCAGCCTGTGACTGTGCTCTGTTGAACTGGCAAGCTTGTTAACGCAGTTGTCCGATGTGCAGGTGGTTTCGGTTGAGGTATCCGATGCCGCGGTGGTGGTCCGTGCCCGCACGAGATCCGGTGAACCGGCGGGATGCACGGGATGCGGCCGGCTCAGTGAGTGGTGCCACAGCCGCTACGCACGGCGCCTCACCGACGTCACGCTCGCAGGCCGCCCTCTGCTCATCGACCTGTCCGTACGCCGCCTGTACTGCGAGAACACGACCTGCCCGAAGACGACCTTCGCCGAGCAAGTACCGGGTCTGACCGTGCGCTACCCGCGGCGGACACAGCAACGGCGTGACCTGCGGGACCGGCCTCGCCCAGCGGGTGCGGGTACGGCTGTCGCGGGCCTTCTACGACGAGAAGTCGCGGGTGTGACGGGCGGGCCGGGCAGGCAGGGGAGGGGACCCGTCGCCGTCAGCCGCCCGGCAGTTCCTCCGGGAGCGGGTCCCGCACCCGGCCGGCCCTGCGCTGCTCCGACGCCCCGAACTCGGCGTAGTTCTGCCGCGCTTCGCGCAGCGTCACGTGGTTGGGGCCGCCGACGTAGCGGTCCGGGTCGCTGTAGTCCGACCCGTCGTCCTCCCAGCCGCACACCGGGCAGATCTCGTAGAAGCCCCGCTCGGCCAGCGTCAGATTGCCGCAGACGAGGCAGGGCACGCGGGCGGCGGCGGCCGGATCGCTCTCGGTCATGGACGGTGGCCTCTCCTCGGCGCCGGGCGTCCCGTCGTCCGTCAGAAACCCTCGACGCCCGGCTGTTCGTCCCAGTACCTGCGGGCGTTCGCCCCCGTCGAGTTTCCGTTGCGGTCGATGGAACTGTCGAAGTACGAAATGATCTTACCGGTCCTGAGGTCCTTCACGGCGAACTCGTTGGTCGAGGGGTCCCAGCGGTAGACCTTGTTCTCCATGATGGGCTCCTTCTCCCGCACACCGGGCTGTTTCGACCCCGAAGCGAAGTCGTCGGCGGCCTTGGCGTAATCGTCCTCGTCGTAGAGGTGCAGGTCACGGCCATGATCGTCGAAATGCCTGGTCAGCCCCGCCGGGCTGGTCCAGTTCTGCTTGGCCTTCTGGATGTCCTCGGGGGTGTCCCCGTACCCCGGCGTCAGGCCCAGCAGGTCGAACCAGGTGAGCGGGTTGCCGACGTACGCCACCGGGTTCGGGGCAGGCGTGAGGCCGAGCGGATCCGGACCGAGGTAGCGCGCGGTCTCCGGGTCGTACGCACGGAAGTAGTTGTGGTGCAGCCCCGACTCGGTGTCGAAGTACTGGCCGGGGAAGCGCAGCGGTGTGTACGCGGCCGCGTTCCGGTTCCAGGTCGTCGTCCCCCACAGGGTGGCCCGGGTGCGCCACGCGACCGTGCCTTCCTCCCCGATCAGCTCCTTCGGAGTGCCGATCAGATCCGTGACGACGGCGAAGAAGCGCTCGTCCACCGTGCGTCCCGCGGTGTCGCCGACGCGCTCCCGCTGGGTCAGCGGTTGGTGTCCGTCGTGGTCCCAGGTGACTGTCACCGGCGCGGGACCGCCGGTCGTGGTCTGTTCGCACAGCGTGGTGCCGTCCCAGGTGAAGACGGTCTCGTCGGCGACCTCACCGCCCGGCGTCAGGCGCTGCTTGGCGATACGCCGCCCCAGCCCGTCGTGGCGGTAGCGCCAGCGGGTGCCGTCCGGGGTGACGACTGCCGTCATCCTGCCCTCGGCGTCCCACTCGTAACGCCAGGTCTCGGGCTTGCGGGAGAGCCGCTTACGCTGCCGCAGCACGACCCGCCCCGCCGCGTCGTGGCGGTAGCGGACCGAACCCGCGCGGATGATCCGGGTGCCGGTGTAGACGCGCTCGCCGCGTGCGTCGCCGCCGGGATGTCGGTCGGGCCACCGCGCCTCGATCTGGTTGCCCGACGTGTCGTAGCGGTACGACTCGGACCAGCCGTCCGCCTCCACGGCGGTGACGCGTCCCGCCGCGTCCAGCGTGAACGACCTCGGGCCGTCCAGCGCGTCGTCGATCTCCAACGGCAGGCCGTCGGCCCGGTACGGTAGGTCCTGTGCCAGTGAACGGCCGACTCCTGGACAGTAGTTGAGGTACAGGAAATCCCGGTGAGATTGATCTGCACAGCGGCGAGCCGCGATGGTGAGCCGCAGGCGTCTGTCTGGCCGCCTCCACGGCCAGCACCCGCACGGACAAGCCGCTGCTGACGTTCAAGACGTTCAAGCAGATCGCCATGGTGGTCGCGTGGACCGTGGACGCATGAGTGACGCAGCCACGGCGCCGACTACGACGCTCCTCACCCGGCCAGCGCGGTTCGCGCCAGTCCGCGCAGCCAGGCGTGGGCGTGATCGGTGTCGTAGCGCTGATGCCATGACAGGTATATCGGTGCCGACGGCAGTTCGAGCGGGAGGGGGAGCACGACCAGGCCGAGGTCGGCGACCGCTGACCGCGTGGTGGCTTCGGGGACGCTGATCAGGATGTCGGAGCCGCGCGCGAACTCCAGAGCGGCCCCTTCCGTGGGCGCGGTCGCCACCACACGGCGGGTGAGGCCGAGCCGGGCGAGGGCGTCGTCGATGGCGTTGGTGAGGTTTCCACGTCGCGAGACGGTGACGTGTTCAGCGTCGGCGTACTGCTGTGCGGTGAGGGTCCTGGCGCGGGTGAGGGGGTGCCCCTGCCTCGCGACGACGACGAGGCGGGTCTCGCCCACGTTCTCGGCACGGATGTCCGGTGCGCTCGGGCGGTTGGAGTTCGCCTCCAGGTCGACCTCGCCGCGCCGCAATTCGGGGGTGTCGATGCTCGATTCCGCGACGAAGCGCAGTCGCACGCCCGGCGCCTGTCCGCGCACGGCCGCGAGCAGTGCGGGGCCGCTCAAGGCGACGAGGGAATCGTGCCAGCGGAGTGTGAACGTGCGCTCGAGCGTTGCCAGATCGAGTTCACGGCTCGGTGCCAGCACCCCCTGGACCTGGTGCAGCAGCTCGTGCACCTGTTCCCGGACGGCGATCGCATACGGCGTCGGGGTCATCGTGCGGCCGGTGCGCACGAGGATCTGATCCCCGGTCGTGCGCCGGATCCGGCCCAGACTGCGGCTCATCGCGGGGGCGGTGACGTGCAGGCGCGCCGCCGCCCCGGCCACACTGCCCTCCTCCAGCAGCGCGTCGAGCGCGGCGAGCAGGTTCAAATCCAATTGCATGTGAGTAATTCTAACCGTGCCTGACATGCATTTGAAGTTAATCGACGGGCTGCCTACCGTTGAGGCGAAAGCGCAAGAAGTAACGCGCAGTTCGGCCCTCGACCGGCCTCAGTACCCCTCCTCAGACGGGAATACCGCCATGTCCGAAACGCTCCAGACCACCGACGTCGCCGCCTCCGACGCCGACCTGCTCGCCCAGACCGCGATCGCCGTGCGTGAGGCGGGTTCGGCGCTGCGCGAGCGCTTCGGCGAGGTGGTCCGCTACCAGAGCCGCCAAGAGCTGATGCGCGCGCTGGCCGTCAACGACGACGCGGCTCTCGACATCCTGCGTCCCCGTCTCACGAGCCTGCGTCCGCAGGCCGGCTGGGTGGAGGACGAACTGGACGGCGGGGCGCTGCCGGCCGGCGAGTGGTGGGTCGTGGATCCGGCCGAGGGCAACGTCAACCACCTGCACGCCCTGCCGGAGTGGGCGGTGACCGCCACCCTCGTGCGGGAGAACCAGCCGGTGCTCACCGCAGTGCACCTGCCGTTGACCGGCGAGACCTACACCGCGCTCACCGGCGCGGGGGCCCACCTCGACGGCCGGCCGCTGCACGTCTCCCAGACCGCCGACCTCGGCCTGAGCATCGTGGCCACCAGCCAGGCCCGGCCGGACGAGGACGAAAAGGTCGTGCGGCGGGTCGGTTCCTCGATCACCGCGATGCTCTTCGACGCGCTCGTCGTCCGCGTCGCCGTGCCCGCGACCCTGCACCTGCTGAACGTAGCCGCCGGCCGGATCGACGCCTTCTGGCAGTTCGCCGGCGCCCGCGCGGACCTGCTTCCCGGAGCGCTGCTCGTCACCGAGGCCGGCGGGCGGATCTCCGACGCCGAGGGCCGCCCCTGGACCCCCCAGAGCCAGAGCTTTGTGGCCGCCGCGGCGGGCGTGCACGCCGAGGCCGTGTCCACGCTCTCGCGCTGACCGCGCACTACAACCCGCACGCCCACGGAAGGACCAGATCATCATGACCAAGATCGCAGTTCTCGGAAACGGCCGCGTCGGCGGCAACCTGGCCGCAGCCCTCGCCCGGGCAGGACACGAAGTGACAGTGGCGGACCGCACGCCGGGCGCCGCCGCCGATGCCGCCCGGACTGCCCGGATCGTCATCAACGCCACCCCGGGCGCCGGCTCGCTGGACCGGCTCGCCGCTCTGCGCGAAGAACTCCGGGACAAGATCCTCGTCGATGTCTCCAACGCCACCACCGACGGACCGGACGGGCTGCCCGCCGATCTGATCTACCCCGGCTCGAGCTTGGCCGAACAGCTCCAGAAGGCGCTCCCCGAAACGCGCGTCGTCAAGACACTCAACACCATGCTCTTCCCGGTGATGACCTCGCCGGACACGCTCGCCCAGACACCGACCGTGTTCCTCTCCGGCGAGGACGCGCAGGCCAAGCAGAGCGTCCGCGAACTGCTCACCGACCTCGGCTGGCAAAAGGAATGGATCACCGACCTCGGCGGGATTCAGAGCGCCCGCGCCACGGAGGCCGCGATCCTGTTCGTCCCTCACGTCATCCGTTCCACCGGATTCACACCCTTCGCGATCTCAGTCGCCCGCTGACTGTCGAGCTGCGCCGGCTGGAGGTAGCCGGAGCCGGCGCGTGGCATGGATGGGTTCCCGGTGGGACACGATCGTGGGATGTACGGTCCGACTTGGTGGCGGAGTCGACGTTGCCCTACGGGCGTCAGGCAGAAACTCTCGCTTCGTCAGTCATCCGCCAGAACTTCACCCCGGCGACGTCCTCTTCGCCGGCGTCGTGCCAAGCCCGGCCCGCCGCATCAAGGAACCCCAGCCAGACCGCTACCGCAAAGGCGTACTTCCTCCGCGTGCCCGCGCTCGCGTTACGCATCCGCGCTGAGCTTGTCCTACCTTCCAAGCGTGGGTCTGAGGCGGTCATTCGTAAGATCGTCGGCCGACCGTACCTGTGTTCGAAAAGTCCGTGGCGCGGTCCTCCAGATTGGGGGCGTCACTGCGAGCTGCGCGCGACCAGCTGGGTGGGATTGACGAACCGCAGTGCGATCAGGAGCAGCACCGCCATGGACGCGGTGTAGATGACGGCCATGGCGTCGATGGACTGGGGGCTACGGATACCGGCCGAGAAGACGGCGGAGAAGAGGGACACGATGAGGGTCTGGCTGTCGGGTCCTGAGGTGAGGAAGGTCAGTTCGAACATGCCGAACGTGCGGACCAGGACGAGGGTACCGGCGGCGAGCATGCCGGGCAGGAGGAGCGGGCCGAGGATGCGGAGGAGGACGGAGCGGGTGGAAGCGCCGCACATCCGGGCCGCGGCTTCGAGGCGGGGGTCGATCTGTTCGATGAAGGGCGTCATCGTGAAGATCACGAACGGGATGGACGGGACGAGGTTGGCCAGGACGACGCCAGTGAGCGTCCCGGCCAGGTGGAACTTGTACAGCACGGTGGCCAGCGGGATGCCGTAGGCGATCGGCGGCACCAGGATCGGCAGCACGAACAGCGTATTGACGATCTTCTTGCCCGGAAAGTCACGGCGGGCCAGGGCGTAGGAGGCCGGCACGCCGAGCAACAGAGACAGGGCGACGACCAAAAAGGAGACCTCGACGGTGACCCACATGACCTGGCCGAGGTTGAACTCGTTCCATGCCTTGCTGTACCAGGAGGTGGTGTAGCCGTGGGGTGCCCAGCCCTTGAACCAGGTCCTGCCGAAGGAGTTGACGACCACGGAGCCGATGACGCCGAGCACAGTCAGGAAGAAGACTGCGAGGGCGGCCCAGACCAGCCAGGCGCCCGGGCGCAGGGTCACGCTCCGGCGTCGCACCGGGGCTGGGCGGGGCGGAGCCTCAACCGGCGATGTGGACATCGTGGGGACGGTCATCCCTTGCCTCCTGTGGAGCTGCGGTAAAGGCGGGAGCGCAGCGCCATCGTGAGGCCGATGACTGCCAGCATCAGGGCAGTCATGACCATGGCGATCGCAGAGCCCTCGGAGTAATTGAACCGCTCCAGGGCGGTCTCGTAGGCCTCGACGGAGATGACGTGGGTCTTGCCGTCGGGATCGCCGACCATCATCGCGGAGGGGAACACCGCGAAGGCCAGGACGAAGGTCAGGACGAAAGTAGTCATGAGCCCGGGCAGCAGCAGCGGGAAGGTGATGTGGCGAAAGCGCTGCCGCCAGTCCGCGCCGAGGGTGGCGGCGGCGCCCTCCAGAGCCGGGTTGATTCCGGAGAGGTAGGAGTGGGTGAGCAAGAAGGCGAACGGGAAGCCGCTGATGATCAGGGAGAGCAATACGCCCCAGTAGTTGTAGGTGAGTTTGACCGGTGAGTCGGTCAGGTGGAGGGCGTGCAGGGTCTGGTTGAACCAGCCGACGGGGCCGAAGAACTCCAGGATGCCTTCGGCGGTCAGTACCGTGCCGAGCGTGATGGGGACGACGAGCAGGGCGAGCAGCAGGCGCTTGCCGCGGAAGTCCTGCCGCATCCGGTAGGAGATCGGCACGGCGGCGCCGACGTTGATGATCGCGGCGGGTATGGCGAGTTTGAAGGTGATGCTGATGGAGCCGACAGCGAAGGAGTTGGTGAAGAAGTCGTGGTAGGAGCCGAAGAAGCCGCCCTTTTCGGGCTGGAAGGATATCTGGAGCCCGTAGAGGAACGGGTAGACGAACAGGGCGATCACCGCGAGCAGGCCCGGCAGGAGCAGCAGCAGGGTGCGGTCGACGCCGCGTTCGGCCAGGCGGTGTCGTAGCGCGGTTCGGGCGGGTGGGTCCGGCGCGGGAACGGGTGGAGGGACGGCGGCGCTCATCCGGTCGCCTCCTGCAACTCCTCGGGGTCGCGAACGAAGACCAGGGCCCGCTCGGAGGGGATGGCCAGGGAGACGGTGTCGCCCGGGTGAGCGTGGACTGCTGTCTTGAAGTGGATGCGGTCGCCCGCGCCGGTGAGGGCTTCGACATGGAAGAGCCGGCCGTGGTACTCGACGATCTCGGCCACGGCCTCGATGCCGGCGCCTCCGGTCTCGTCGCCGTCTTCGGCGAGGCGGATGTCTTCGGGGCGGACGGCGACCGCGACTTGCTCCCCGACAGCGGGCGTGCGGTCGCCGACCGGGGTGCCGCGTAGTTCCAAACCACGGCCGCGGGCGAGTACACCGCGGGAGTCTGCGGACGCCGCCTCCAGGTAAAGGAGGTTGCGGTAGCCCATGAACGCGGCGACGTGCGGGTTGGCGGGGTGCTCGTAGAGGTCGGCGGGCGTGCCGATCTGGCTGACGCGGCCCTCGTGGAGGACGACCAGGCGGTCGGCGAGCGACAGGGCCTCTTCCTGGTCGTGGGTGACGTACAGGGTGGTGAGGCCGAATTCCTGGTGGATGCGCCGAATCTCGCTGCGCATCTCCAGGCGCAGTGCGGCATCCAGGTTGGACAGCGGCTCGTCCATGAGAACCAGCGGCGGTTCCAGTACTATGGCGCGGGCGATCGCGACCCGTTGCTGCTGACCGCCGGAGAGCTGCCCGGGGTGCTTGCGGGCCTGCTCGGTCAGTCTGACCAGGGACAGCACCGCATCGACACGGCGGTCTAGGTCTGCTTTGGGGATCTTCTGCATCTTCAGGCCGAATGCGATGTTCGCCCGCACGGTCAGGTGCGGGAAGAGGGCGTAGTTCTGGAACACCATGCCGAATCCGCGTTTTTCCGGCGGCAGCGTGTCCACGCGCCGCCCGTCCAAGGTGATCTCACCCCCGGTCAGTGGCAGCAGCCCGGCCAGGCAGTTCAGCGCGGTGGTCTTGCCGCAACCCGAGGGCCCGAGCAGGGCGACGAACTCCCCGCCGTGCACGGTCAGGTCCAGCGGGTGCAGCGCGGTGTGCGTCCCGTAGTCACGGGTCACGCCCCGCAGGTGCAGCTCGCGCAGCTGAGAGCCGATCCGGTCATCGTCAGTGAGCGGGCCCTTGGGCCGGATGCCGGATGCGGTGGAATTCGTCGGGGTCACCGCGGTCACTTCGACGAGCCGATCTTGCGGTCCCACAGGTCGAACGCGGTGACCTGGGTGGTGGCCGGCAAGGAATTCTTGATCGGATACTGCTTGATCCACGTGTCGAACAGCGGCTCACCGAACTGCGCGACGACCTTCTGCGACGCGGCGGGCGCTTTGTCCAGCGGCACGTCCTTCACCGCCGGCCCCGGATAGAAGTAGCCCTCGTCATAGGCGAACGCCTGCTGCTCCGGGGTGAGCATCCACGCCAGCAGACGCAGGACCGCCGTCAGCGTGTTCGACGAGACACCTTTGGGAATCACCCCGTACTGGGCGTCACACACCCATGTGAAGGTCTGGAATTTCGACACCTTCATCCCTGGCGGCACTGTGCCCAAGGCCCGCGGATTGATATACCAACCCGTCGTGGAAGCGACCATGTGCACCGTTCCCGCTGCGAGGTTCTTCATCGTGTCGGTCGTCCCGGCCGGGTAGGAATCGACGTACTTGTTCAGCTCCGTCAGATACGCCCACGTCTTCGCCCATCCGTTGGTCGGGTCCGTCGGGTCGGAGTCACCGAGCAGGTAGGGCAGACCCATCAAAAAGGTGCGCCCGGGGCCGGAGTTGGCAGGGCGGGCGTACTGGAACTTCCCCTTATTGGCCTTCGCCCAGTCCAGCAGTGCGTCCGTCGTCGCTGGCGGGCTGGTGACCTTCTTCGGGTCGTACTCCAGCAGCGGACCGGACGGGTACCAGACCAGCTCGATGCCCTGGTCCTGCGCCAGCGACGTCATCGAGGCAGCAGCTGGCTGGTAGTTGGCCATCAGGCCAGGGAGGAAGGCGTCGTAGTACGGCTTGAGGTTGTACCACAGGCCCTTCTGTATACCGGCGGCCAGCCCGTCGGTGCCGGTCAGCACCAGGTGGATCTGCACGTTGTCGGCCTGCTGTTGCGCCTGCACCTTGGACGCCAACTGCGGCGCCGTACCCGTGCTGTAGGTGACCTTGCCGACGACTTCGGGGTGCGCGGACGTGAATGCCTCGATCATCGGCTTGGTCAGGGCCAGATTTCCGGCCACGTCCAGGATGTTGAGGGTGACCGGCTTGCTGGGGGTGCTGGCCAGTGACGTGGGCGCGGGAGCCTTGTTGCCGCTGTCGTCGGGGCTGCTCGGGGCGGAGCAGGCCGCCAGGATCGGTGCGGCGACCCCGGCGGCGGCCAGGGTGGACAGCACCCGGCGACGCGGGAGACCAGGGGGGCGGGGGACGGACCTTCCGGGGATCTCAGACATGGCGGATCAAGCCCTTCGCTGGTGCGGTGGCCAAGGAGTGGTGTGCTGTGCGCAGTTGCGGGTATGCCGGTTCAGCGTGGGTCGGGCACCGGATTGCGGCCCTGTGATGCGAGGAAGTCGAAGTCGCAGCCCACGTCGGCCTGCGTGACGTGCTCGTTGTAGAGGGCGCCGTAGCCGCGGGTGGACACCGGCTCCGGCGGGAGCCAGGCGAGGCGACGTTGTTTCAACTCGGCCGGTTCGACGTTCAGTTGAAGCAGGCGTCGCTCGACGTCGAGGGTGATCAGGTCGCCGGTGCGTACCAGCGCCAGCGGACCGCCTGCATGCGACTCGGGGGCGATGTGCAGTACGCAGGTGCCGTAACTGGTGCCGCTCATCCTGGCGTCGGAGATTCGCACCAGGTCGGTGACGCCCTCTTCCAGCAGGTAGGCGGGGATGGGGAGCATTCCGTACTCCGGCATGCCCGGCCCGCCGAGGGGGCCTGCGCCGCGCAGCACCAGGACGGTGTCCTGGGTGATGGCGAAGGCGGGATCGTCAATGCCCTCCCTCAGCTGGGAGTAGGAGTCGAAGACAACCGCGGGTCCGGTGTGGCTCAGCAACTCGGGGGCGGCCGCAAGGTGCTTGATCACCGCGCCGTCCGGGGCGAGATTGCCGTGCAGGACGGCGAGGCCGCCTTCCTCGTGGAGGGGCTCGTCATGCCTGCGGATGGCGGGCCCGTGGATCTCGGCGTCCGCGAAGTACTCACCGAAGGAATGACCGGCCACCGTGATGCGGTCCGGGTGCAGCGTTCCCGGAACCTCGTTCAACTGCCGGAGCAGGGACGGGAGTCCGCCGGCGTAGTAGAAGTCCTCCATCAGATGTGCGCCCACCGGGCGGACGTCCGCGAGGACCGGGACGCGGCGGCCGATGACGTCGAAGTCCGCCAGCGAGAAGGGGACCCCGAGCCGTCCGGCCATGGCTGTCAGATGGATCAGCGCATTGGTGGAGCCGCCGAGGGCGAGCACAGTCGCGGCGGCGTCCTCGAATGCCGCCCGGGTCATCACGGCTGCCGGGGTGATGTCCTCCTCGACCAGGCCGACGATCCGCCGGCCTGCTGCCGCCGCCATTCGGTGATGGGCAGAGTCCACTGCGGGAATGGCGGAGGAGCCGGGCAGCGCCATGCCCATGGCCTCGGCGACAGCGGTCATCGTGGACGCGGTGCCCATGGTCATGCAGTGGCCCGGTGAACGCGCCAGACCGCACTCCACCTGCGACATCTCGCACTCGTCGATGCGACCGGCCCGGTATTCGTCCCAGTAGGCCCACAGATCGGTGCCGCTGCCCAGGGTCTTTCCGCGGTGGTGGCCGCGCAGCATGGGCCCTGATGGGACGACCAGGGCCGGCAGCCCGGCACTCGCGGCACCCATGAGCAGCGCGGGCACGGTCTTGTCGCAGCCGCCCATCAGCACCGCGCCGTCTACCGGGTACGACCGCAGCAGCTCTTCGGTCTCCATGGACAGCAGGTTGCGGTACAGCATGGGAGTGGGCTTCTGGAAGGTCTCCGAGAGAGTGGAGACGGGGAACTCCAGCGGGAATCCGCCGGCCTGCCACACACCGCGCTTGACCTGCTCGGCCCGTTCCCGCAGGTGCATGTGACAGGGATTGATGTCGGACCAGGTGTTGAGGATCGCGATGACCGGCTTGCCCAGGTGCTCTTCCGGGAGGTAGCCGAGCTGCCGCATCCGCGAGCGGTGGCTGAAGGCCCGCAGGCCGCCGCCGGTGACGTCGTCGGCGTTGCCGAACCAGGCCGCGCTGCGCAGCGGCTTCAACCCTGGCGACACGGTCCCGGCCACATCAGCGGCGGCACCTAAGGCACCGGTCTCATCGGCTTCGCTGTTCCCGGCGGTTCCCGCGTTCACAGCCGGCCCTCCGTCCGCCACTGCGCGATCAGTTCACCGATGGTGTCGCGGACCGCAGCAGGCAGGAGCCGGGACGGCGGACGGACCGTCCGTGTACTCAGGCCGAGTTGCGCCAGTGCCTCCTTGACCACGCTGACGTTGTCGGCGGACGCGTCGGCCGCGCGCAGTTCCTCAAAGGTCCGCGCCGATTCCCATACCTTCATGGCTTTCGGGTAGTCCCCGCCCCGCAGTGTCTCCAGCAGCGCGAGTGACAGCTGCGGGATGACGTTGACCAGACCCGAGGTGAAGCCGACTGCGCCGGTCGCCCAGTATGCGGGGGCGTACAGCTCGGCCAGCCCGGCTATCCACGCGAACCGGTCCAGGCCCGCGTCCCGCGCCACGGATGCGAAGCGTACCGAGTCAGGGAGGGCGTACTTCACACCGACGACGTTCGCGCAGGTGTCGGCGAGCCTCCGGATCTGCTCGCCGCTCACGCGCTCGTCGCGGATGTAGAGGACGACGCCGAGTTCCGGCACCGACTCGGCGATCGCCCGGTGGTAGTCGATCCAGCCCTCTGCGGAGCGGTAGGGGTGGACGGGCTGGTGCACCATGACGGAGCCTGCTCCGGCGTCACGGGCGTGGAGGGCGGCCGCGACCGCTCCTGCCGTGTCCAGGCCGACGCCTGCCATCACCTCCGCCCGGCCTCCGGCCGCCGCGACGGCCGACTCCACGGCCCGCCGGGCCTCCGCTGGGCTGAGGGCGTAGAACTCGCTGGTGTTGCCGTTGGGGGTCACCACCTGCACACCGTGGTCGACCAGCCGACGGACCAGTGCCGCGTGGTTGTCCCAGTCCACGCTGCCGTCCGTGTTGAACGGTGTCACCGGGATGGCGATCACGGTGGCGAGCCGGGCACGGAGATCATCCATACGCGAGGTGTCCGGTGTCATGCCGGTTCTCCTCCGCTGAGGTCGGGGAAGTTGCGCGCCACGAACGCGCCGATGTGGTCGCGGAGCAGGTCGCCTACCAGTTCCGGCTGCCCGCTCTGCGCGGCGCGCAGGATGGCCCGGTGCTCCTGGGCCTCCATCTCCCAGGATGGTCGGACGGCCCAGGCGGCACTGGACACCAGGGCCGTTTGGTCGCGCAGGTCGTCCAGTGAGTTGACCAGCAGCGGGTTTCCGCAGCCCGCGTAAAGGGCCCGGTGAAAGTCCCGGTTCGCCAGCGAGCGCTCGGCCGCGTCGGCGGCCCGGTCCGCGGTGTCGAGGGCGGCTGCCGCCGCATCCCAGGACCGGTGGTCGGTTGCCGCGGTCCGTACCGCGGCAATCGGCTCCAGCAACAGCCTCATGTCGTACACGCTGCGCGCCAAGGCCTGGTCGACCTCGCGCACCGAAGCTCCCTTGTAGGGACTCATGATGACCAGGCCCGTGCCTGCCAGCGTCTTCAACGCCTCGCGTACCGGCGTCTTCGACACCCCCAGCTGAGCGGCGAGTTCGGTCTCCACCAGCGGCTGTCCCGGCTTCAACTCACCTGTCAGGATTCCGTGCTTGACCGCGTCCAGCACCGCCTCGGTACGCGAGGGCAGCAAGCCGGGATGGAAACGGCTGGAATGAGCAAGCACATCGGACACAGGACAGGCCCCCAGGAGATCTCATATATGAAGTGCCGACGACGCTAAAGCTTCGCCGGGTGGCGGTCAAGGTTTCCGTCAGCTCTCGAACCGGAAGTACAGGGTGCGGGTGTACGTCCCCGCCGCGGTGTTGGGCTGGCCGGCCGGCCCTACGTCGGTCGCGGAGTGGAACTTATTGCCGATCGCCGGTATTCCGTCGAGGAAGGAGATGTTCCCCGCAGGGAAGGGCGCGGCGGCGGTTCCCGAGTCCGACGGCTGCGAGGGCGTGAACAGCCGCAGGAAGACGTTCTCCTGGGCGGACACCACGGTGATCGTTCCTTCTGTGGTGTGGAGGGAACCCCAGTACAGGTCGGCGTGGTAGCCCTTGAACTCGGGGTAGGCAAAGCCGGTTTTCCCGGTGGCGGTGTTGTTGTAGTTCTTGGTCCACACGTCGGTGGTCACCCCGCGCAGCCGGTTCTTCCAGACTCGGTAGGGCCCGCGGCCCAGCCATGTCACGCCGGTGACCTTGGACTCGGGATAGTCGAAGTTCACACCGAGGTAGTCGTGCGTCCCGGTGAGGTTGTAGGTGTAGTCCAGCCGGAGCCAGCCGTTGCTGTCCAGCCGCCACCGCACCGTTGTCAGATTGCCCGAGTACGTGGCGGTGACGGTGTGGGCGCTGCCGTCCTGGGCGTGGGTCAGGCCGGTCAGCGTCGAGGACCCGGCCGACAGGGCCGGCCCGTTGGCCAGCGACACCGCGGTTCCGTCCCTGGTGATCCCGGTCAGTCTTCCGGTGGCGCGGGCGATGCGCACCGAGGTGGCGCCCGCGGTCATCGTGACCGTGTCGCCGCTTTGGGTCCCGGTCACCGACGGCGCGCCCGGGACCGGGACGACAATCCGGGCCGCGTGGTTGGCCGCCTTCTTGATCGTCCAGACCCAGGTGGCGAGTTCGGCGCCCGAGGCGTCGGCTGCCGTCACGCGCAGCGCGTCCGCGGTCGCCCAGTTCGCCGGCAGTCCGAGAGTGAGCTTCCCGGTGCCGCCGGGAGCGATGCTCGGACTGGCGCACGTGCCCTGCGCCGTCACCGTGTGCCCGGTGCCTCCCGGGGAGGCGTAGGTGACCAGCTGCCAGCTGAACCTGCACGTGGAGGTGTTGGTGAAGGCGTAGCGGTTCGTCAGCCCGACGGTGCCGTCGAAACTGGCGGGGAAGGTGGTCTCGTAGTACGAGCGGCTGGTCAGCTGGACCGGTGACCAGATGTCCTTGATGGTGAAGTAGCTGCCCTCCTTCTCGCGGAACGGGCCGACGATGCCGTCAGGCCCGCGGTTGCCGTTGGTGTCGATCGCGCCGCCGCCGTCGTCGCGGCGGATCGACTCGTCGATGAGCGACCAGATGAACCCGCCGGCCGCGTGCCGCGCGGTGGACATCAGGTTCCAGTAGTCGTCGAGTCCGGCGCCGGCGCCGCCGTCGTAGAGGCCGTGCAGGAACTCGGTGGGCATGTAGACCGTCGAGCCGGCCAGTTTGGACTGGACCGCGGAGTAGGTCGGGTAGTGGTTGGTGTCGATGCCGCTGAAGTTCGCCCAGGGGTGCAGCACCGCCCGTTTCTGCGGGTCCCAGGAGCCGAAGAGGCCGTCCAGGGCGGTGTTCCAGCCACCTTCGTTGCCGTTGTCCCAGAACAGGATCGAGGGGTGGTTGACGTCCCGGGTGACCATCGCCTGGACCAACGGGGTGCCGGCCGCCGTGTCATAGCTGTGCTGCCACCCGCCCAGCTCGTCCAGCACGTACAGGCCCAGCTCGTCACAGAGATCGAGGAAGTACGCGTCCGGCGGATAGTGCGACATCCGGACCGCGTTGACGTTCATCGACTTCATCAGCGCGATGTCCTCCCGCGCCAGACGCGGGCTGGAGGCACGCCCCAGGGTCGGATAGAAGGTGTGCCTGGTCACGCCCTTCAACAGCACCCGGACACCGTTGACGTAGACGCCGTCACCGCTGCGCACCTGCACCGTCCGGAAGCCGAACCGCTCGGTGAGCCCGTGCACCTGCGCGCCCGAGGAGTTGGTCAGCACCACTTCCGCCTGGTAGAGGTTCGGGGTCTCGGCGGTCCACAGCTTCGGGTTCGACACGCTCGTGGAGACGGTGACATGGGTGGCGCCCGCCGAGACCGGGGTCGAGACACTGCCACCGACGTTCGTGCCGTCGAGCGTCTTGATCTGGGCGGTCACCCTGCCGCTGCCCACGTTCCCCGCCAGGTAGACGTCGGCGGCGAAGGTCCCGCTGGACTCGGCCCGCACCGCGATCCGGTCGACCCGCGCCGTGGGGAACGCCTGCAGGTACACCGGCCGGAAGATGCCGCCGAAGTTCCAGTAGTCACCCTCGCGTTCGGCCTGGTTGACCGAGTTGTTCGAGGAATCCTTGTCGACGGTGACCTCAAGCAGGTTGCTCTTGCCCAGGAGAATCAGGGACGTGACGTCGTAGCGGAACCGGTAGAAGGCTCCCTGGTGCCTGGAGCCCGCTGACTTGCCGTTCAGCAGAACAGAGGTGTCGGTCATCGCACCCTCGAAGACCAGGAACACCTGTCGGCCCGCCCACGAGGCGGGCGGTGTGAAGCTGTGACGGTACTTCCCGCTCTCACCCGGCGTCAGCGCCCCGCCGTAGTTGTACGTGCCGTAGCCGGAGAACTCCCAGTTCGACGGCGTCGGGACGGTACCCCAGACCCCGCTCCTGCGGCCGGCCGTGCACTGGAAGTCCCACGGCACGGTGCTGTCGACGTCGGTACCGGTCAGGTACATCGTCTGCGTCGCGGCGCCGTCGGCGACGCTCGCCGACGCCGGTAGGGCGACTCGTGTCGCTGCGACGGCGGACAGTCCCATCGTCGCCCCGAGGGCCAGGAACCTGCGTCGTTGCACATCCATCGGAATCCTCCTGGGGGAAAGGGGCACTGGGCAACGGCTTCTCGGCCGTTGCCAGGTCACAGCTCCAGAGTTGGCCATCCGCCGCCACTTCAACTCCTGCGGCGTGCACGGCCCGGTATTCGGCGGTGCGGAGGGCGCCCGGCCCAAGGGTGTCGTCGAGAACCTCCTTGGGCCGGGCCCTGGATCAGCCGAGTGCGACGTGGAAGAGCTTTTCGTTGCTGTTGTTGGGGATGCTGTCCTTGTCACCGTTGTTGCTGGTGGTGAGCCACAGGCCCCCGTCGGGGGCGGGTTCGACGGTGCGCAGCCGGCCGTAGGTGCCGTTGAAGTACGTCTGCACGTCGGTCAGCGAGCTGCCGCTGATGACCTCGCGGTACATCCGGGTGCCGCGTTCGCAGGCCACGTACAGGACGTCGCGGACAACGGAGATGCCGGAGCAGGAGCCGTCAGCGGTGACGTAGGTGCGCTTGGGCGCGATGTATCCGGAGGTGCCGCAGGTGCCGCTGGTGCCCTCGCAGGCCGGCCAGCCGTAGTTGCCGCCCTTGGTGATGAGATTGGTCTCATCCATGATCGCGTTGCCGAACTCCTGCTCCCACAGTCGTCCTTGGGAGTCGAAGGCCAGGCCCTGCGGGTTGCGGTGGCCGTAGCTCCAGGCGTAGTTGCCGAACGGGTTGTCCGAGGGCACGGAGCCGTCGGGGTTCAGGCGCAGGATCTTGCCGTTGAGGCTGTTCTTGTTCTGCGCGTTGTCGCCGTTCTGCGCGTCGCCGGTGGAGGCGTAGAGCTTCCCGTCGGGGCCGAAGCGCAGCCGGCCGCCGTTGTGGAACTTGTTGCGCAGGATCCCGGTGAGCAGGATCTGCTCGCTGCTGAGGGTGAGCTTGTCGTTGTCCAGCTTGATCCGCACGATCCGGTTGTCGGTCGGGGATGTGTGCATGATGTACAGCCAGTGGTCGCTGGCGTAGGTGGGGGAGACGGCCAGGCCGAGCAGGCCGCCCTCGCCGTCGGTCTCGTCGACGTTGGGGACGGTGCCCACGGTGGTCTTCGCCCCGGTGGCGGGGTTGAGGTGGACGATGTCGTGGGCGTCGCGGCGGGTGTACAGGATCGTGCCGTCGGGCAGCGTGGCCAGGCCCCACGGGATGTCGGTGTCGGTGGCGATCTGCGTGACCGCACACACCGCACTGCCGCACGCGGCACCGGTCTTCACGCTGACCGTGTTGCTGTGGCCGGAGACATTCGCTTGTGCGTCACGGGCCACCACGTAGTAGGGGTAGGTGGTGTTCGCGCTCAGGCCGCTGTCGATGAACGTCGTCGCCGGCGGGGTCGTGCCGTTGGCGGTGACGGTGCCGGCCTTGGTGCTGCCTCGGTAGACGTCGTAGTACTTCACCGCGACGTTGTCACTGGAGGCCGACCAGCTCAGCGACACCGTGGTGCCCGACACCGTGCCGGCCAGGTTGCCCGGCGTGGTGGGGGGCTGGGTGTCGACCTGGCACTGCGGCGGGGTGATGGCGACCGTGGAACTGGCCTGGGAGACGTTCCCGGCGGCGTCACGGGCGTTGACGTACAGTCCCCAGTTGACCCCGGGGACAACCGTCAGGCTGGTGGACAGCGTCGTGCCGCTGACCGACTTCATCAGCTGGCCGTCGTGGTAGACGTCGTAGAACGCCACCCCGGTGTTGTCGCTGGAGGCGTTCCAGGCGAAGGTCACCGAGTCGCAGACCAGGTTGCTGACCCGCGGGTTGCCCGGCACGGTCGGCGGCTGGGTGTCGCCCGCCGTGGTCTTCCACTGCTGGTTGCTGCCGCCGTTACAGGTCCACAGGCCCACCAGGGTGCTGTTCGCGGTCGCCCCGCCCACCACGTCCAGGCACAGCCCGGACTGCACCCCGGTGATCGTCCCGTTGCTGTTGACCTTCCACTGCTGGTTGGTCCCGCCGTTGCACGTCCAGATCTGCAGCGTGGCGCCCGGGGTGGTGGCTCCCTTGGCCACGTCCAGACACTTCGGGCTGTCGTAGACCCGCAGCTCACCGGCCGAGGTGAGCGTCCAGGCCTGGTTGGTCTGGGAGTTGCAGTCGTAGATGTTGATTCCGGCGCCGTCCGCCGTGCTCTGGCCGATCACGTCCAGGCACCGGCCCGACGCCGTACCCGTTATGTGCGACCCGGTGGCCGCGGAGGCGGGCGTCGCGCTGGTCGTCAGCATGGCCGCCAAGGCCGCGATCGCGGCTAGCGCGGCGACAGCGGCCGCTGACCATCGCCGATGGCGCGGTCTGTGAAGGGGTCTGCGGAACACGGAAGTCTCCTTGCGGATCGATGAGGGTCGTGCGACTGGATTCACCAGTCGCGTGCTGTGCTCGGAGCGGAAACCGCAGCGGACTACGCGGACTGTGGCGCCGTCCACTTCTGGTTCGTGCCGCCGTTGCAGTCCCAGATCTGGACCTGGGTGCCGTCGGTGGTGGCGGCGGCGGGGTCGTCGAGGCAGCGGCCGGAGGCGGGGTTGCGGTAGCCGCCGTTGTACGCCTCCCATTTCTGGTTGGCGCCGCCGTTGCAGTCCCAGATCTCGGCCTTGGTGCCGTTCGCGGTACCGCCACCGACGATGTCCAGGCACTTGCCGAGCGCGCGCAGTGTGCCGTCCGAACCGGCGCTCCACGACTGGGCGTTGGTGCCGTTGCAGGACCAGATCTGTGCAGCGGTGCCGTTGGCGCTGCTGCCGGTGTTGACGTCCAGGCACTTGCCTGCGACGCCCGAGCGCACCGGGCCCGCGGGGGAGGTCCCTGGTGCGTGTATCCACCCGGCGGCGTCGGCCGCCTGGATCCCGGCGTTGAAGGCGGTGGCCATCTTCTGGTAGCCGCCATCGTTGGGGTGCAGCCCGTCGGACAGGTCTGCTGTGGTCAGCGCGCTCATGTCGACCAGCCGGACGTGCTTGCCAGCGGACTGCTCGGCCTGGACGATGCCGGGGATCGCCTGGTTGAACGCGGGCCGGTTGGGCTCCTCGGTGCTGTTCGTCGACACGATCAGGGTGCCGACCAGCACGGTCGCGTCCGGGGCGTCCGCGGTGATCTGGTCGATCAGCGCGTGCAGCCGGTTGGTGGCGGTGGGCACCTGGTAGTTCTGCCCCAAGTCGTTGGTACCGATCTCCAGGGTGACCACGTTCGGCCGGTACTGGCTGAGCACGGAGTCGGCGATGCCGGCGATCTGGTCGATTCGCCAACCGGAGTGGCCCTCGTTGTCCGGGTCGGACATCGGGCCGTTACGGCCGGAGCCGACGAAGTCCAGGGTGTGTCCCTCAGCCGCCAGCTGGTTCCACAGGAAGCCCCGGTAACCGTTTCCCGATGGGCTCCCGAGACCCCAGGTGATCGAGTCACCCAGCGGCATCACCCGCAAAGACGCAGGCGCGGCGGCCGCCGGTGCGGGAGCGGCTGCCGCCGATCCGGCGGCGGCCGCCGGCAGCGCCACGCCCAGGCCGAGCGCGGCCGTCGTCGCTGCAACCAGTCCTGCTGTGTAATACCTCATATATTTGCCTTCTCCGATGTGGGGGGATGATTTCGGCGGACCGGCTCATCCGGTCCATCTGGACGCGTGTGGGGACAGGGGCGTCCCGCCACGCGGCCACCGGTGTTACGAGGTTGCGGGCACGTTCCATTTCTGGTTGGTGCCGCCGTTGCAGTCCCAGATGGCGAGTCGGGTGCCGTTGGTGGTGTTGGCAGCGGGGATGTCCAGGCAGCGTCCGCTCGCGGGATTGACGAGCGTGCCGTTGGAGACGTTCCACTGCTGGTTGCCGGCGCCGTTGCAGGTCCACAGGTCAACCAGGGAGCCGTTGGCCGTGGCACCCCCGACCACGTCCAGGCACAGCCCGCCGTTCTTCACGGAGCCGTTGCCGATGGTCCACTGCTGGGCGCCTGATCCGTTGCAGTCCCACACGTCCACGACGGCGCCGGCGGTGGTCGAACCGGTGTAGTCGTCCAGGCACTTGCCGGTGTTCAGGGCGGAGGTGACCGGTCCGGTTGCGGTACCGCCTCCAGTGCCTGAGCCCGGGGTGATGGAGAGGTTGTCGAACTGGTCGGTGCGGTAGCCCTGGATGCCGAGACCGGCCTGGCCGCTCTGGAAGGAGGCGTCGGTGACCGAGCCGATCTGCCTGCCGTCGACCTTGGCGGTGATCTGGGAGCCCTGGAAGGCGAAGGACAGGTTGTGCCAAGTGCCGGTGCCCAGTGCCGTGGTGGTGCCGGTGGCCAGGGTGTGGTTGGACCCGTCGGTCTGCATCTTCTCGATCCACCACTGCCCGGTGTTGCGGATGCGCAGGTAGTACGCGTTCATGTGGGACTGAGGGCGCAGTTGGGTGTTGGCCCTCCCCAGCAGTTCGGTGGTGCCTGCGCTGCGCAGAAGGACGTCGGCGCTGACGGTGTAGTTCGACCAGGTCGGGTCGCCGATCAGCGAGTAGGCGTCGGAGTCGTCCTGCCACTCGATCGGCTTGACCGGGGCCATCTGCTGCACGCACTTGCCGCTGCGGCCGGTGCAGGGCTGGACTTCGTAGGAGCCCTGCATGTCGGACAGGTACTTCGCCTCGGTGCCGTTGCCGTAGCCGTCGAAGTTGTCGGAGTAGGGCAGCGCGAGGGAGTGCGCGGCCGGCGCGGTCGCGGTGCCCTTGCCCGCACCGTTCAGAGTGCTGACGGTGTAGGCGTAGCCCGGCTGCATCGTCAGGGAGTACGAGCCGTTGTTCGGCGTGATGTCCTGGGTGTGGAGGAACGACGTCGCGTTGCTGGGCGAGTTGAGCTTGGTGGCCCACACGTGCACCGTGCCGGTGGACAGCCCGCCCTGGACGTGGACGTTGACGGTCTGCGACGAGCCGGAGGTCGTGGTCTCCAGGATCGTGGAGTAGTCCGAGCTGGTGTTTGACTTGATCGTCACGAAGCTGCCGTTGTTCTCCGAGCCTCCGAGGTAGCCGGAGGCGGAGTCGATGAACTTCCATCCGGGTTTGGTGAACTGGGTGACCTGCGCGGTCGCCCAGGTGCTGGCGCCGATGGTGTAGTTGCCGGACCAGGGGGAGCCGGCGGTGGCCAGGCCGACGGTGGAGTAAGGCATGTTGGGCGTGATCGCGGCGATGAGCGGCCAGTTGTAGTAGCTGGTCAGGCGGGCGTCGGTGTAGCCGCGGGTGATCGAGCGGATCAGTGCGGGGGCGCCGCTGTTCATGTCGTTGGATCCGCCCTCGGAGTCCCACAGCGGCTTGCCGTTGTTGCGGGCGGTGGCGGTCGAGGAGCAGGTCTGGGCGATGTTGTCGTTGCCGTAACCGCAGGTGTAGTGGGTCCCGATGATGGAGACGGCGTTGTTGAAGGCGGCATTGCCGGCCATCTCGTCGGCGACGTCCCAGCCGTTGTCGTTGGCGACGATCTGTACGCTGTTGTAGCCGGCGCTGTTCAGGGCGGAGCGCAGTTGGATGTACCAGTTGGCGTCCTGGCCGCGTTCGTTCCAGCCACCGAGGTACTTGATGCTCAGGCCGTGCTGTTTGGCGCAGCCCAGCCACGACACGATGTAGTTGATGGTGTCGGTGGACCAGAAGCCGCCGTTGATCCAGCCGGGCGCGGTCCATGCCAGGCCGTAGAGCGCGATGTCGGGGTTGCGGGCCTTGGCCTGCTCGGCGAGCCAGAACTCGTAGCCGGCGTTGCAGTTGACCGTGCCACGGGAGTGCTCGATGGAGGGCTCGGAGCCGTCGGTGGAGTTGGCGTCGCCGCCGATCTCGATCTTCAGCGACTGCAGGCTCGCCCCGTAGCCGGGCTTGAACATGTAGTCCAGGATCTGCGACTGCTGGGCGGCCGGATAGTCCGTCAGCAGACGGGAGTTGCCGCCGCCGCCGCTGATCGCTCCGATCCC
The DNA here is from genome assembly GCF_036084755.1 of Streptomyces sp. NBC_00370. Taxonomy (NCBI): domain Bacteria; kingdom Bacillati; phylum Actinomycetota; class Actinomycetes; order Kitasatosporales; family Streptomycetaceae; genus Streptomyces; species Streptomyces sp. NBC_00370. Next base: position 8,532,036 of record NZ_CP107968.1, read on the forward strand.
GTCGAAGGTCCGGCCACCCTGCGAGCCGTCCACCGTGATGGACGTGGTCGCGGCCTGTGCCGGCGTACTGCTCACCGCCAGCACCGCGGCCAGCAGCGCCAAGACCCACAACGGGGCTAATCTCACAAGTCTTTGCATGTCGGCAGCCTTCGGAGCGTAGGGGATGGAAGGAAGCGCGCGTTCAGCTGAGGGGGGACGCTACGTACTGTCAGGAGGATGGGGCACAGTGTGCTGTCGTGTTTCTTTTGAGGTCAACCTCCGTGACAAAGAAACAAGTTCACACAGTTTCCGATCACAGTGACATCACAGGTCATCGACCTGTAGGCCGCCGATACCGAAAGTCCTGACCCGCCGCGCCGCTGGCTCGCCCGGCCGACTGAGTGGCCTTGGCGCGCTGGAACGAGGGATCGCAGAGCTGACGCGGCGTGGATCGGTGCGCCGGACAAGGCTCTTCGAGCCTGATCTCATGTATGACGCATTTTATATCGTTGATACTTGTTTCTTTCGGCGCGAGTCTTGACGCAGAAACAAACAGGACCACACACTGTCGCCCAGTCTCCGGAACGGTGACCGTCGGCTCCCTGGCTTGGAGCTCTCGCGAAGCTGTCCTCCCCCGCTGGAGAAGGTATGTGCTGCAACGACGCCTGTGCCCGTGCTGCCCCCAGTCGCCGACTCGACGGCCCGGGCCCGGAGGTTGAAACCGCGGCGGCGCAGCCGACCGGCCCCGGCCGCTTCCGGTCCCAACGCCGCGCAGAGCCAAGGCACGTGGACCGAGCTGTGGCACTGCAACGGTGGCGTCAACCAGACCTGGCCCCGGACAGCACAGCTCCGAACCCACCCGCGTACTCACCAAGGAGAACGCACATGATCGGACGCAGAACATTCCTCACGGCCGCGACGGCGACCGGAATCGCCGTGGTCGGTGCGACAGCCGCACCAGGTTTCGCCAAGGCAAGGGAGCGCACCTCGGCAGTGGCACCCAGCGCCACGCTGGGAACCGACAACGCCAACGCAGCCTTCACCGCGCTGAACAACGCCTTTCTTATCTCCAACGGCAACCAGCGGTACTACAAGACGTCTCTCAACAACGCCGAGAAGGACTATTTCTGGCGTCAGGCACTGGACATCCAAGCAGTGGAGGACGTGTACGACAGCAACCCGACCACCGACACCCGAACGCTGGTCGGGGGACTGCTCGACACGTTCCTGCAGCAGAACCAAGGCGGGGGCGGGCTGTACGACTGGAACTGGAACGACTACAACGACGACATGCTCTGGGCCGGACTGGCCTTCGCGCGCGGCTACCGGGTCACCGGCAACCAGACCTACCTGAACCAGGCGAAGTATGCCTTCGACCGGGCATACAACCGTGGCTGGGACAGCGCCCTGGGCGGAGGCATCTGGTGGAGCGTCGGCAAGAACGAGAAGAGCGCTCTGAGCAACGGCCCGGCGGTCATCCTCGGCTGTCTGATCTACGAGTCGAACGGTGACAGCTCGTATCTGACCAAGGCCCGGGCGATCTACGACTGGACGTGGAACACGCTGCTGGACCGCTCGACCGGCGCCGTGCACGAGAAGATACAGGCCAACGGAAACCTTGACAGCGGGGAGACCGTCTACTCGGCCGGCGCCTTCGTCAGCGCGGCCCAGGCGATCTACCGCAACCAGGGCGGAGGAAGCCTGTTCGACGACGCCAAGCGGACCGTCGACTGGGTCATCCGGAGCAGGACCTCCAACGGGATCATGACCAACGGGCAGCGGGAAGGAACCTGGCAGTCCGAATTCGCCCGGGGCATGGGCGAGTTCGTCAGCCAGAACAACCTGTGGGGTCAGTACTACGACTTCATGAAGCGCAACGCGGACGCGGCATGGAACGTACGGCGCACTGATCTGAACCTGACCTGGAACCGCTGGGACGCGCAGACGCCGCGCGACGACACCCGGGCGGTCGAATCCATCGGCGCGGTGATCATGCAGGCGGTCACCCCGGCCGCCCAACCCGGCTCCTCATCGTCCTCCATCGTGTCCGGAGCGACCTACCAGCTGATCTGCGCCCGCAGCGGCGAAGCCCTGGACAACGGCAGCGCCGGCGCAGACGGCGCGCCCGCGTTGCAGTGGACCAGCAGCGGCGGAACACAACAACGCTGGAAGGTCACCAGCGTCGGCGGGGGCTACTACAAGCTCGTCAGCCAGTACAGCGGCAAAGCGCTCGACAACGGCAACAGCAATAATGACGGCGCCGCCGTCATCCAGTGGACCGACAACGGCGGCCCTCAACAGCAGTGGGCCATCACCAGTACCGGCGGCGGCAACTACAAACTCACCTGCCGCCAGAGTGGCAAAGTGCTGGACAACGGCAACACCACCGCGCAGGGCACCGCCGTCACCCAATGGACCGCCAACGGTGGTACCCCGCAGCAGTGGAAGTTCGTCCAGGTCTGACAAGGCGGAGCCGTCTGCGCGAGGTTCAACCGGTACGTCAGGTGGGGGATGGGCACACAGTGTGCCGAGAACTCCCTTGCGTGCTGAGAGACCGGGCCCTGTGGAAGCTCCCAACTCCCAGCCACGCAGGGGCGTCTCGCGGACGCTGCGACCGAGAACGACCGCATCCTCGACGCGTCCGTCAGGCGCTTGCGCGAAGCACCAGTGACGTCGGCAGCGTGATCGCGGCGAGTTCGCCGCCTTCGACGACCTCGACCAGCAGACGTACCATCTCGACCGAGATGCGCTCCAGCGGTTGGCTGACGGCGGAGGGGGCCTTGTTGTGGGCGGTGAGCGCGAACAGCGCCATGACGACGGCACCTTCGCCCAGGGCGGCGTGGCTCAGTGGCTGCGGCAAGACGCCCAGGTGACGGTCACCAATCCGCCTCCGGCGACCGGGACCAGCGACGTCAGCGACCTCGACTTCCTGTCATCCACCAATGGCTGGGGTTCGGTCGAGCGCGACCAGGCCGTGGGCGGTACCAACGCCGACGACGGCACGCCGCTCACCATCGACGGGACCGTGCAATCCAAGGGCCTGGGCACGAACTCGATCAGCGACGTCACCATCTACCTCGGCGGCAACTGCTCCAAGTTCACCTCGAAGGTCGGCAATGACGACGACGCGGGCAACTCCGGCACCATGACTTCAGCGTGCTCGGCGACGGCAAGACGCTCGCGGCCACGAAGACGATCAAGGGCGGCGACCCCGCCAAGCAGCTCACCGCCGACCTCAGCGGCGTGCAGACTCGCGACCTGGTCGTCGGCGACGGCAACGCCTACGACCACGGAGACTTGGCAATGCCCACCATCACCTGCTCAGACTGAGCGGCGCTGCGTAGAGCACCGGGTCGGTCGCGCCCCATTACGGCCGGCCCGGGCAACGCCACAACTCCGGCCCCACGGGCCGTCACTCGATGCCGTCACCTTGGTGCCGCCGAATGTGATCACGACACCGAGGCCGCCCACGGCGACGTCACGCAGCTCGCGTACATATTGGCTCTGCACCCGTGCCGAACTCTGGCCGCGCCGACAGACCGCAGTCGCTGCCCGCACCCGCGTTCGCAACACCATCTTGTCCGGCCGCCGCCCGACCTGGATGCGCTGGACCCTGATCAGCATGCTCGCCACCAGCGTCCTCGCCGTCACGCGCGCCCGCACCACCACCGCGGCACCCTCGGGCCACCGGCTCATCCCGCCCAGCGTCCGCCAGGTCCTGCGGTTGCTCCGGATCACCGCCCTGCCCCGTCCGCGACGCGACCACGTCCTGCTCTGGTCCGCCTGGCGCCACCACCAACACCAGGCCGCCCAAGCCCACCGCCGCTGGAACAACATCACCGCCACAGCAACGACTTGACCAGAACGACGACCCACCAATCAACGAACTACAGACGCCACGTCAGTCCGGAACTGAATTAATCTGTCCGATCGAGTCCACTTTGGTGGATGTATTGACACCTGATCGAACACTAGGGCTCAATACAGAACAGTATGAGACTCCTGACGTGCTGAATCGACTCGAAGGAGAGTCATGTACAAGCGCGCGCTCGTCGCGACGGTTGCCCTGGCATCGTCGCTGTTCATATCCACCCTGGCGGGCTCGACGCCCGCACAAGCCCAGGACAACGGTGCGTCGCGGACGCCGCCGATGGGGTGGAGCAGCTGGAGCTTCGTCAGAAACAACCCGACCGAGGCCAAGATCAAGGCCCAGGCTCAGGCGATGCACGACTCGGGCCTGATGTCTGCGGGTTACAAGTACATCAACCTGGACGACTACTACATCAAGAACCCCGGCACCACCGTCGATCAGTACGGTCGCTGGGTCGTCGACACCGGCAAGTTCCCGGACGGTATGAAGAACCTGGGCGACTTCATCCACGGCCTGGGTGAGAAGTTCGGCATGTACGTGACGCCGGGTATCCCAGTGGCGGCGTACAACCAGAACACCCCGATCGAGGGCACGTCGTACCACGCACGGGACATCGTCTCGAGCACGTCGACCTTCGAGTCGAACTACGGCGGGTTCGGCAATGTCATGTACTTCATCGACTACAACAAGAACCCCACCGCGGCGCAGGCGTTCGTGAACTCGTGGGCGAACCTGTTCGCCTCCTACGGGGTCGACTACATCAAGATCGACGGCGTGCACACCAGCGACCAGAACGACGTCATCGCCTGGTCGAAGGCGCTGAACCAGACGGGCCGCACCATCCACTACGGCCTGTCGAACACCCTGGACATCAACAACATCAAGACCTGGCAGCAGTACTCCAACAGCTGGCGGACGGGCGGTGACATCGAGTGCTACTGCTCGACCCTCACCACCTGGAGCAACGTCGGGCCGCGTTGGGCGAACCTGGCTCAGTGGGGGCAGTACGCCGGTCCGGGTGGCTGGAACGACCCGGACTCGATTGAGGTCGGCAACGGTGACCACAATGGTCTGACCGTGAACGAGCGGCAGAGCGTGATCACTCTGTGGGCGATCACGCGGTCGGTGATGATGCTGGGGAGCGACCTGACCAACCTGGACGCCGGTGACCTCAACATGCTGAAGAACGCCGAGGTAACCAACGTCAACCAGACCGACTCCGTGGTGGCCAGCCAGATTTCGAACAACAACGATCTGCAGGTGTGGGCCACGAAGCAGAAGAATCCGGACGGCAGCTACACGGTGGCGTTGTTCAACCGTTCCGACCGGGCCGGCAACGAGACGGTGACGGCCAACTTCTCCGACCTCGGGTTCAGCGGTTCCGCCACGGTGCGCAACCTTTGGGGCAAGTCGAACGAGACTCTCACCAACTCCGTCAGCCGGAGTCTGGCCCCGCACGAGTCCGCGTTGTTCAAGGTGACCCCGTCCGGCTCCTCGACTCCGGTCGGCGGCAACCTGACCAGTGGCCTCTCCGGCCGCTGCGCCGACGACCCGAACAGCACCCCTGTGAACGGCACTCAGCTGGACGTGTGGGACTGCAACGGCGGCGCCAACCAGAAGATCACCTACAGCTCCTCGGCCAAGACGCTGAAGGTGCTGGGCAAGTGCTTCGACGCCCATGGCGGCGCTACCACCGCCGGTACGCACGTGGAGATCTACGACTGCAACGGCGGCGCCAACCAGCAGTGGAACGTCAACTCCAACGGCACGATCACCGGCGTTCAGTCCGGGCTCTGCCTTGACGTCACCGGGGCCACCAACCCCAACGGCGCCGGCCTGGAGTTGTGGAACTGCACCGGAGGCGCCAACCAGAAGTGGACCCTCGGATCCGGCGTCAAGGTGGCCTGACGAACCGAGTCGTGACCATCGTTCCTGTGAAGGGCTGCTTGGGCAGCGGGTGGAGCCGAGTGCGTTCCTCGGCGAGCATCTCGGCCGGGCGTCGTTTGGTCTCGCGGTGGACCCGGTTGTTGACCTCCTCGCAGAAGGTGCGGCAGGCCGACTCCAGGGCGGCGAAGTTGCGGTATTCCTCAAGGAGGTTGACGTCGCTGGCTTGCCGAGGTCGGCATCACGATGCCCATCGGCTCGCGCCGGCCACCGGTGCGCGCCTGCCTCGACTGGACCGAGCGCCTTCCCCACCTGGCCGGCGCTGTGGGCGCCGCCCTGTCCGCCCACGCACTGCCCACCGGGTGGATGACTCGCATCGGCACCAGCCGCGCCCTTGTCGTGACACCCGCCGGCCGCCGGGCACTGCACGACCACCTTGGCCTGCCGCCTACCGAACTCTGATCCCAAACCGGACCAGGACCACGGTGCCTCCGCTAACCGATCTTGCGATGGGTCGGTCAGTTGACGGACGCGGCGTTGGAGCGCAATACGCCGGGAGACCGGCGGGCGGCGGCTTCGCTACAGGTCGGCGAAGAATGAGGCGGTGTTTCGTGCCAGCGGTAGGGGTTGCTCGGTCGCGGCGAAGTGGCCGCCGGCGGGCATGGGCCACCAACGCTGGACGTTGTAGGTGCGTTCGGCCCATTCGCGGGGCGGTGCGCCGTCGTCGAGGAATTGGTTGGCGAAGACGGACACGGCGGTCGGTACATCGACCCGGTCTTCAGGGCCCAGGGATTCGTGTGCGAGGTTGTCCACGTAGTCGCGCATGGACGGGGTAATGGTTTCGGTGCACCAGTAGAGCGTGATGACGGTGAGCAGGAAGTCCCGGGAGAAGGAGTGTTCGATGTCGCCCTTGCAGTCGGACCATGCCCGCCATTTCTCCAGTACCCACGCGGCCAGTCCGGCCGGTGAGTCGTTGAGCGCGTAGCCGAGGGTCTGGGGCCGGGTGGACTGGATCGCGCCGTAGCCGCGGTCGTCGGAGCGCCAGTGACGATATTGGGTGAGGTAGGCACGCTCCGCTGCGGACAGGGGGCGGGTGCCGGGTCCGGTGTGGGGATGCAGGTCGAGGTTGCTCAGGTGGATCCCGATCAGGCTTTGCGGGTGATCGAGGGCCAGGTAGGTGGTGACCGCCGACCCGAAGTCGGCTCCTTGAGCGCCGTAGCGCCGGTACCCGAGGGCGCCCATGAGGTTATGCCACAGTCCGGCGACGCGGCGGGTGTTCATTCCTGTCCGGTCGGGGCGTTCTGAAAAGCCGTATCCGGGCAGTGAGGGAATGACGACGTTGAAGGCCGGGCCGTCGATGCCGTGCGCGGCCGGATCGGTCAGCAACGGCACCAACGGCAGATATTCGACGAATGAACTCGGCCAGCCATGAGTGAGGACCAACGGGATGCCCTGCCCGTTGACGGCCTTTTCGTGCACGAAGTGGAGCTTCACTCCATCGACCTCGGTGCGGAACTGTTTGAAGCCGTTGAGCCGACGCTCCTGGGCGCGCCAGTCGAAGTCGTCCGCCCAGTAGGCCAGCACCTGCCGCAGGTAGTCGAGGTCCGTGCCCTGTTGCCAGGCGGGTGCTGGTGAGCGCTGGGGCCATCGGGTGCGGTGAATACGGGCCCGCAGGTCACTGAGGGTCTCCTCAGTCACCGCGATGGTGAATGGCTCGATGGACGGCATCGGACGCGGCCCCCCTTTCGAGCTTCTCCTGGCACATGGTCGTCGGCTCCTGATCTGTATGCCGCGGATTCGGCCGGCTGCATCGCCGCCTCAGTCCGGTTCGGCCCCCCTCTGAAGCAACCTCATACCGGGCAAATATAGGTGCAACCGATTGCTAAGGCAGCGCGCGCGTCGGACTCCAGCGGGACTTTCCGGCGAGGAGTTCGGTACGGCTCGCAACCGTTGGCAAGGACCGACAGCAGTGAACAGAGCCACCAGCGGGGTCAGGGCTTCGGTTCTGGCGGGGTGCTGGTGAGGTGGGCGTAGACGACGATGTTCGCGCTGTAGCTGGTGTTCTTGGTGAAGGTCCCGGCACAGGTGATGAGCCGTAGGTCGGAACGCTTGGCTTGGGCGTAGACCTTGTGGCTGGGGAAGTCGCTTCTTTCCCGGCGGGTGCGGGGATGGACCCTGACTGGTCAGCGACGCGCTAGGTGTATTCCTGATGGTAACTCAGCAGGAGGGGGGAGAGATATGTGCCAGGCTCCAGCCGTAGCAGGGCAACGTTCTGGGTGGGATGAATCTCGATGCCTCGTACGACGGCCGGCTGCCGATGTCCGTCCGTGCCACGTAAGAGGACAGCCGCTTCCCTCAGAGTGAGCTGCTCGGCAACGTGTGCGGCGGTCATGGCGAGACCGTCGGTGCCGTCGAGTAAGAAGGCAGTCCCGGCGAAGCCCTTGTTGCGCAGGAGGCTGTCCGGCATGCGCCGGATCTTCGCTACGGGATGACAATGTTGGCCAGTTGGCCCTCTCACTGGTCGCGCCGTTGTGCGCTGGTGACGGCGAGTATGGCGGCGGTGAACGCCCATACCGCGTAGACGGTCCAGGCTCCACTGGTCGTCCACGGGTAGTCGGTCTGGTGGGGGCCGATCTCCACGAGCCGCAACCACGCCTGGTAGAGCGTGGCGTGCGCGGCGACCGCAGACCAGTGGCGGCCTTCGGTGAAGACGATGGGCAGCACGAGGATGACCGCCACGGCGGCGGTCATGGTGGCCGAGGTGTGCCTGATGACGGAGCCGATGGCCATGCCGACGACCGCGCACACGGGTGCGAGGAGGGCGGACGCCGCTACGACACGCAGGGCGCCCGGGTAGCTGATCGATATGCCGGCGTCCCGGCGGTCGAGGATCGCCTGTGTCAGGCCGAATGAGGCCCCCGCGACGATCGAGCCGAAGACGGTGGTGACCGCGGTGACGACCACTGTTTTGGCGGCCATCACCGAACGGCGGGCCGGAACGGCCGCGAACGTCGTACGAATGGTGCCCGTGCTGTATTCGCCGATGATCGCGAGGGCGCCGAGGGCACCGAGGGCGAGCATCATGACCATGGCGGCGTTCGCCGTGAATGCCTCCTGCAGCGGAATTCCGGCTTGGACGTAGTCGGCCCGGTCCGCCGCGCTCCGCTCCGGCCAGTAGTTGTAGGTGTCGTAGGCGGTTCCCGCGTTGAACGCGATGACGGCCAGGGCGGCGGCCCCGTACGCGATCCAGGTCGAACGCAGCGACCGAAGCTTGATCCACTCGGCGGCCACCAGGTCGTAGAAGCGGGCGCGGGGTTCGTCGGTGCCAAGTCCGCCAACGGGAGCGTATGTCGTGGTCACTGGGGGTCTCCTGCGGGGTATTGCACGCTGTCGGCGGTGAGCTCCATGAATGCCTGTTCCAATGAGGCGGGCCGGGTGCTGAGGTGATGCAGCAAAATGCGGTGTTCCATGGCGATCTCACCGATCCGGGCCGCGGTCATACCGGTCACGGCAAGCAGGTCGCCCGCCGTGTCCACGGCCGCGCCCTCGGCCATCAGCAGATCTCTCAGGGCGGCAGCGGCGGGCGTGCCCACCGTGACGCTCTGCCGGGTGCCGCGAGCGGAGAACTCCGTGAGGCTTTCCGCCGCGATCAGCTCGCCGCGGCCGATGACGATCAGCTGGTCGGCGGTGTGCTCCATCTCGGACATGAGATGGCTGGAGACGAACACCGTGCGGCCCTCGGCGGCCAGACGCCTGAACAGGTCACGCAGCCACTTCACGCCTTCCGGGTCGAGGCCGTTGAGCGGCTCGTCGAAGAGCAGTACCGGGGGGTCGCCGAGCAGGGCGGAAGCGATGCCGAGCCGCTGCTTCATGCCGAGCGAGAATCCGCCGACGCGGCGCCGGGCGACCTCGGCGAGGCCGACTTCCCGCAGCACCTCCTCCACCCGGTGCTGCGGGATGCGGTTGCTGCGGGCCAGGGCGGACAGCTGCGCCACCGCGCTGCGCCCGCCGTGCACATCGTGCGCGTCGAGAAGGGAGCCGACATGACGCAGGCCGCGGGGGCGGTCGCGGAAAGGGCGGCCGTCGACGGTGACGGTGCCGCTGGTGGGCTCATGCAAGCCGAGGATCATCCGCAGTGTGGTGCTCTTGCCGGCGCCGTTCGGACCGAGAAACCCGGTCACCTGGCCGGGCCGCACGGTGAAGGTCAGATCTTTGACGGCCGTCGTGCCGGCGTATCGCTTCGTGAGCTCGTTGACTTCGATCACGGGGACAACGGTGCCGGTGGGCGACCCTGCCTGTCATCGGACCGCCGATGACGATCGGAGAGGACGGGTGTCAACCGTGGTTGTACGGTCACGGTCGGATGTGCCGTCAGGTGCAGGTGCTTACGATCAATGCATGTCTGCCTCACCGCCGCTGCCGTTGCCGCTGCTCAAACGCATACCGCCGGGCCTGTGGACGGCACTGGCGTGGTACGCGGCAGCAGTCGAACCCATTGTCGAGTACGTCGTGATGCCGCAAGCGCCGACGTACTCGCTCAACTACCCCCAGGACGGGCTCGACTCGCTCGGAGCCCAGGCGCTGCTCGCCGTCGCCTTCGTGCTGATCCTGGCCGGCAGTGCGGTGCTGCGCCGCAGGACCTCCGCCGCGTACGGTCTGGTGATCGTCGCTACGGTCATCTCGACGGTGGCCTGGCGGCAGGATGAGATTCCGCCCACGCAGTTCCTGGCCGTGGATATCGCCCTCTGCTACCTCGCAGCCACCCGGCCTCGGCGCAGCTCGCTCACCGCGGCCGCCGCGGCGCTCGGCATACTGGCCGGCTACCTGGTCCTGCGGTTGATCACGGGCGACGATTCCAGCATCGCGCAGGAGCCGCTCGTGGCCCTGAGCGTGGTCATCGCCTGGCTCATCGGTAATTCGTCGCATCAGGCCCGGGTCCACACCGCAGAGTTGCACGCCCGGGCCGCTGCCGAGGCCGTCACCGCCGAGCGGCTGCGCATCGCTCGCGAGATGCACGACACCGTCGCCCACAGTATCGGCATCATCGCCTTGCAGGCCGGCGCTGCGGCCCGGGTCATCGAAACTCAGCCGGCCAGAGCCCGCGAGGCGATGCTCACCGTGGAGATGGCCGGCCGCGAGACACTGTCCGGGCTGCGAAGAATGCTCGGCGCGCTGCGCCAGGCCGACCACGACGAGGAACGCCAAAGCGCGCACGCGCCGGGATCCCTGCGACCGGCCGCCGGACTGGCGAACGTGGAACAGCTCGCCGCGACGACCACAGCCGCCGGGGTCCGCGTGGAGGTGCGGTGGCAGGGCAGGCGTCGCCCGCTGCCGGCCGACATCGACGTCGCGGCGTTCCGGATCGTCCAGGAGTCGGTGACCAACGCCGTACGGCACTCGGGTGCCGATTCCTGCCAGGTGCGCCTTGACTACCGCGCGGACGAACTCTCCGTCGAGGTCTCGGACCGAGGCAAAGGCGGCGGCACCAGCACGGACACTGGATACGGCCTGATCGGCATGCGTGAGCGGGCCGCCCTGCTGCACGGCGATTTCACGGCCGGGTCCCGTCCCGGGGGCGGCTTCCTGGTAGCGGCCAGACTCCCGGTACCGGCAGAGACTGCGGCAGAAGCGAAGGCGGGAGCGTGATGACCATCCGTGTCGTGCTCACCGACGACCAGCCCCTGGTCCGGGCCGCCCTGCAGATGGTCATAACCGACACCGCGGACATCGAGGTGGTGGGCGAGGCAGAAGACGGTGCGGAAGCGGTACGCCTGACGGCGGAACTTGCCCCCGACGTCGTCGTGATGGACCTGCGGATGCCCGGTATGGACGGCATCGAGGCCACCGGGCTGATCACGGCGGGCACCGGCGCCACACGTGTCGTCGTCCTGACGACCTTCGACGACGACGACTACGTCTATGGGGCGCTGCACGCCGGCGCGTCCGGATTCCTCGTCAAGGACATGGCTCTGGACGACATCCTTGCCGCAATCCGGATCGTTGCCGCCGGGGACGCCCTGATCGCACCAGCCGTGACACGCCGGCTGATCAAAGAGTTCACCCGACCCGTAGTGTCACCGCCGCGGTGGTCGGAGCTCGACGGCATCACCGCCCGGGAACGGGAGGTGCTGACCCTCGTCGGCAGAGGCCTGTCCAATACGGAGATCGCAGGCGAGCTCTCCATCAGCATCGCCACCGCCAAGACCTACCTGACCCGCCTGCTCGCCAAGCTCAATGCCCGCGACCGGGTGCAGCTAGTGATCCTGGCCTATGAGGCGGGCCTGGTGGCAACATCCCAGTGAGTGGACGGAGCGTAGTTGGTGTGGTGTGGAGGGCGTTCTCGAAGACGATGAGTGATCGTTGTCCGAGGCGGGAGTGGCGTCGGTGGGTGTTGTAGCGGTGGAGCCATCGGAAGGTGTCGAGTCAGGCCTCGCGCTCGGTGGGCCAGCTCTTTCGTCCTTGCAGGGTCTCGCGTTTGAAGGTCGCGTTGGAGGACTCGGCGAGGGCGTTGTCCGCGCTGGAGCCGACGGCGCTCATGCTTTGCCGGACCCCTGCTGACCTGCAGGCTTCGGCGAAGATTCTGCTCGTGTACTGGGCGAGTTCAACCGATCGCTGCCACACCGGGTTGTTGCAGTGAGCGTAGTTGCTCTTCGAAGACTTCGGCGGGGGTCTTCCAGCCGAGGATCTTGCGGAGCCGATTGTTGAGTGCGTACGCGACGGCTTTGAGGTCTTGGGCGGACCACTGGGAGATGTCTGTGCCTTTGGGGAAGTACTGAGCGCAGACGGGCGAAGCACCCCGCCTGCGGCCGACGGGCGGGAGATGGCCACGGCAGGCGCCTTCGGAGCGAAGTTCGTCGAGGTTCGGATCGACTCCGACCTGCGGCTGCTGCGGGTGGCCCGGGTGGTGCAGGTGATCGACGGCGGCCGCATCCTCAACGAGAAGGCTGCGACCAGCCAGATCATCGGCGGCACGGTGGGCGGCATCGGGCAGGCCCTTTTCGAGAAGACGGAGACCGACCCGGGGACCGGCCGCATCGCCAACGCCACCTTCGGCGACTACTTGGTCGCTGTCAACGCCGACATCCCCGACATCGAAGTGGCCTTCGTCGGGGCACCCGATCCGGCAACCCTGGTAGGTACCAAGGGAATCGGAGAGGTCGGACTCGTCGGCACCGCCGGGGCCATTGCCAACGCGGTCCACCACGCGACAGGGCGCCGGCTGCGGTCCCTGCCCCTCACGATCGAGCAGTTGCTGGACTGAGCGTCCGCAGTCGAGCTTGATCCGAGGGACCCGGGCGGCGACGAAAACCGCAGTTTGGCCAACTAGGGCGTGTCTCTTTGATGGGTTGGTCAGTTGATCGGATATACGCCGACCGTGGGCGGCTCGCGGCGCTCCCGCTCCTGCTCGATGAGTGCTTCCACCGCCTACGTGTTCCGGTCGGGGTGCTCCTCGCCCTCCAGGTTGTCGCGACTGAGCCGGCCGATGAGGTGTTCCGCCTCGGCTATACCGGGACTGACGTATTCACCGGTTCTACCGTGCCGTCGGCCCGGTAGATGGGCACGCTGAAGCGGGTCACTGCGGCTTCGAATGTGCGGTGCTCGGCGGCGAGCCGGTCGGTAAAGGCGGCCTGTGTGGTGGGGCCGAACCCAACTTCGGGCAGCGATCCGTCAAGGAGGGGGTAGACGGTGTCGCAGAACTCCTCCGGGTCGGCGCCGTGGTTGTGGCCGGGGCCGGCGAGCGCTGTGGCCACGGCTGGCGGAATCAGTTCCACCACCCGGCACGGTGTGGTCTGCAGCGCGTGGCGCAGGTTCATGGTGTAGCTGTGTAGTGCGGCCTTGGCCGCGCTGTACAGGGGGGCGAACGGCTGCGGGATGTAGGCCCCGCCCGAGGTGACGTTCACCAGCACGCTGGGACGGCCGTGCTGCAGCAGGTGCGGGACGAGCAACTGCCCCAGGTGGACCGGGCCGGCGAGCAGGATGTCGATCTCGTTTTGTGCTTCCGCCCATGGGGTGACGTCATCCGCGATGCCTACCCGGCGTTGGATCCCAGCATTGTTGATGACCACGTCGAGTTCCGGCATGGCGTGCGTGACGTGGTCGGCGAGTCGTTTCCGGTCATCGGGGCTGCTGATGTCATTGACGAAGGTCCCTGCTCCGGTCTGCTCGGCGGCTGAGGCGAGCCGGCTGGCGCTGCGGCCAGTGATCATGACGCGGTGGCCTGCTCGGCGGTACCGCGTGGCCAGACCGAGACCGATGCCCGTGCTTCCGCCAGTGATGAGGACTGAGTGCACCGTTTCTGTTGCCATGTAAACAGCATGCTCTCCAGATGTTTACATGGCAACACGAGGGTAGGGTGGACGGATGACGGGACCACTCGATGACAGTGAGACAGTGCGGTGGATCGCCTGGAAGCAGGCCAACGACGCCGTCACGGTGGCGGTCGCGCAAGAGATCCAGAATGCGGCGGGACTGTCCGTGGCGGACTTCTCAGTGCTGTCCAGGGTGGTGGAGAACGGCGGCGGCCGCATGGCCCAGCATGAGCTGGTCACCATGCTCGGCTGGCAGCGCGCCCGGCTCTCACGCCAGCTGTCCCGCATGGCTGACCGGCAGCTCCTTGAGCGCGAAGCGGGGCAGGCCGGGCGACGTATTGTCGTTGCCACCGACGCCGGCCGCGCTGCCCTGGCCGCCGCCCGGCCGGCCCACGCACGGGCCGTCCGGCACGCACTGCTCGACTGCGCCACGACACCGCAACATGACGACTTCTGGACTGTCATCCAGGACATCGCTGGCAACCCCTGTCCTTAGGTACGGCGCCAGCTCTGCACGTAGTCGCGCAAAGCGCCCAGCTGAGCCGCGAGTTCCAGGCTGTCCGGGGCGGCCGAGCGATGATCAGCGTCCCCAGCGCGGCCGCAGTAAGCAGATTCGCTGCGGTAGCTGGCTCCGGTACTGCTTCGCCCAGCTCACGAGCACGTCGGGCGGCCGCGAGGAACCCTGCCCGTAGCTTGTCGCGGAAACCTCGGTGGCACGAACGACCTCGTCGTCGACGGGCGCGGCCATACATTCCGTACCGCCCCTGCGCGCTGTCGAGTACGGCTTACGTGCGCACGAGAGTCTCCAGCACGTCGCCGCCGCCCCGGCTGCCTCTTTCGAGTGGCTCGCAGAGGGTTTCCACGCGGCGCAGGTAGTGAACCATCGCCCCTTTGTAGATCTGGTGCTTGGTGCCGAAGGTGTTGTACGGGCTGGAGGTGGACAGGCCCGTGGCTGATGGCGCCTCCGTCTGTGCCCCCTGGCCCGGGCCGTGCCCGCCCGCCTCTGCCCGTGGGCGCGGTGTCGGGCACGACGCCTCGGTATCGGGGGCCGCTGAAGAAACCGTCTCTGATGCCCGACGGGTATCAGAGACGTCGAAAGAGGTCTTGGACGGGGATCTGCCCCGGGTAGCAGGCTGGTCAGCGCAGTCAGCGGCCCCACGAAGACAGGAACCACGACCATGAAAATTTCCCTTATCCGAGCCAACCAAAAGAGGGGAACGTGGTGATCGAGAACGCCGCAAATCGCTTCTGGCGAACGATCAACTGGGTGGTCGAGACGCCCGATGTGCTTCGTAGCGGAGGCCGACTTAAGGACGACGCGAGCGTCACGTACAAGGAAGGCCCTTCGATCCGTCGGATCGAGCGAGGCCGCACCGTCGCATGGTCGATCGACGGCACACCTGTCACCGAGCAGGCGGCAAGGGATCGCATGGCGTATGAGTACCTCGCCCGGCGCCCCGAGGAGTCGCAGTGACCGAGCCCGACGAGGCGGTCGACGCCGAGCTGGTGGACGACGGCCACCTCCCCGCCACCCGGACCGAGACAGCACCCGCCCGTCCGGTCGTCGACCGGCACACGATCCTTGTCCCCGGCGAAGCGCTGCCCACCGCAGTCGACGAACCCACTTACACCGAACGCGACCTGTACGTCAGCGAGCGGACCGCCGACCGGCTTCAGAACAAGTCGAAGCCCAAGAACACCAGCAAGACCTACGACAACCAGCGCGACCTCTTCAAGGCGTGGTGCATCCAGCACGGCCGCGTCCACCGGCCCTGCACCACAGCCACCTACGTCGAGTACGTCGCCACCCTCATCGACCGAGACCGTGCACCCAACGCCATCAGCGTCGCCATGTCCGCCATTCGCACATGGATGCCCGACGACAAAAAGCCCGGCACCCAAGAGGCGCGCGGCATGCTCAACGAGTACCGGAAGGAATGGAACAAGCGGGTCGGCGTCAAGAAAGCACCAGTTATCACCGACGACATGATCCGATCCATGATCGCCACCTGCGACCTCACCCACCCCGCCGGGATCCGCGACCGCTGCGTCCTCCTCCTCGGACGCGGCGCCCTCAACCGGCGCATCGAACTCGCCGACCTCACCATCGGCAACGTCACCGTCGAATCAGATGGCGTCGCCCTCTACTTCGCCTCCTCCAAAACAGACCAAGAAGCCAAAGGCGAAGAGACCTTCATCCCCGGCTGGGACGACCCAGACATCGACCCCGTCCGCGCCACACGAGCCTGGCTCGACACCCTCCACCAACTCGGCATCCACGAAGGCGCCTTCATTCGCGCCCTCACCCGCGAAGGACGCCTCCAGTCACGAATCGCCGCCACCAAACGCGGCGACCACGTCACAGGCGACGCCATCAACGACTGGGTACGCCGACGTGCCGAACTCGCCGGCATCAGAGGCTGGGAGAAAGTCACCGCTCACGGGCTACGGCGAGGCGGCGCCCAAGCCATCGCCGACGCCGGCGGAGACCCCACCGCACAAGGACGCTGGAAGGCGGGCTCCGCCGTGGTCAAGCGCGAGTACCTCGACCGGGCCGCCAAACGCACAGACAATCCGTGGCTCAAGATCGCGCGGCCGCAGCTGGATGAGACGTAGAACGCTCTCTAGGCGTCGCGGAGCGGGGTTGCCAGAACCTCCCGCTTCGCTTCGCGCGCCTGGTCAAGAAGCCTGGCCTTAGGTGCTGGCTCTCGGCGGAGGTAACAGCCCAAGGATTTCTGCATCTCGACACACATCGCCATCATCAAGAGCCGCCCAGCTCTGAGCCCGACGTGCTCCTGCAAGTACGACTCGTGCCCGAAACCAAAGAGGCAGGCAGCTTCGAGGGCGTCACGAAGATCTCCATCGGTCAGGTGCAGTGACGCGAGGTTGATCCTCCCGAGGATCTCACTCATCTCCTGTAGCCACTCGGGGCGCTCCGCTGACTCAGCTTCCGGACGCTTCCAGGCATGCCCTTGAAGTACTTGGAGTTCTGTGATGAGGACATCAACCGCGCCCTCGGACAAGGCGGTGAGACGCTCCTGTATCGCCTGCTTAGTTTGGGCGCGCTGCTGGTAGACGATACCGAGGAAGGCTGCGGCGGCGCCGATCGCGGCGCCTCCGAGGCCGATGATGCCGACAAGCACCTCTGAGTTCATGGCTGGCATATTGCCTCAGTGTCGTGGCGGGCACCCCGGATACTGGATGTTATCGAGGGCGGTTGGTTCAGCCCCTCCCCCAACCGCGGCTACTCTTCCGGCGCATGAGCGCCCACTGGAACGACACCCTCAGCACCATCGGCGGGCTGGCCGGCGCGGCAGCCGCAGTCGCCGCCTGGCGGGCGGCCACCAAGGCGAACGCCACCGCCGACACCGTGGCACGTATCGAACGGGACCGCCATCACGCCGAGCTGGCCCCGCAGTTCGACATCGGCTTCGTAGAGACCAGCGAGACTCGCGCGAAGCTCGCCATCCACCTGAGCGGGCCGGACCAGCTTGGGCATCTCACCTCCATCACTGCGTCGGTCGGAAACGATGACGCTGAGCACGTGCTTGCCAGCCCTGGTCTCGACGTCACGCAGGAAGGAGTCGACGCCTTCGTGTGGGGTCCGTTCCGGTTCCAGCCCGACGCGGACGGCGCCGACCGGAACGGTCGCGCGGTCGCACCCGTCTCTCTGCTCGTGGGGCGTGGCCGTTCGTTCGCCATGGAGCGCACCCGGCCCGGCCACTGGATGACAGGCAAGACGTTCGAGCGGTGGCAGGAGAACTACCGCAACGAGCCGGTGCGTCTGATCCTCACCTGCCGGCGCGACGACGAGGAGTGGGTAGTCACCCGCCGAATCCCCAACCCGCCTCTATAGGACCAGCGCCCAGACCCTCGGAGGCTGAGCGCGCTTAGGATGCCACACACGGAAGAACGCCCCGCCCTCACGGAGGGCGGGGCGTAGTCGTGCGGCACTTGGGAGTCACCGCCCCCTGCTGACGCCTCCTCAGTTTCGTCACAGCTTCGTCACTAACGGAACGCACCTCTCACGCCGGGCGAATCGGGCCGCTACGTTCATCCCCTCACGAACCAGTCCTAGGGGGACACATGAGCTTCGGTGATCCACAACCACCGCAATGGGGACAGCAGCCGCCCGCCGGCCCGCCACCTACCCCACCGTCGAACCGGCCTGGTTGGACGCGGAAACGCATCATCATCCCGGCCGCCCTGGCCCTGTTCTTCGTCGGGGTCATCATCGGCACCTCCGGTAGCGGCGACACCAAGACCGTCAGTGACGCCAAGCCTGCCCCGGCAGTCACCCAGACCGTCACGGCCAAGCCGGCGGCGAAAGCCGCCGGCAAGGTCAAGCCGGCGCCGACTGTGACCGTCACCGAGACGGCCACGGTCAAGCCGAAGGCCAAGCCCAAGGCGAAGCCGGATCCGGCACCCGAGGGCAAGGCTGTGTTCAAGGTGTGGGGCACCGCTTCCGCCGGCGCGGACATCACCTACGGCAGCGACGGCGAGAACCTGGACGGGAGCGGGCTTCCCATGACGAAGACCCTCACCGTCAAGGACGACGCCCTCTACTACGCCATCAACGCCCAGTTGCAGGGCGGCGGCGACATCCAGTGTTCGGTCACGATCGACGGCAAAACCAAGACCGGGCATGCGAGGGGCGGCTACAACATCTGCTCCGCCCAGTTGAACGCCGACTTCATGGGTGGCTTCAGCTAAGAGGTCGTTTCTCTTGGTGAGTGGGTGCCGGGCATCATGGTCGTCGACAGGAGCTCATGCCCGAGAGGACGAGTGATGCAGGTGATTGGAGGCGTAGGGACGGTCTTGACGGACCTGTGGCAGCGGCGTTGGCCCGACTGCCCACCGGTTGGGTACAAGCTCCGCGGCCCGTACCGGGATGTCTGGGTGCGCTTCCATAGCCTGCCGGAGTCGAAGCGATATGCAGAGGACGAGAGCGAGTACGTCGTCGTCCTGGGGCGGTACAACACGGTCCTAGATGAGTTGTTTGCCGGTGGGGATGTCTACGTGATCACACCGGTCTGGACGACCGAAGCCGAGGTGCCACCGTTCCAGCCAGACGCTGGCTACTGGCAGAGCCTGCTGGTGGAGGACGACCCTGACCCGGAGTTCCGCACCTACTGCCATCTTTTCGCCGTACGCCGACCTTGGCGACATGGCTGCCTCGACGAGTTGCTCCGTGACATCGCCGACGACAGGATGGCGGGAGTCTTCGTCACCGACACTCAGATGCGGCGCATTCACTACCCCTACGACGGGGGCGCCGACGTCTTCCTTGCCACGCCTGAGGAACGGGATCGCACCCGCGACCGGCATGCCCACTGGCTTTCCGGCAGCCCGTCGGGTCTTTGACGGGTCAGGATCACCACCCTGCCCAAATTCCCAGGCTCAGAAAGTCAGCCGACGGAAGCAGATGCGCAGGGCGGCTATACCAACGAAGGCGAGGAAGTGCTCGGGCTTGCGTTCGTAGCGGCGGTGCAGGCGTCGGCAGCCGGCCAGCCAGGACACGGTTCGTTCGACGACCCAGCGGTGGCGGCCGAGCCGGGTGGAGGGCCGACTCCCTTGCGGGCGATGCGGTGGCCTATGCCGCGTGAACGGAGCCATCGCCGCAGGTGGTCGTAGTCGTAGCCCTTGTCCGCATGCAGCTTCGCCGGCCGCCTGCGTCGTGGGCCGCGACGGGAACGGATGGGAGGGATTCCGCGGATGAGCGGTTCCAGTCCCTGGCTGTCGTGCATGTTGGCGCCGGAGATGCCCAGTGAGAGCGGCAGTCCGTTTCGGTCGGTGCCCAGATGGATTTTCGATCCCAACTTGCCTCGGTCGGTCGGATTCGGTCCCGTCAGAAGCCCCCTTTTGCCGCCCGGACGCTGACGGAGTCGATCGCGCACCGGGACCAGTCCAGCTCACCCCGCGCCCCGAGTTTGTCCAGGACCACGCGGTGGAGACGGCCCCAGACCCGATCCGCGCTCCACTGGGCGAACCGCCGGTAGACCGTCTGCCAGGCCGGGCCGAACACTGGCGGGAGCTGCCTCCAAGTACAGCCCGAGGTGGCCACGAAGATGACCGCGGCCAGAACCTCACGGTCGTCAGCCCGACGGCGACCTCCGCCCTGCGGACGCTTCACCTCCGTGAGCGGCACCACCCGCCGGAACAGCACCCACAACTCCTCCGGCACCAGCCGCTCAACCGGAATCGCCATGCACAGCTCAACGAGCGATCAAGCCATAAGAAACGGTGTCTTAATGTGCGTGCGCGGCAGCGTGAAGTGATGGCCCGCTGGCAGGGCGGGCGATGCGGGAATTGCGCATCCCGAACCTGCACCGTTTCACGCCCTAAGGGGAGGGGGTCGCCGATAACCCTTGATCCAATTGAAGGCTTGAGCGTCCCATCGGGCCCGCTGTGGCTATTCGCAACCGAGCAAGCTCCGACTCCTCAATAGCAGTATTCTCTGAAATGCCCGACGAAAGCGAGACGGCGATGGACGAGCGGCGCGTGCCCGACACTACGCGGCTGGGCCTGCCCGACGATGACGACGCAGGGACCGCACGGGCAATCGTGGACGAGCGCGGAACCGTGACGCAATGGGGAGAAGGCGCTCGCAGGCTGCTGGGCTATTCGCCCGCCGACATAGTTGGCAAACCAGCAGCCAGCCTGCTCGACGAAGAGCCCTCGGCAGACACGCTGCGCAATGTGAAATCTCTGATGACATGGCAAGGGACCGTGCCACTGCGGCACCAGGACGGCCACCGAGTTGAGATGAGCGTGCTCGCCCAGCAAAGCATGGAGGGCAAGCACAGCCACGGCTGGCTGCTGGTCAGTGCGCTCACTCATACCGCCGTCGAACCGGGGGACACAGCACTCACGGCGTGGACTTCGAGCAACTGCCATGTTGCGCGATGGCTGTCTTTGACGTGGCCCTGCGATTGCGACGCGCTAACGGCTACGCGGAGCGCACTCTGAACGTCACTGAGGACGACTTCCGTGGTCTACGCCACAGGGACTTCCTGCCCCTAAACTCTGAGGTCAGAAAGGTTGAACGAGCCCTTTCCCGGGTGATGGAGACGTGCGGGTCCCTGGCGAAAGCCGCGAGCATGCTTGGTCCAACTTCGTATATCCGCTGAAGAACGAAGAGGGCGCTGTGCGCGGGGCGGCTGTTTCTGCGCACGATATAACCGAGCAGTACTGGGCCCGTAAGCGACTGCAATTGATCAATCACGCCAGCGCTCACATCGGCAGCACCTTGGACGTGGCGCGGACCGCTCAGGAACTGGCAGATGTGGCTGTCCCGCAGTTCGCCGACTTCGTCTGCGTCGACCTGCTCGAGTCCGTGGACCGGGGAGAGGAGCCCACGCTGGGGTTGATATCCGGTTGGGTCGCCTTCCGGCGGACCGCTATCAAATCCATACTGGATGGCTGCCCCGAGTCGGCTCTCAAGCCAGGAGACGCAGACTCCCATCCCGACTGCACGGCCCCGGCCCGGGCTTTGGCTGCCGGTCAGGCCATACGACGTTCCAGCGCTGAGGCCGATTTCGCAAGGTGGTTGGCTGATGATGCTTCCCTAGCTCAGGAGCTCGGGATCCACGCAGTGCTGGCGGCACCGCTGATCGCCCGGGGGGCGACTGTGGGGGTGGCGACGTTCGTCCGTCATGCGACGCCGGAAGACTTCGACGAGGACGATCTGCTTCTCGCTGATGAGCTCGCCTCCCGCGCTGCTGTCTGTGTGGACAACGCCCGTCGCTACACCCGCGAACGCGGCACCGCAGCAGCGCTGCAGCAGGCGCTGCTGCCAAGGAGCACGCCCCGTCAAGCTGCAGTTGAGGTTGCCTCCCGGTACCTGCCCACCGGCATCTTGGCTGGAGTGGGTGGCGACTGGTTTGACGTCATTCCCTTGTCCAGTGCCAGAGTTGCTCTAGTACTGCAACGGTCTTTGTTCTGATGGGTGGTTGGTTTCTGGTGGGGTGTGGCCTCGTCGTTTGTAGTGGCTGATGCGGGCTTGGAATTGTCGTCGTCGGCGCCAGTGTGACCAGTGCAGGACATGGTCGATGAGGTTGGCGCGGGGCCGGGTCAGGCGGGTTGTCAGTCGCCGGATTTCGGGGAGGGTCAGGGCGATGAGCTGGGAGGATCCGTTTCTGCTTTCTCCGTGTCGAGCGCGCGGGCCCGCAGAACGGTCAGGCAGGCGTGGGCGGCCATGGCGAGGGTGATGTGGCGGTGCCAGCCGGGGTAGCGGCGGACCTGGTAATCGTCCGGGCCGCACTCCTGCTTCGCGGTTTGGAAGCATTCCTCAACGGCCCACCGGCTGCCGGCGACGCGGATCAGCTCGTCGAGTGTGGTCTCGGCGGGGCAGTAGGCGATGTAGTAGGAGATCTCCGTCGGTCGGCTGACGCTGCGACGGGCGATGACCCAGTGCCGGCGGTCCTCGCGGTGCCAGGGACGGACCTCGACCCTGGCCCAGTCGTAGACGCGTGGGCTGTGGGCGCCGTTGCCGCAGGAGCGGCGTTTCCACTTCTGCCGGGGCAGGTGGGGAAACAGGTCGTGGACCGGGTGGTCCATGGCCCAGCGGGTGACGACGGTGTCGTGGCGGGTGGTGGCCATGACATGGAAGACATCGGCCTGCTCGAGTTCGGTCCGCCAGCCTTTGGAAAAGCCGTAGGCGGCGTCCGCGGTCACCCACCGGAACGGGATCTTCTCGGTGATCGCGCGTCGGACCATCGCTTTGGCGATGACGACTTTCGTCTCGAAGGCGACGTCGTCGCCGACGCCGGCAGCCTGGCAGCGTTCGCGGTCATCGGTCCATGACGTGGGCAGATACAGGCGGCGGTCGATCAAGGTGCGGCCGCGTTCTGCGGCATAGGCAAGGAAAACCCCGACCTGACAATTCTCTGTCCGCCCCGCGGTGCCCGAATATTGGCGTTGGACGCCGGCCGAGCGGACGCCCTTCTTCAAGAATTCGGTGTCGTCCACGATCAGCACTGCGTCCGGGTCGCCGAGATGCTCCACGACGTAGTCGCGGACGTCGTCGAGGACCTCATCGGCGTCCCAGTCACACCGGTTCAGCAGCCGGTGCATGCGGTCGGGAGCCGCGTGGCCGGCCTCCTCCGCGAGCGTCCAGCCGTTCTTCCGCTCCAACGGAGCGATCAGCCCCCGCATATAGGCCAGTGCTGACTCCCGCGGCTCCGACCGAGCGAATCGGTGCACGAACCGCTCGTGCAACTCACCCAGACCTGCTGCCCACGCCCTGACCTCACCCAGTTCCCCACCCATAGTCAGATCAGCGACTGTCCTGGCCACCAGTCACGCCAAAGACCGTTGCAGTACTAGGTCTGCCGGCAGGTCGCGTTGGCGCATTCGCGAATGGTGGCTTCCTCGGCGAGATGGTCTGTACGTCTGCAGCAACGCTACGGCACGCAGAGTGGGGGACCGGTCCGATCAAGTTCAGTACTTGGACTGGACAGCAAAGGGCCTCAAAAGAGCCGTTGTGCAAGGTCTGCAACCGCGGGTCCGTCAGCGGTGGCGAGCAGCGTGCGGAGGTCTGCACAGGCGTCGTGATGAGCGAGGGAGTCCATGCCCGTTCTGCGCAGTGCTTTGGCCCAGCTGACATCGTCGCCGGTTTGGGGGGTGAGCAGTGCCAGGCCGGTTTCGCTATCAACTCGGGTGGTGAGGCCACTTTGCAGAGCGGGCCAGCGGGCTGTGATCTCAGCGAGGGTGATGAGGTGCATGGCGTCTTCGACAGAGAGGGCTTGTGTGGTGCCCTCTTTATAGGCGAGGACGCGCAGGTAGAACTGCCACACCGTCAAGAGCCGTTTGGCTTCCCGGATGGACAGGTGGCGCTGGGCGCTCAGTCTGTCCTGCAGGTGATTACGTATGACTGGGTGTGTTTCCAGCGCGAGTACTTGGGTTTCAAGTTCGGGCTGCGGAGCTGCCGTGCCTGTTGAGGCCAGGTGCACTGCTGGAGGGCCGACTGGTGCGGTTGGTGCAGTGTTGATTTCGGTTGATTGAACGGGTCCCAGCAGGCTGCTCATGGCGGCTACGACGCTGTGGTGGGCGATGGGGGGAAGGGTGACGGGGAGTTGGATGAGCTTCCGCAGGAACGTCCATCCCCAGGAAGGGTCCTGGTGGCCTGCCTGTCCTTGCGTTGAGGCGAGATCGGAGTAGGCGCGATCGAGATGGGCTGCGACGACGGCGGAGTCCAGTCCGAGAACGAAGCGGCATGGGACCGCATTCGGCTCGACGGGGTGATGCAAGCTGTGGAGCGCTCCGGAGAGGAAGAGGTTGATGGCCTCGAATACTTCGGCGGTTGCGCGGGCTGAGCAGCGGTCTAGATCGTCGATGAACACGATGAGCTCGCGGCCGCTGAGCCAGATTGTTTCCAGGAGGTCGCTGATGTCGTGCTGGACGAGATAGAGGTAGCCGGACCGGGCGTTGTAGTAGGGGTCGCGCAGTGCGTTGTCTGATCCGGGCGCCGGGGCGGCGAATGCAGCGCTGAGTACGGGACCGTCGAGAATCTCTCCTGGCAGGAAGGACTGTGCCCGCCCGAGCAGGAAACGAAAGAGGGTGTGCACGAGCCCTATGGACAGAATAGCGAGTGGGAGTCCGATGGCCAGGAGTGCGGCGTTCGTGGTGTGGCCCCACCACGTGTAGTGCGTATCTGCTTTGGCCAGCTGCGCTACGACTGGGACGACCAAGGCAAAGACGCCCACTCGCAGGAAGGGCGACAGGAGCCGCCGACTAACGGTACGGCGCAGATGATGGCGATCGAGCCGTTCGGTGTTACGGCGCAGCCAGTACGCTTCACGGACGCGGCCGGCGGTGCCCTGCGCGCTGCGTGAAGCTTCCACGATCTCGCGAGAGAGTCCGGCCCAGATCTGATCGCTCGTTTGATACGCCCATGGATTGAAGCGAACCGTTACCACCGTGCGAGGGGTTGCCGGAGGGGAAGGTTTGCCGCGCAGCAGGGGCCAATTGCTGTCCTTGCTCTTGGCATCCGACCGGTGTTGGTTGAGTAGAATTCTGATAGCGGAGCGTACGGGCAGGTTGCGGCGGCGCAGCTTTAGCAGCCATTTGTGTGCCTGATTCTTCCGATGCTGCCAGCGGCCAAAGGGTGCCGGAATCAGGTCCTGCTGGCGGGCGATGACCTCCTTCTCGATGAGTTGCATGATCGTGGATTTGCCTGACCCCCATGGCCCCTCGATTGCTACTACGGAGGGGCCAGTACCGTCCTCTGCGATCAGTCCATTCGCTGGCGAGGAGCTTGCCTCGGTCGGCGTGAGCAGGTCGGCCACCGCGGACACCAGGGCCATGCGATCGAGTAGGTCACTGCGTGCCGGCCGGTCAGCGAAGCCTCTGAAGTGGACGGCGCCCTTATCGAGGGCCGATCTATCAGACGAGCCTCCTAGAGCGGCTTCTCGCTCAAGCCGCTCGCGCTCGAAGCGGGCCAGAAGATCGGCAGAGGGGTCGAGTAGGGCAGAGCGCGGTACATCGGGGTGTGCATCAAGCTGCTGATCGAGCCAGCGCGCGCCCAACCAGTCACCGATGAAAGGGAAGCTGCCCCGCAGTTCGTGAAACCACCGCAGATCACCCGGTGTGGGGTCCACGGCGCACACCAAGTGCCACTTGTCCGGAGGATTCCTGGCCGCTACCCTTTCCAGATTTTGGCGGACCTGGCGACGGCGACTGGTGGTCATGGCCCCAGCGAAGGCCCTGATCTCATAGGCCACACGCTCACCGGCTGTCGTCTCCGCCACCACGTCGACGTCGCCCACATCGTGTGAGGGTACGCGAGCGAGAGGATCCACTCGCAGCAGCAGCATGGTGACCACGGCATGAAACTGCTGGTAGTTGGCCGTAAGCCGGTCCCACGGGTAACTCACCGGCCAAGGATACGATCACGGCGAAGCTTTCGCTCTGCTTTGCCGAAGATCACCGTCATCCTCCCTTTGGGCGCTTTGCGGAGCGAGCGAACCACCAGTCGGCCGACATCACCCCCGGCCAGGCATCCCTCACCCCACATGGGGCCCTCCATCGAACTGCTCACGCGGCTGCGCGCCAACGGGCGCGCCGACACGTGGGTTCCGGCCTTCGACCAGGCGTGGGCTAGCGCACTCGAGGAATCCCGCCGTCTTTCTCCCTCGCCGGGCTGTACGGGGTCGTCCAGGTCTGGCAGGGCCGTCTCGCCTCCGGCCCGGCGGTCATGTCATCGTGTTCGTCGCCTCCGGATACGACGCCAGCGGCTTCTTCGACACGGCGGAGCTGCGGAGCCGGCGCCGGTCTGTGGACAGCCGTACGCTGTCCGCTTCTCCGCACCTGCCTTCCCCTTGCCGTACTGAGACTGACACGTTCAGCCGTTGAGCAGGCACGGTGTCACGCCCTCAGCCTGTACACGACGGAGGCTTGTCCTGCCGAGGCTGCTCTTCGTGGGCGGGCCGGGGTGAACGACAGAAGGCGCCGTTGGACTACGCCGCTTCCGCGGCGGCCGGCCGCTTCGTGACCTGCTTGAGCGTTGCCCAGTTCGGGTGCGTCGTCACCGTCACGGCCAGCTCGATCAGCCGCTCCCGGAACGGTGCGCAAGTCCTTGGAGCGCTGACGCAGTAAACCCGTCTGCAAGCCATGGAGCCCGCAGAGTCCCTGGGGGCTCCGGTGTAGGGGAGTTACAGCAAAGGGTGCTGGAGTTCCCGATGCTCGAGCTCTGAAAGAGGGACGTCACACATAGCCGGCAGCATCACCAGGATCGAAGTGGTAAGGACGTCCTGTCCTGAACTCGTTCCAGGTACAGCTCCTCCGGAGCGGGCTCGTAGCAGGACGCCCTCGATCACGGTGTCAAATAGTTCGGCTAGGTCGCGGGCGGTTAATCCCGGACGCAGGGTCAGCCCATACCCAGCGAGTAACACCTCGTACAACTGGGTCCACTCATTGATCATTTCGTGTTCAATGCGGCGTACGGCCTCTTGGATCTTTGGCTGTCGAGGCAGCGCTGCTTGGAGAAATGTCTGGAGGGTGACGACCGGATCGTCGAGTGCCGACGCTATCTCTGCTTGCGCGGCTTCACGGATCAGTTCCGCGAGTGGCAATTCGGCTGCAGCTTGCGTGAACTCGGCGGTCATCCTCTTGACCCGCCGCAAGGTGGGCGCTGATCGGAATATGTAAGCGATCAGGTCCGTGATGTACGCGTGATGATGAGCCCATGTGTCCACGTACCGCTGCCGGCTCAGCGACTCCGAGAGCCACGCATCCGGCACCACCACAGGAGCCAGCTTCATCAAGTGCTCGCCGCCCATGTTGGGAAAGAGCTTCATCTCCGGAACATCAGCAGAGGGAAGACCACCCGAGAGGTGATGCTCAAAGAGTGAGTAGGCACCGAGATCGCAGAATGCGCGGGTTATCGGATCTCTGGCCCAATGCTGCCGCGTCTTCGCCGTGCGGCTGAGTCTGACTTCCTGGAAGACAAGCGAGAGGTCCTCATCGTCCTCCCCATTCCAAAGCGCCACCCAACTAGGCCAGTCCCAATGCGTCAAGGGTTCCCTCCGGAGTGCCGCATATCAGTGAGCAGTGGGTCAAGTCAAGGGCACTTGTGAGTGTCCCCCAGCCGTCGCTGCTCTCAGTGTGCTGGACCAAGGAGCCTTCCGGGGGAGCATCGCCAAGATCCCCTGACTCCCGTCGGTGTTGCGTCGGAAGCTCATCTCACCGGCGTCACACAGACTTGGGAGCTGACATGGCACGCATAAACCACACGAGTACGGTTCTGCTGGCACTCACCGCGACTATCGCCTCTCTTGGAGGTTGCGTAGCGCTTCTTCTGGCCTTGGAAGAACTGATGGCAGCACATAGTTCTGTCTTTGCGGCTCTGTGCACCGTAGCCAGGGCGTCTTTTACGGCTTCTACTGCACTGGCCAGCCTTCGACGTCGGCACGAACGGAAGCCGTCCAAGGTCACTTAATCTTGACCATGCCCGGCTGGAGGTGGCACACCGAGGAAACGGTGTGCCACCTCGTCAGTTGCCCAGTCCATGCCCAGCTCGCGCAGCGCGTCCAGCTGATCAGCTGTGGGGCCTTGACCCCTGATGTTGGACACACGAGACACTGGATCCTGCGGATCTGAGAACGGACATCTCGTGGTCATGAAGAACTACCCGCCGAAGTTCAAGGCGGACGCGGTCGCGCTGTACGAGTCGCGGCCCGATGCGACGATCAGGTCGGTCGCCGCCGATCTGGGGATCAATCCGGAGACCTTGCGGAACTGGGTTCGGGCGGCCGGAGTGAGTCGTCCACAGGGACGCCGGACGCAGGAACCGACCCAGCCGCCGGCACCGCTGGAAGCGGAGAACGCCGCTCTGCGGAAGAAGGTCCGTGAGCTGGAGGAGGAGCGCGAGATCCTGCGCAAAGCGGCGAAGTATTTCGCCGGGGAGACGCGCTGGTGAACCGCTTCCAGCGCGTCGCCGACCTCCAGCGCCGCTGCGGCGTGAAGCGGCTGTGCAGCATCCTCGGCGTCAGGCGCTCGAGCTTCTACTACTGGCGCCGGACAGCCGCGGACCGGGCCGTCCGGCAGGCGGCCGACGCGAAGCTGGCCGACCGGATACGGGCCGTGCACCAGGAATCGGACGGTACCTACGGAGCCCCACGGATCACCGCCGAGCTCCGCGAGACGAGGGGAGAGGCGGTCAACCACAAACGCGTCGCAAGGATCATGCGGGCGTCCGGGATCGAGGGAGTCCGGTTGCGCCGCCGGCACCGCACCACCGTCCCCGACCCAGCAGCGGTCAAGGCTCCGGACCTGATCGGCCGCGACTTCAGCGCCGAGAAGACAAACACAAAGTACGTCGGCGACATCACCTACCTGCCTATCGAGGGTGGGAAGTTCTGCTATCTGGCGACCGTCATCGACCTCGCGTCACGACGTCTGGCCGGCTGGGCAATCGCCGACCACATGCGCGCGGGTCTCGTGACTGGACCTGGTGCTCGCTCACTCGGCCCTCGGCGAACCCGAAGCTGCCGTGCTCGTCACACGGGAAGCTCTGGGGGCCGGACGCCTCGTACAGTCGGTTCGAGGTCGCGCGAAACAGGTGAACCGACAACTGCGCATCGACCATCTCGCGCACCCTGACGTCATGGCGCTAAACGAGGAAGTACGTTTCCTGACTGCCTGACGACACCGTGGTCGGCCCGATGTCTTCCGTGCAGGCCACCCAGCAAGCGTCAGCGGCGGGACGTGCGGGGGCGTCTACCAGCTGGTGGGGCCGGTGAGTTCGGTGAAGGACTGGCGGGGCGCTCTGGGGATACCGAGGCGTTCGCGAGCGTGGTGAACGGCCGCGAGCTGATCCGCTGCCGGCGGCCCCCAGTTGAAAAGCTCAAGGGCCTGTTCCGGGGTGGCCAGGACCCGGGTGTACATGCGGCCGGTGGCGGGGTCGGCGCGCATGGGACCGATGCTGCGAAGGGCGGCGGCGTAGCGGAGGCGCGCGTACGGGTCACCGTCGGCGGTGAGGTAGCCGAGGTAGTGAGGATCGCCGAGTTGGGCGGCGGCTTCTTCGTCGGCTTCGCGGATCAGGGTGGCGACGGGACTGTCCTGGTCCTCGGGTTCGGGTGTGCCGCCGGGAAGGCAGGCAGCCCCGGTATCGGGTTCGAGGAGGACCAGGACCCGGCCGTCCGGCGCGAAAAGCCAGCCCCACGACTGGCGCACCGTGAGAAGCGCGGTGGGGACCGGGCCGGTCCGAAACTCGTAGTGGGACTGGTCACGGGCGGTGCGCAGCACACCGACACGGTCGAGGACGGTGGGGGCGATCGGGTGGCCGTCTTCCAGGAGCACCGGGCCGCCGCCGTTGAGGCGGGCGCGGAGCGCGGACATTGCTCGGCGGGCGTCGCTGGGTGACAGCAGGTCGGGCAGGCGGGCGGGTTCCACGAGCTCGATGGAAGTGATCTCCTGTTCGGGCAGGCAGACAGCATCGATCCGGTCGTCGGTCCAGGTGCCGCCGTCGTAGACGAAGATGGCCTCGCCGGGGAACCGCATGACGGCCGGCGCGCTGGAATTCGTGGGGGAGACCCAGTCGACGGCGAGGCCGTGGGCGATGGTCATGGTGACGCCGAGTTCCTCGTGCAGTTCACGTGCGGCGGCGTGCGAGGGAGACTCACCCGCGTCGATGCCGCCGCCCGGCAGGAGGCAGGTGGTGCGGTAGTCGACGTGCTGCACCAGCACGCGGCCGCAGCTGTCGGTGATCAGCACGGAGACACCTGCCCACAGCGCGGCGGAGGCACGCAGCGCCCCGTACGCCTCGTCGGTCATCAGGGGGCCCGGCAGATCGTCAGGGGCGGACGTTGGGATCGTTGTCATGATTTCTCCGATGGGGACAGGGCGGTGGGTGGTGCGGATGGCGGGCTGTCAGGCGGTAAGGCGATGGGGGTCGTCCGGGATGGCCGCTGGGGTGAGCCGGGCGAAGTACTCGGTCTGGATGATCTTGTTGCGGGTCTCTTCGGGGGCGCGGGCGAGGAGGGCGGGCAGCGAGCGTTCGCGGGAAACTTCGCTGTGATGCGCCATGATCGCCTGCCACTTCGTTGCGGCCCACGGGGCGACGTCGACGACCGTGGTCACGTACGTCTCCGGGACACAGAGCAGGCGCTTTCCGACCCCCTCCAGAAGAGGTCCCAGTTCACGGATGCCGCTGGCGGGGTGAGTGGCCGCGTACAGGGCCCGGGGCTGCCAGGGTTCACCGGCTTCCGGGTAGAGGTGCGGAAGGCCCGCGGCTTCGACAGCGAGGAGAGTGATCTGGTGGGCACGGCGGTGGCCGGGTGGCCGGTCAACTGGCCCAACGCGTCATGGCCGATCACGGAAGTAGGGCGGAACTGTCTGATGTGTCGGACCAGTTGGGCGACGGCCTCGTCCAGGTCAACGTCGCACAGCCGGGGCTGTCCCGGTGCGGACGCCTCGTCGCGGGCGTCGCGGTATCCGAGCATCCGGGGCGCGCCGGCACCGAGGACAGCCAGGGCCGCGGCGAGTTCGGCGGCGCGCGGGCTGTCCGGGGCCCAGGTCGCGGTGACGACCGCTGTTCGGGCACCGTCACCGCGATGCCGGGCGAGGACTCCGCCGGCGAGCAGACTCTCATCGTCCGGGTGTGCGAATACGCCCATCACGGAAGGAACTTCGGAAACATGGGCTGACTCAGGTGCTGCCACCAGGAAACCTTTCTCACGGTGAATCGGATGTGTGCCAGGGCTCGAACAGTGACGGTCGGCCGACGTCTGTCAGCGGGCGCACGGTGCGTCAGCTCGTGAGTTGGCACTGACACCACGGCTCGGCGCGGTGACATCGGCCCTCCATCAGGCAGCCGAGGCGCACGCGTCCACCTCCCCACCGCAGTGTCATGCTGCCTTCTGGACGGTTGTGGCGGCGGGCAGGGGCATGGCCGTCAGGCGGCCGAGCTGGGTCACCAGCAGCAGGAGGGGCGGTAGGCACAGGATCGCGGTGCCGACCCACATCGCCGCGGAGACCGAGAAAGCGTCGCCCAGAATCCCGGCTGCGGCTGACGCGAACGGCCGGGAGCCGGAGACCAGCCACGTCGAGGATTGCTGGGCCCGCCCTTGCAAGTGAGGCGGGGTCAGCTGCTGGCGCACCGATCGCTGTGTCGTGCCCGCGCAGGTCGCGGCCGCCATCTGCGCGGCGCCGGTGAGCGCGAGCACGGTCAGCCAGCCGGGACCCGGCCGGGCCAGGAGCAACGGGACGCCCAGGGCCGGGTACAGCCCGAAGGCTCCCAGCATCACCGGGCCGGGCCCGAACCGTCTGACCAGCCGCGGTGCTTGCAGCGCTCCGACAACGCCACCAACGCCGGACACGCCCATCACGATGCCGAGCCCGACAGCGCCCGCGTTCAGGACGGTGAGGAGGTAGTACGCCCGGTACACCTCGATCAGGGCCCCGCCGATGCCGGTCAGGAGCAGGCTGAGCACCAACGGGCGGACCACGGGGGTACGCGCGACGAAGGCGAGGCCCTTGCAGATGGCGGGGCCCAGTCGCTCCCGCTCCCGGGCGGGGAGGGCGGGGTTCTCGACGAGTCGGATGCGCGTGGCGCACCAGGCGGAGAACAGGTACGACAGCGCGTCCAGCCAGAACGCACGGACCGCCCCCAGTGCGGCCACGACCCCCGCGCCCGTGTAGGAGCCCAGGGCGTCCGCGAGGCTGAACGCGCCGCCGACCCGTGAGTTGGCCTCGTGGAGCTGGGGCCGGGGAACCAGGTCGGGCACGACGGCGATCGCGGCCGCCAGGTGCAGCACAGTCGCCGCTCCCACGATGAGCGCCACACCGTAGAGCACGGGGAAGGACAGCCATCCGCCGAGCGCGGTCAGGGGAATCACGGCGACGGTTGCCGCGGCAATCAGGTCGGTGCCGATCAGTACCGGTCGTTTCGGGTGTTGGTCGACGTACGCCCCGGCCGGCAGGGCCAGCACGAACGCGGGCACCTGGGAGAGGACCGCGAGGGTGGCGACCTGGCTGGGGCTCGCGTGCAGAGTGAGAACGGCGAGGGCGGGCAATGCCACGGTGTGTGACGACGTCCCCAGCAAGCTCGCCGCCTCCCCGGTCAGGTACGCCCTGAAGGAAGGGTGCGCGCGCAACGAGAAGGGGGCCGGTGGTTCGCCACTCTCTGGTGGTTCCGGTTTCGCGCGGGTCACCTCGTCGGGGTCAGGCACCTTGTCCACCTTCCGTGACGAGGTTTTGCTGATCTTCGGACCGTTCTGCCGGTAGGGGGGAGACAGTGGGGGAGCAGGTGTAGGAGTGGATGGGCGGCAGTCCCGGCAGCACGTCGGGCCACACTGCGTTGAGCGCGTGCGCGGTGGGGACGAAGATCGTTCCGAGGGTGGCCAGGGCAGAGACGTCGTGCCATTCCCAGCGCACGAAGTGGTGCGGTTCGGGTAGGCCTAGTTCGCCTTCCCAGGCGGTGACGCGGACGACGGCGGTGATGCGCCGTACGTCGAGCCGGTCGTCGTGGAGCACGGTGATGACGTGAGCGCCCTCCACGCCCGCCGTCAGCCCGGTTTCCTCCGCCAACTCCCTGACAGCGGCCGCCGGTGCGGCCTCTCCTGTCTCGATCCGGCCGGCCGGCAGCTCCCACATGCCCAGGATCGAACGGCCCAGCAGGACCCGTCCGGACGGATCCGTGACCACCGCCGCGGCACCGAAAACCGCCTGCGGCTCGGGCCGCTGCTTCTCCTTCGTACGCAACGGGCCAACCGGGCCGCGTAGGACCAGCAGCGCCAGATCCGACGCCTCGAACCGACCGACCTGTTCCAACCCGTCGGTGAGCGCGCCCAGTTCATCTTCGTCCAGTCCGATGCGGCGCTGCTCCTCGTCCGTGTCATGTGTTGCGACCGGTGTGATCACGATGAGGACTCCTGGCTCGCGCAGCCGGGCGGTCAGCCGGCGCACCGTGCGGGCACGATTGCGGATGAACGCAATGGACAGCCGCATGACGATCAGGTCGTACCCGTCCTCCGCAAGCCGGTCCAGGTCGTCATGCTCCACGTCCAGGCACAGCCAGCGCGCCCCCTCCACCTCGGAGTGTTCCGCGCGAGCCCGGTCCAGCGCACCCTCGGCGAAATCGACACCGTCGACGGTGTACCCCAGCGAGCCGAGGTAGCCGACCAACTCCCCGGTGCCGCAGCCGATATCGAGCGCCCTGCCGCCCTCAGGCGGCAGGGCGTGCTCAACGAGGAGGCCCTTCTCCTCGTCCCCGAGCGGCTGGAAGCCGCCTCCGTCGGCGTAGTGCTGGGACCAGTTGTTCAGGGTGTAGCCCACAGATCACTCCTCGGTCCGCCGGTCGGGCACCAACACGATGCTGCTCTTCATTCGTTGCCCCAGCCCCAAGTGCCGAAGTACGCGGCCGCGCCGGTGCGGCGGGCCTCTTCTACCGCGCTCAGGCGCGCGAAGTCCCGGGCTGGCATCAGCGCCTTCCACTTGGCCAGGGGTAGGACGCGGACCTCGTCGTGCTCCTGTGGGTTGAGGGTGATGCCGCTATCTGGGCCGTGGTGAGTTCGCCGCCGTCGAAGACCATCCCGATCGTGCTGTAGGGCCACTGGGCGCCGGGCAGCCCGTACACGGTGGCCAGCAGCCGAGGCGGGCCGGACATGGCCAGGCCGGTCTCCTCCCGGCACTCGCGCACGGCCGTCTCCCAGGGCCGCTCCCCGTGGTCCATCGTCCCGCCGACCAGCTGCCACGGGTGGCCGGACGAGTAGACGGAGTGCAGCTGGAGCGGGCGGCCGTCCTGATCGGTGAAGTGCACGCACGCGAACGCGGTGGCCTTCAGCACCGTCTCGGCGTACTGCTCGGGCGGCACCCACGCCGGACCGCTCCCCGGCGCTGATGCAGTTGCCGCTGGGAGACGCGTCATTCGCATCAGCGCCGGACTCCCTGTGAAACCCAGGTCGCGGTAGAGCGGCTGGGCATCCACGCTGGCGTGGAGCTCGAACAGAGTGACGTCCTCGGCGTCGGCGAGATGGTCGAGCAGCGCTGTGACCACCGCGCGGGCGTAGCCGCGGCGCCTGAAGCCGGGGCGGGTGGCCACGATGTGCACGCGGGCGGCCAGACCTCGGGGGTAGGCCGGGGCTGGGAGGACAGGGTGGATCAGGCCGAGGGCGCAGGCGGCCATCGTGCCGTCCGGTGAGTCGATGACGAAGGCCCGCGCGTCTACTGCCGGACTCCGGCGGGGCGCCAGCTCGTCCGTGCACCGCCCGATCCATTCCTCGCTGAAGGGGCGGGACAGGACATGTTCGGAGCGCATCCGGATGATGTTTTCCGCATCAGTAGACGTCGCCGCGCGCACCAGAACGTCTCCGGGGGCAGTCTGCGGCTCGGCTGCGGTGGTGGGGGCACGGTCTGCGTTCACCAGGTTTGTCCTGTCGGTGAGAGGGGTGCGTGGTGTTCGGCGCGCAGCCGGGCCAGTGTGCGTCGGCCGCGCTCGACAAGCTCGGGATCACCATGGGCAGAGCCGTAGGCGATGCCGCTCACCGAGTCGAGAGCTGTGTCGATGACCAGCCGCGCCGTCTCGGCCGGGGCCAGGGGCCTGCCGTACCCGGTCAGGAACGCCGCGAACAGGTCGGGGCGGCCGGCCCAGGCGTCGGACAGGCGGACCAGGTCCCGAACGGCCGGCCCCGGCTCGCTGCGCTCGAGGTCGATCACCGCTACGAACGGCCCGGGGTCCTCTTCGTCCGCTGCCGCCGTGATGTCGGGGGCGTAGAGGATGTTGCGGAGTTGGAGGTCGCCGTGGGTCTCCACCCACTCCAGCGGCTCCAGGCGCCCGGCCTGCACAACGAGATCCCGGACGAATTCCTCGTCGCCCGGCTGGAGATGGGCCCGCGCCGCAGCCAGATGCCGGTCCGCCTTGTGGAGGGCAGGTCCGCTGCCGGCCGGAGCGGAAAGGGCCGGGCAGGACTGGTGGATACGACGCGCCAGGGCGCCGATCCGGCGGAAGACCGCTCTCTCCTGCTCCGGGGCCAGGACCACGCCATGCAGCGGACGGCCCGGCACCGTAGTGATCACCACGGCCCGCAGCGACTCGTCGGCAGCCACCAGCCGCGGCGCGGCCGCGCCCACCGCCACCGCCCACGTTCGCAGGCCCCGAACCTCCCGACCGTGGAACCGCTGGTTCTGATGCACCTTCACGTACCAGGTGCCGCCACGTGCACCTCGGGCCCGCCACACCCGGCTCTCCTCGCGCGCCCACGACGTATCCGTCCACTCGGTGACCCGGCCGACCGCCTGTTCCGCGAACTCCACGATCGCTGCGTCGGGACGGCTGGTGACCGTCATCGCCTGTCCCAGCCCGTCTGTGAGTACAGTCGCCCGGCGAGCATTCCGTCGATCGCCTGCCGGGTGTAGGGCACGACGGTGGCCGGGAGATCCTTCGGGTTCCACCACCGCCACTCCACGCACCGGTCGGGTTCCAGGACGGCGGGTCTGCCGGACCACGTGCGGGCACGGAAGACGAGTTGCATGCGCGGCCGCGCGGACGGCGAGTCGACGAGGTGGACGACGTGTACGAGCTCGACGTCGCTCGCCTCGATGATCAGTCCGGCCTCCTCCTGGGCTTCTCTGATCAGGCAGTTGACCGCTTCCTCGCGTTCGCAGTGACCGGCGAGGAAGTGCCACGCGTTGCCGGCGAACGGCGAGTCGGGGTGGCGCAGGCCGAGGAGGATGCGGCCGTGGGTGTCCTCCAGGTAGAGGTGGACACCCACGATGTGCAGCTCGGTCCCCTCCGGCGCCTCTGCGCGCAGCAGCCGGGCCGGAATCGGCGGGCTGCCGGCGGGGGGATGTTCGGCGGCGTGCCGGCGGATGAAGTCACCGAGACCGGGGCTCAGGTTCAGTCGCTCCAGCATGTCCGGGGTGAACCACCGCAGCAGCACACCCTCCTGCAGGTCCACGGTTTCCGGGTCACCGTTCCAGCGGGCTTCGAAGACCTGGACCGGAACCGCGAAGCCGTCGACGCTCGTTTCCTCTTCCAGCGCGTACGGCGCCAAGCCCTCGACTTGAAGGCCGGGAACCTCCTCGGCGAGTTCCCGCCGTAGGGTCGCTTCCACACTGACGTCGCCGCGCGTGCGGCCGCCGCCGAGCAGTGCGAACGTGCCGGGGGCCCAGATGCCTTCACGCTGGTCCCGCAGGTGGAGCAGGTATCTGCCGTGACCGTCGTGGATCAGGGCGGAGGCGTTGACGGGCTCCGGCCGCCCGTCCAGACCCTGGTTCCGGGCGTCCAGAAGCTTGGCGCGCAGGGTCGGGGAGCGGACGTCGGCGAACTCCAACCACCTGACGCCGGCGACCTCTTCGTCCTGCAGGACGAGCCGGGGGTGCTGCTCGGGAACCAGGTAGAAGACGAAGCGGAATTCGAAATGCCGGTGTGCGGCTTCGCCGCTGGCGGGGTTGGCGTCGATGGCATGGACGTCGATATCGATCGGAGCGCCGAGGAACTGCGGTGTCAGGCACAGGTCGCCGGGCCGGAGGCCGGTCTCCTCACATACTTCCCGCAGCGCCGCGGCCAGGAGCATCCGGTCGCCCTCGACATGGCCGCCTGGGTTGAGGAGCAGCCCCGTGATCTTGTGGCTGATGTGCAGAACGCGCTGTTCACGGTCGATGACTACTGCACTGCAGGTGACGTGGCCGGGGAGTGCGGTTCGGTCGGCCGGGTTGTCGGCGCCGTCCAGAAGGGACAGCAGCCCGGCCAGGGATTCTCGCTCCTGCGGATGCCGCGCCAAGTATACCTCGGCGGTCTTGCGGATGTGGGTGTGGCTTAGCGACACGGGCATCTGCTCACCTTCGGCGGGATGTTGCGCTCGGGGCTGGGTTCTGGCTTGCCGTGTCCGGTTGTCTGACGGCGAGGTCGGCGAACCTGGCGGACTCCGGCCGTTGTCGGACGGCCGGGGCCGGCTCCGGACTGCGGCGGAGTTCAGGTCGGATCGGGCGCACCGCCGGTGCGCTGCTCGAGTTCCCACAGGGTCCGAAAGAGCCCGGGCTCGCGGGTGAGCTGGGCGTACGTTCCCTCCTGGATCAGCCGGCCCTGGTCGAGGACGACGATCCGGTCGGCCGCGGCTACATTGGCGAGCCGGTGCGTGATCAGAAGGATGGCCCTGTCCTTGGCCAGGTCCCGCAGGCCGGTGAAAACATGGTGCTCGGCTCGGGCGTCGAGGGCGGCCGTCGGCTCATCCATCACCAGAAGGCTGGCTTTCCGGTGAAATGCCCTGGTCAGGATGACGCGTTGCCACTGCCCGCCGGACAGTTGGTGGCCGCCGAACCATTCGCTGGTCAGGAGGGTGTCGAGGCCGGAACGGAGGGCGGGCAGCATGTCCGCGGCTCCGGACGCCTCGCAGGCCGCCAGGAGTGCGGCGTCGCTGGTGTCGCCCTGCCCCAAGGTGACGTTGTCGCGCAGCGTCAGCGGCAGGTAGGTGAACCGCTGCGGTGCCACCGCCACGTGCTTCCACGCCTCCCACGGTTCCAGCCGCGCGGTGGTTCTGTGGTCCCAGGCCACTTCCCCGGAGGTCGGCAGCAGCAGCCCGCAGATCAGCCGGGACAGCGTCGTCTTCCCCGACCCGTTCTCCCCGATCAGCGCCACGATCTCCCCGCGCCGTACCGTCAGCGACACCCCGACCAGGCTGTCCTTCTCTGCGCCGTCGTACCGGTAGGTGACGTTGCGGACCTCGAACCGCTCCGGCGGCGCCGACAGCACCTCGGAGCCACGGGAGGCCACCATCGCCTGCCCATGGGCGTTGTCGATGAAGTTCTGCCAGTCCTGCACGTACCAGCCGGTGCGCACCAGCCGGGCCCCGCCGTTGATGATGCCCCGCACCGAGCCGGTCGCCGTCTGCAGGGCGAAGACCGCGCCGCCGCCCGCCGCCAGGTCCATCCGGCCGGAGACCAGGAGCCACAGCAGGGTCGCCCAGACCGCCGCCGATGCGACGCCGCCGGCCGCCGCGCCGGCCAGGCCCATCCAGGCCCCGGTGTTCGCGGCCTCGCGCTCCGAGACGTTGACCGACGCGGCGAGGCGCCGGTAGCGGCCCAGGAGGAACGGGCCGGCCAGGCAGGCCCGCATCTCCTCGCTCGACTCCATGTAGGACATGTGCCAGCGCAGCTTGTGCAGCATCCGCCGGCGCCCCGACGTCTCCAGGCCCGCGAGGTACACCACGCGGGCCGCGCGCACGTACGCCGCGGCCTGCGGCAGGCACGCCAGGAGCAGCAGAGGCAGGAGAACCGGGTGGATCACGGTGAGGACCGTGGCGCCGGCGGCGAGGGTCGCCGTGGCGGCCAACACGTCCTGGGCTTCCTCGACGAGGTCAGGGGTGACCTGCGCGCCGCGGTCGGCGATGTCGTACTGGTCGTTGTACCCCGGCTTGTTGTTCGCCGCGGCCTCGGCGCCGAGCGCCGCCTCGACCATGCTGACTTCCGCGGCACGGGCGAGCACCGGCCGCAGCCGCCCGGTCAGCCAGGTCACCGTGACCCCCAACAGGGCGCGCAGCCCGGCAGCCACGGCGACGACGGCCAGCTGCGGCGCCGCCTCCCGCAGCCGCTCGGTGATGTCGCCGGAGGCGATCAGCGCGGTGAGGGTCCCGGTCACGGCAAACAGGCCCAGCGCGGCCAGCACACCGGTGCCGATCTGGCACGCGAGCAGCCCGGCCGTCGCGCCCCGGTCCACCTGCCACGCCATCCGCAACGACCGGCGCACCAGCACGGGCAGGCGCCGCGCCATCGTGGTCGTCGTCATCTGCGCGCCGGCTTGGAGCCGGGACTCGTCCCGGTACTGGAACTCCTCCTCCTGCGCCGCGCCCCCGCTGTCCGGTGGAGTCCCCTCCGCTTCGTCCGTGCTCGGCTGTGCGGCTGTGCTGCCCGAGGTCAAGTCGATCCCCCTGTCGGTCGGTCACGGCTGGTACGCAATGCTCAACGACGCAACCCCTGATATCGAACACACGTTTTTCGGTCGGTCCTGAAGTCCCGGGAGAGAGCGTTCGAGGACCCGTGGAAACTGCACCGACCCAGCTCCTGCAACGGCACTGCCACCAAGGGCGGTTGGCCGAATCGCCGAGGTTCCCAAGCGCCGCACGCCCACCGGCTCCTTGGCCCGTGTGGGGCCGGGCGGACTTGTAGAGTGCGTGGCTTCCGGAACGCCACGACCCTGTGGAGCTGACTGTGCACGTGCTTGGCGGCCGCCTTCGAACGGCGGGTCTCGGCGGAACCCCTCCTCGGGCCGAGCGGAGGGCGATGACCTGTGGCGATCACTGATTCCGACATGGCGGGAGTGCTCACCGCCTACCTTGAGCGCTACCCGAAGGAGGCCGGACAACTGGCGGAGCCGCTGCGGCTCCTGGCCGAAGGCCGCGGTGAACCTCGCCCGCTCGGTCGCCGCCCAACGCCGCTACGACGAGAGCATCGCGCTGTGGGGTGAGGCCCTGACCGTGATGGACGGGGTCGCCTCCGAGCGCAACCGGCGCGAAGCCAAAACGATCCACGCCACCACGACCCGCTGGATGCGACGTGGGATCCCCGGCGCCGCAGGCCTGTCCCAGCGTGCCGCCGAAGTCGCCCGTACCTGACGCGGGGAGAGGACGGCGGTTCGATCTTCGGGGGTGCCGGCTGACAGTCGGCTGGTGTGAACCTCGTCGGTGCGGAACCGGCCGATGCGCGCCAGCGCTTGCAGCTCCGGGCCCAATCCTCACACCGGTGCCGTCTCGGCGGCTGCAGAGGTCCGCGTTGCCCTCCAGGACGTCACCGGGCCGGGACGGAGCCATGGCCGCCGCGTGCAATCGCACGGCTGTCGGCATGCGGGACTGGTGCAGACCGTGACCTCGTCGAGAACGTTGAGCACCGCTCCAGCACGGACACACCGCCGAAACGGAGCTGACGGATATCTGGGGCCCCCGCGAGGCACGACATGGACCCGTTGGGGTCAGTACTGCGATTGAAGGTGATGCCAGAATCCGTCGCGCAGGGTTCTGCGGAGCATGGAGTGGCCTCGCAAAGACCGCTGGAGGAGTCTCTCCGCGTCGATCAGCAGGTCCTGGTCCACGGGGCCTGGCAGGTAGGGCAGGCCCGGCAGGAGTTCGCCCATCGCTTCCCGTCCCCGTTCGACCAGCCAGGTGGCGGCGATCTGCGCGCCGACGAACCGGGCCTGGTCGCGTGAGGGCGGCGGGTCGCCTTCGTGCTCGTAGGTGGTGACCGGCCGCCGGGTGACGTACGGCTTGCAGAATTCGAGGTCGAAGGTGCGCTGGCTGTCGACCTCCCAGAGCAGCGGCTCGGCCTGGTTGCGCCCGTCGGCGGCCTCGATGCCCCACAGATGCACCCGCGCCCCGTAGCCCTGCGCGGCCTCGACGGCCGACACCAGGTCCTCGTCGCCGCCGACGAGTGCGGCGTCGCTGATGGCGCGGTGCCGGGCGAGCGATTCGAGATCCGTACGGATCAGCGAGTCGACGCCCTTCTGCTGGTTGTTGGCGTTGAGATTGCCGAGCCGCACCTTGACGTCGGGCAGCTCGGCGATGGACTGCTGCTCCGGGGTGTGGATACGGCGCCTGGCGCCGTCGTACCAGTAGACGCGCAGCAGCCTGCTGTCCGCGAAGATGATCCTGGCTTTGTCGATGAAGGCCTCGATGAGCCCTTCGGCGTCGAGATCGAACGACCGCCGGTCCTCGGTACCCGTTACAAGCAACCCGGCCGCAGCATAGACGTAACCGGCGTCGACGAAGATGGCATGCGTGGACGGAGTCTTCGCGACCTCGGCGAGCATCCTCTTCAGCAGTGCGTTGGTGCGCTCCAGCCGGGCGCCGATGTCGCTGGTCTCTGGATCGATCTCTGCCTCACTCATCCCGAATTCGGCCTGTGCTGCTGCAGCTTGGTGGATCCGCCCGGCGGTGTCGTCAACGCGCGCTGCAGTTCCCACCCGTACTCACGAACCCTGGCCACGAGGGTCGAGTAGGAGACCAGGCACCGCGGGTCCCGGCTCCAATCTACGAGCCTCATTGTTTCGCCCCACGCGGGGTATGGGGTCTCGCCCGGGCCAGTCCGTCCGGTCATGCGCAGCACGTCGTCGCGCGACAGTTCGCTTGCCAGGTGGGAGACCAGTGTGCCGTCCCTCCGTCGGTCGGATACGAACAGGAGTCCTTGCGTGATGAGGGGTGCGAGGCCGGCGCGGACAGTGGTGACGGAAACGCCGAACTCGGCGGCAAGACCGGGCAGGGTGGGTATCCGCGCGTTCGCTGGGTAGACCCGGTCAGCCAGACGGTTGCGCATAATCTCCTCGATGCGTACTGCGGTGATCCTGTCGTCAGTTCCGCGAGTTCCCGCGTCGCGGCGTCCAGGAATCGTCGAGCCGGCCGCCCTCGTGGTCCCGAGCTGCTTTGGGTCTTCGGCTTCCTGGACGAAGCCGCTTTCCTCACCGCGGAAGAGAGTTGAATCGTGGACGGGAGGAGTGGTGGTGCGGCGCGCCGTCTGCGCCCAGATGTCGGTCAGTGACTCCTCCAGGTTGATCCGTGGGCGCCAGCCGAGCCGGTCGCGTGCGGTGCGTACGTCCGCCTGCTGCCAGCTGCCGCAGCCGTCGGGGTAGGGGAACGGGCCGGCGCCGAGCTGTTCCGGCGCGGACTCGCCGCGCTGGGCGCCGATCGGCGCGTGGCCGTGCCGGGCGGGGCCCGGGGCGTCCAACTCGTGCAGCGCGCCCGCGTATCCGGCGACCCTGGCCAGCACGGCGGCGGCGTCCCTGAGCTTCACGGACCGTCCGGTGCCGATGTTGACGATGCCCTGTGCCGCGGAGAGGGAGGCGGCGTGCACCGCGCGGGCCACGTCGCGTACGTCCACGAAGTCCCGCTGGACGCCGAGCCCGGCGAGCTTCAGCTCGCCGTCGCCGCCCTGCATGGCGCGGCGCATGGCCTCGGCTAGCCGGCCGAGCGGTGAGCCCGCCGGGGTGCCGGGTCCCACGGGCGAGAAGATCCGCAGCACGACGGCGTCGAGCCCCGCGCCCAGGACGAGTTCGGAGGCGGCGAGCTTGCTCACCCCGTACGGGCCGCCGGGGCGCGGTACGGCGTCCTCGGCCGTGGACGAGCCGTGCGGCGACGGGCCGTACTCGGAGGCGCAGCCGAGCTGGACGAGCCGGGCGCCGCAGCCGCTGCGGCGCAGCGCCTCGCAGACGGTGGCGACGGCGACGGTGTTGTGCCGGATCAGCTCGCGCGCCCCGCCCCGGGTGGCACCGGCGCAGTTGATGACGACCCCGGGGTGGACGGCGTCCAGGAAGCGGGTGAGCGCTCCGGGGCTGCCGCCCGCGAGGTCGAACCGTACGTCGGCGTCGTCGCCGCGGCCCAGGGCGGTGAGATGCACGGCGGGGTCGGCGAGCAGCCGGTCGGCCACGAACCGGCCGAGGAATCCGTTGGCGCCGAGCAGCAGGACCCTCATCGTGCGGCGGGATGGTCGGAGATCCGCTGAACCCACTGGTCGGGCGAGGAGCGCTCGCGTCGGGTCGGCAGGAGTTCCGGCTCGGTCCAGACGCGGTTGAAGGTATCGATTGTTCCCATCTCGATGGCTTGCTGGACGAATGCCGCAGCTCTCTCTGCCCGGCCGTCGTCGCTCATGCGACGGCGTGGCGCGGCGAGCAAGGTCGCAGCGCGCCGCGACCAGGACTGGGCGGTGCTGCTGTGTGGTGGCTGGTAGCCGAGTTGGGTGCACACTTCGCGGGCGGCCCACCGGGCGTGGCCGAACGTGACGTACCACGACGGATGAAAGAGGGCCTTGTGCGCGTACGGCCATATCTTCTGGGGGACGACGGCGCCTTGGCTGGTGGAAATCTGACCGGCTGTCACCAGCGCTTCGACGAGGTGTTGCTCATAAGCGTGCTCAGGTGCCTTCTGGCCCTTCAACCGCATGGCGTCGGGTGCGAAGAGGAGCCTCGGCTGGAGGATGCTGTTGGTCACCACGTCGACGGGGTGGCCGGCGCGGACAACGATCATCCGTGTCACTAGAGGCGCTTTTGCGATGCGACGGTGTTGGGAGGTGGTGAGATTTTTCCCGGCGGTCTCCCGTTGGAGGAGGCCCTTGATGAAGTCGGCGTAATCGGCGGCCCTCCCGTGGGGATCATGGAGCGTGCAGGTGATGGTGGGAGGCAGGGGGAGACCGCCGGTCTCCTCCACGAGTGGTGCTGCCGCCGTGAGTATCTCGTTGGCCAGGGCGGCCATCTTCGGGTTACTCCCGGTCCTGTCGTCCACTGTGATCTGGGTCATCGTTGTGCTCCTGCGGTGAGGGAAGTCGCGCTGTCGACCTGGAACCGGGCGGCAGTGTGGATCCGGTGGTGAGACAGCGCGGTGATTCGGACGGGGATCGTCAGGGGGCCCGCTGCGGTGCGTACGTGGACCACAGCTCTTCCGTCCCGCCTGCAGGCCGGACGGGTCAACCAGCCGCGGCGGATGCGGGTAAGCACAATCTCAGGCACAGATGGTCCTCATGCTGTTCGTGGGTGTGGTTGCGGCCAGTTGTCTACCGTCGCTACGGCCGCGCTATAGGGCCGTCGGGATACGGTTCTCGGATCAGGTGCGTGTGCCGAACTGTCCGAGCAGCCAGGAGACCGGCGGCGTGAGCCACTCGGCCGGAGTGCCGGCGCGAGGGCAGACGGGCGCAGGGCAGATAGCCGGGTTTCCTTCCCAGCAGCCGGTGAGCAGTGCGCGCGGCACGGATTTGGCAGTGGCCTCGGCGAGGGACCATTCGCGTGACGGGCACCAACTGGTCCGCAGGTTCGCCGGGCTCCGGGCGGTTAGCGGTCGGCCTTGCGGCGCCCGAGTACGCGGGCCAGGCTGTCCTTGCCGGCGAACTCGTAGGAGAGGTTCTGCCGGGTGACTCCGGCGGCCCGTGCGACGTCGACTACCTGACGTCGGAGCACGGCTCGTCGCCGACGCCCACCGTGCGGCATTGAGTAGAGATTCGCGCGAGTCAGGTGGCTGCCGCAGCAAAGCGGATCAGGGTGGTGCGGTGCAGCTCCCGGACGACGTGGCGGGCGACGACGAACGGCAGGTCAGGCGAGTCGAAGAGGACCAGCGCGTCCGGGTCGGGCACTCCGGGTTCGCCGGGGCGGGGGTAGAGGGTGCCGCGGACGCCGATGTGTTCGGCTTCGCGGACGCGGAGCTCGACGTGCCCTTCGCGCAGGCGCGGGCACCACTGCGGGGCCATCTTCGCGCAGATCTTACACATGGGTGGGATGGTGGTGTGTACACCGTCCCAGTGGTCCGGCGGGGTGTCGTCGTACAGGGGCAGCACCCAGGTCATGCCGTTCATGTAGCGTGCGGCCGGGGCTTTGC
The DNA here is from genome assembly GCF_036084755.1 of Streptomyces sp. NBC_00370. Lineage (NCBI taxonomy): Bacteria > Bacillati > Actinomycetota > Actinomycetes > Kitasatosporales > Streptomycetaceae > Streptomyces > Streptomyces sp. NBC_00370. Next base: position 8,576,858 of record NZ_CP107968.1, read on the forward strand.
ACCCGGCGCAGAGCAGTCCTTCCATGGCTTTCTTCTGGCGTGCGGGGTGGAGTTCGGCGGTGTACTGGGGTTGTCCGGTGGGGTCGCCGGTGCACTGTTCCCACAGCGTGTCGAGGTCGCGGTGTAACTGGTCCTGGTGGGGGTCGGCGTAGTGGATGCCGGCCGGGGTGATGACAGGTTCGGGATGGGAGATGGTCTCTCCTGCCCAGGGGATGACGTAGGGCACGATCGGCCTGCGCATGGTGTTCCTCTGTAGGTTGCGGTGAGTTGAAGCTTGGCCCACCAGCGTGTTTGTGCCTGGGGACGGTCTCGGCTTGGTTGAACTGGGCCTGCGGCTGGGAGCGGATTCGCCCCCGCTGCAGGGGGTCTGGCCCGTGCCTGCCCACGTCCTGGGGGCAGCGTTGACGGGCACGGGGGATCAGGTGGCGCTGGTGAGTTGTTGTGTGAGTGCGGTGTGCGGAGGTGGTTCGGGCCGGAGTTGGGCCAGGGCCTCGCGGAGTCTTGACGGTGGGACGAGTCGGTCGCTTGCGGAGGGCCGCAGCCAGTAGGGTCCCGGGGGAGCGGAACGATTCAGTGGCGGCAGGGTGATCGTGTGTGGTCCTCCCACGCACACGCCATGAGTGTGTGGGGCCCAGAGAGTGGATGTTCCGGGTGGGACGAGCCAGTAGAGCCATCCGCTGTCGGGGTCCTCGATGACGGGGCCGCATCCCCTCTGCAGCTCGTCCATCCGGGCGACCGCGGCGTGGGCCTGGATGCCGGAGGCGGTGATGACCACGTCGAACAGGTTGCCCCCGAGGCGTACACAGGTGTCCCGCCGCTGGTCGACCGCGAGAAGCGTCCGGATCAGCTCCGCGAGGTCTGCCATGTCCTCGGCAGGCTCTCGCCCCAGTCCGGCGGCTTCGATCAGCCGGTCCATCATCTGAACACCGATGACGGACGCCTCGGCCGTCAGGGCCGACACGGTCACAGGTCCACCTGCCTCGGCTGCATCGTGGCGCGGACGGTCTTGCCACCAATTTCCGCACAGACGAACCAGGAGAGGACGGCGCCGTGCTGGGTCGCGTCCTGGAGCCCGCCACCTCCCATGTCGCCGGTGACAGCTTTGTCGAAGACGGGGAAGGTGGGGTTGGGGTCGGAGACGTCGATGAGGAGTTCACAGGCTTCGGTGATGCTGAGGCTGGCATGGAGGCGTTGCCCGGGCCGCTCGGCGGTAAGGCCGTGGTGTACGGCGTTGTCGACGAGGCTGTGCAGGACGTGGATTGCGGTCTGCCGGTCGCCCGGCCAGCCCAACTCGACAAGGACTGCCCGGGCTTTGAGACGGGCGCGTGCGCCGGCGCTGGAGCTTGCGGGTAGGCCGAGGGGGATCGTCCGGATGACCGGCGCGGTCTTCGCGGCTGGTTTCATCACGGTCGCTCCTTCGGCCAGGGGGAGGGTGCACCAGGTAGGTGCAGGGTCTGCGCCGGCGCGACGCAGTGCGGGTCGACTGGGGGACCGGTCGTTCTCCGAGGTCACACTCCGGTGCTCTCCGTAGAAGGCGCGGACGCCGATGCTGTGCCGGTCACGATGACCCGTGGTGCCGGGCGACCACCCCGGCGAGCAGCAGTCGCCCGCGCTCAACGGGCAGTTCCGCTTGCTCAACAGACACCCGGGCACCGCCCGCAAGGAAGCGGGCACCGAGAGCCGGTCCGCAAGGAGTTGACGGGGTGTATTCATAGGGTGCCTACGCCTGTGTAGATGGCGCTGCGCTCGTCCACCGGGGCGGCGTCGTTCTTGTGCCAGTGGGGTGCGGGGACCAGGCCCGGGCTGACCAGGTCAAGGCCGTGAAACAGCCGGACCACCTCCTCGCGCGTACGTGACGTCACGCCGATACCGCCCCCGTTGTAAGCACCGGTGATCTGGTCCCCGAGCTGTGGGTGGTGGTCGAAGGTTCCGTGGGAGAGGACCAGATAGCTGCCGGGTGCGAGGGCGTCGATGAGGGTGCGGGTGATCGCGTACGGGTCGTCGGTGTCGGGGATGAAGTGGAGCAGGGCGATCATGGACACGGCGACGGGCCGGCTGAAGTCCAGGTGTGCTGCGGCGTGTTCGAGGATGGCGGCCGGGTGGCGGGCGTCGGCGTCGATGTAGTCGGTCCTGCCCTGGGGGGTGCTGATGAGCAGTGCCGCGGCGTGTGCGAGGACGATGGGGTCGTTGTCCGCGTAGACGACCCGGGCGTGGGGGTTGATGTGCTGTGCGATCTGGTGGAGGTTCGGTTCGGTGGGGATGCCGGTGCCGATGTCGAGGAACTGGGTTATCCCCTGGCCGGCCAGCCACGCGGTCACGCGATGCATGAATGCCCGGTTCTGCCGTGCGGTGGCCTTCGCCATCGGCGGTAACTTCTCGCCGACCTGACGGTCCACCAGGTAGTGGTCCTTGCCGCCCAGCAGCCAGTCGTACACCCGTGCCGGGTGCGCGACACCTGTATCGACCTGCGGTTTCGGAGTCCGGTAGTTCATGTGACGTCTCCAGCCCGGCTGTGTGCCGCGGTGGTGTCACCGGCGTGGTCCGCGACGTACGTGGCGCGGTTCTGCACGGCGGGCGCACCGGCGCGCCCGCGCGTAGGAGGGCATGGCGGTGTGTGGTGAGGCAAGGGTGTGATCATCAGAGTTTCCTTGGCGCTGGCTTGGTAGCCGGGGATCAGGATCAGAGGAGAGAGGAGATAGGCGGAGGAGGAGACAGGGGGAATGAGGGGGGAGGGGCTGCCGGGGCGTCGTTTCCCGTCGCATCAGAGGCTGGGGGAGCCTTGTGGTCAGGGAGTGGGCGGACGCCCCGGCGGCCGGTCTTCCGGTGGTGAACACCGCATGCGGCCTGTCGCCGGCGCGACTTCGGGAGCCGTCGGTGTGCCGTTCGCCTGCCGGGCGTGTGCCGGGCCGGTGGTCGTCAGCGCTGGTACGAGTTCGGTCTGTTCAGGTGGGGGGGGGGCGGTCGGTCCGACCGCTGACCGCTGATCACGTTCATGAGCGCGGCGGCCAGTACGCGGGTGTCGGTGTGCAGGTGGCCGGAGTTGGGGGTGATGAGCCAGTACGGTCCGGGCGGGGACTGTTTGCTGTGCGGGGGGAGGATGACGAAGGTGCTCTCGCTGAGTGGTGAGGACTGCGGGCAGGTCCAGTGTGCGGTGCTGCCTGGGGGGACAAGGAAGTACAGGGCCCGGTCGGTGGGCTCGACCATGACGGCGCCGGGTTTCGGCAGGGCGTGCAGGACCTGCAGGCCGACGAATCGTGGGATTTTGACCGCGTCCCATTCGAGGCCGGCGGCTGCGATTCGGGTGTGGCCGGCCGGCGCGTGGTGGGGCCTGTCCATGGTCCGCCTCTTCCGTGTGCCGGGTAGATGCGAGGACAGTACGGCTGCACAGAGGTCAGGACCCGGACTGAGAGACCGGGTGGTCCCCCAGTACGGGTATCGGTGTGAGGGCCGCCAGGCTGGTTGAACCAGCCGGGGTCACAGAAGATGGAGCCGTTCGGCCAGCTCGGTTGCCTGACGCCGGTAGGTGGGGCGTCCTCGTTCCACCAAGGACACGACCAGCGTGCGGGCGAGCGGACTGCGCTGAAGGTCCTCCGGCGCGAACTCCTCGAGTTCCAGGAGGTGGATCAGCACCGCCGCGTCCTCACGGCGCAGGCTGTAACACTGGGCAACCGACAACGCGAACGTGAACTGCCGCTCCCTCGACGGAAGCCGAGCGGTCTCGACCTTGTCCGCTACGCGCAGCGCCTCCACGGCGTTGCCGTCGAGCATTTCCGCCGAGACGGCGTGCAGGAAGGCGTTGGTGGGGCCGAACGCCCTCCGCGCATCGCGCTGCTCCCCGCGCTCGCAGGGACGGACCCTCGATGGCGCCAACCTGCGTCAGGGTGAACGGCTGCTCCCGCATGACGCGGGTCGCAGAGTCGTGGTTGCCGTCCTTGCTCAGCGGCGGGGCGGACGGCCGGCACCGCCGAACGGGGGCTGCTCATTCAGTCCGCGCGCCGCCCGCGTCGCTTCCCGGCCCCACGCCTGGTAACGCCTGTTATCATGAGGGTATGGCGAAGACACAGCTAGGCGCGCGCGTCGACAGCGAGATCAAGCAACTGGCGGAGGCCCGGGCCAGGGACCGCGGCCTGAGCCTCGGCGAATACATCGCTGTCCTCGTGCACGAAGACAGCGAAGGGCTACGGCAGCGGGGCTTGGCCGCCGCAGAGCGGTTCCTCGCCGAGCACCAGAACGTCTTCGACGAAGCCGAAGACGTTGACTGCCGCCCCCCCGGAGCGCACGCCGCCTGATGGACCTGCACATTGATGTTCCCTGGATCTTGCAGGTCGCGGAGATCGCGGGGGCGGCTGATCCCGCCCCCGACGACTATGGGGTTCCGGTGGCTGCCGTCGCCGCTCACCGGGCCGAGTTGCTGGATCAGCCCATTTACGGCGGCCCCTACGCCTGCGCTGCCGCCCTGATTCACATCCTCGGCCGCTGCCGGTGGCTGGAGCGCTCCAACTTGGCCGTGGCCGCTGCAACGGGCGTGATGTATCTGGAGGCTGCCGGGATCCCCGTCAAGCCCGCTAAGGAGGACGCCATCGCCCTGCGCGACCTGCTGCGAGACCCCGCCTGCACCGCAGCGAGGATCGCCGCCCTGCTGCGCGACTGGCCTAGGCCCACCTGATCTCCCAGCCGGGCTCACCTACTGGCCAGGCCGGTTGCAGGGAGAGCGTGTTGTTGGTCGGCCTTGCCCGGTTGGCCGCTCTCGAAGGAAGCCGAGGCACGCCGCCCCGGTCAATCCTGCTGACGGGCTGGACTAGAAGAGGAACGGGTCGTCTTGGTCCCCGTGCTCCTGGTCCTCGCCGAACAGGCCGATCTGCCGGGCGCGTGCAGCGGCACGAGGTCCAACGATCAGGGGCAGGACACCAAAGAGCCGGGGTGCTCCCGGCGCATCCCTGGCTCGTCATGTCGAAAAACCCGCCCCATGCCCAGCCGTCCGGCAACCGGACCCGCGGCGATGAGCCGGTGACAGAACGGGCATTCCACGCGCGGCATCATGCCCACCAGTCACCCCGCTGCTGGCGGGCCGTTGCCGAGCCGGGTTGGGTTTTGCCTCCCCATGCCCACGCCACGAGGGCGGCACACAAGCGCAGTCGTCTGCCGCACGGTTCATTCATCTCCGCGGATGACCGGAACCTGTCGGGCCGCACAACCCCTCGGAACGCAGTCGCTGACCCACTCTTCGTGTCGGCCGCCGGGCGCGACGCCGGGTTCTTCGGATCGGCACGCCGATTCCTGGCCTTCATCTGCTTCTTCGCGGCTCGCTCGACGGCGCCTCCTGCGGGTTCGGTCAGGAGCGTTCGACCGGCGGAGGTGAACCGGTGAGTGAGAACTCGCTGCTGGACGCCGGAGCGTTCTCTCCGCGCGGGTGAGGTTGAACCGGCCCCGGTGCGATGGCTGGCGGGTCATCTGGGCGTGGGATGGGGATGGGATCCTCGCGTAGCTGCGTTCGTCGGTCGGGGGTTTCGTTCTCAGGGGCGTGGTGTGTACTGTCCGCGTCGCGACGGCGGTGCCCGGGGCCGACCATTGCGGCCCGACCGCGAGTCCGACCATGGCCGTCACCGCCCCGACCGTGGAGTGGTGACCGGTCAAGGTGCTGCGGATGATGTCTTGGGCGGTGTCGTGGAGCGAGGGTGCCGGGAGGACGGAATCGCGGATGTGTGTGGTTCACGGCGGAGCTCGGTCCGGCTGGCTGTTCTGGCTGAGAAGGCAGGCGCGCGGGGGTGTCGTGTCTTTGCGTACGTGGGCAAGGCCGCATTCTGCGTACCGACCGCTCAGTACCGGCAGCCCGCCCCGGCCAATGGGCGGCCAGGGGGTCTCGCGGGAAGAGACTGCGCGTCGATCGATGACCGTTGCGCATCGTGCTGGCGTGACTCCGGCCTGTGCGCAGTCGGGATATGGGCGGCTGACCTGGGATGCGCAATCGATGCGCAGGGAGGGATTGTCAGTGCGCACCGACGGGCAGTGCGCACCGACGGGCAGTGCGCATCGTGCTGGCGTGACTCCGGCGGCCTGTGCGCAGTCGGGATGCGGGCGTCTGACCTGGGATGCGCAATCGATGCGCAGCTCCCATACCGGGTGTGTGCATCCGGTTGCATCAGGGTGCGTGCACCGCACCTTGTAATCTGCGCACCACCGTATGGCCGGTGTGCCGGCTGCGCAGGGCACGGGGCCCCGGGAGCGGACGGGGAGCCATTCGTGGGGCCTCTGCTACGGAGACTGCGCAGCGAGTGCCACGTGTCCGGGATGGCCCCGAGCAGTTCGGCGGCCAGGCGTGAGCCGATGTCCTGCGACTGCCTGGACGGCCTGACGGCGAGTTCGCACAGTCCCATGAGGCGGACACCGTCGGCACGAGCGGGACCGGGGGTGTCCAACAGTAGGTCGGGGCCCTACCAGTACTCGGGTGTGCAGAGGACGTGTAGCCGAAGCCGCTCATCGTGCCGCATGGGTACCCGGCGACCAGCGTGAAGCCTCCGAATCGGAGGCGGTTGGTCATCTGCGGGCCCGGCCGCACTTCCTCTGCCTGACCAGGGTGGGGCGCTCGTGCAGCGGCGCCAGTACTGTGCCGGATACTCGACCGGCTGAGCGCGTAGCGAGTCGGGACCAGCGACGCCCGCACTTCGTGGGACTGGTCGCTGACCGAGACGACGGCGGCCGTCGGGTCCGGATCAGATCCGTCACACCGCCGACTTCGCCCGGCCCGCCCGGTGTTGGGTGGCCGGCAGTGACGGGAAGCCGCCGCGGGCGTCGACCGCGTACGAGCGGGCCCGGGTCGCGTGCCGCGCCGTCCGGGACGCGATCCGCACGGTCCGCGCAGCGGTGACCGTGCCCGACACCGTCGACGATCCCGACCATGAGTCCGACCACGGGGCCGACCACAGCCGTCACCACCCCGACCATGAGTCCGACCACGGGCCCGACCACAGCCGTCACCACCCCGACCAAGAGTCCGACCACGGCCAGGGCCAAGATGTGGTGCCGGGGCAAAGGGATGCGCCCGCCGCGTAGAGCGCCGCAGAAGCCTCGGACGATGCCGTGGTACGTGGCGCGGGGGAGGACAGGGCGACGGATCCCGCGACGTGGATGCGCTCCCGGAGAGCCTTGCCCGGTTGGCCGCTTTCGCGAAGGAAGCCGACGCGCGTCGCGGCGCGCGGGCAGCAGAGCCCACCCGGCGCACCGACGGATCCCCAGCAACGCCAGCCCAGCCCCGGCCAAGGGTCCGCACCAGGAGTGCGCAGGTAGGGGGTGCCGGTGCGCACCGACGACCGTGCGCACCGGCAGGGATGACCCGGGCAGAACGTGCGCATTCGAGACTTCGGTGTCTGACCCGGGATGCGCACCCAGGTGCGCAGTCACCGCACCGGGGTGCGCGCGCCGCCCCTCCTGATGCGCGCACCACCGCATCGCCGTGCGCACCGGCGGTGCACGGCGCGGAGCTTCTGGAAGGGCGGCGCCATGGAACGAGGTGCCGGGGGGAGTACACGCCGTGTTCCTCAACTCCGTTTCTCGCGGGCTGGTTTGTACCTAGAGTCGTTGAGAGCTGTGCTGACCGAGTTGTCCGATCTCATCACCCGGGGGAAATGCTCATGCGTACTATCGTTCGTGTGTCCGCTGGCCTGCTGGCTGCCGCCGCGCTCACGGTTGGGTTCATGCCCGGCGCTTCCGCTGCAGAGTCCACCGGTACCACCCAGTTCACCACCCTCTGCGTGGGCGGCTGCGCCCAGTAGGACGCTCCGCACCGAATAGTCACCTGAGGGAACTGAGGGGCCCGGGTTCGCTGCAGCACCGCGCGCACTGGATATTTCCGGCCACCGCCTGCCGCTCTCGCCGTGCCGGCGGTGGCGCCATAGCCTGATGAGTCTCGGGGCCTGACGTGGAGGTCAGCTATGCCCCTCACCGTCACGGACAGCTCGATCAGCCGCTCCCAAAATCGCGCGATCTCCGCCTTCGGTTCCTCGGTGTAGCGGGGGCTGTCGGGGAATTCGGGCCGGTAGTGGTCGCTGTAGAGCTTCTTGTCGCCGCTCCAGCCGGGGGCGGGGTTCGTCCGAAGAACACCCCGGGGTTCATCGTGCTGCCCCGGCGCCCGGGTATTTCCAGCGCGGGACGTTAAGGTCCTGGCTGTGCCCACAGGTGGAGGCGTGCACCGACAGGTTAGGCCGTATTGAGGTGAGAAAGCCTTGCTAAGCTGGGGGGCGACGGAGAACGTATCGTGAGGAGTCATAGACGTGGTGGGTGACGACGACATCTCCGGGTGAGACCCGGATCTGACGGCCACCGGCTGGCGCTTGGAAGCGTTGCTGAGGTGGTCGGCTTCGTCGTACCCCCTTTTCCACGTCTGCCCGAGGCAGAGGTCTCTCGCTCTGTTCTCAGTACCTTTGAGGTCACTCCTATGTCTGACGCCGCTCTCGTCTGCTCGAATGTCTCTTTCGCCTGGCCCGACGACACCTCCGTTTTCCACGAGCTGTCCTTCTCCATGCTGCCCGGCCGTACGGGTCTGGTCGCGCCCAACGGCTCGGGCAAGAGCACCCTGCTCAAGCTGATCGCCGGTGAGCTGAAGCCCGCCACTGGCTCGGTGTCGGTGAACGGCACACTCGGTTACCTCCCGCAGACCCTGCCCTTGACCAGCGACCTCACCGTCGCCGAGGTGCTCGGCGTCGCCGCGATCATCCGGGCCATCGACGCGGTGGAGTCCGGCGATGTCGACGAGAAGCATTTCGTGACCATCGGTGAGGACTGGGACATCGAGGAGCGCACCCGCGCTCAGCTCGAGCGCCTGGGCCTGGCGGACCTCGCCCTGGACCGCAACCTGGGCACGCTCAGCGGCGGCCAGGTGGTCTCCCTGGGCCTGGCTGCCCAGTTGCTCAAGCTCCCCGACGTCCTCCTGCTCGACGAGCCGACCAACAACCTCGACGTCCAGGCCCGCCACAGGCTCTACGACGTACTGTCGGACTTCAATGGCTGTCTGCTCCTGGTCAGCCACGACCGTGCGCTGCTTGACCGCATGGGGCGCATCGCCGAACTCGGCAGCGACGAACTGCGCCTGCACGGCGGTAACTTCACCGAGTACGAGGAGGCCGTCCGCGCCGAGCAGGAGGTCGCCGAGAAGAACGTCCGCAACGCCGAGCAGGAACTGAAGCGGGAAAAGCGCGAGTTGCAGCAGGCCCGCGAGCGCGCCGAGCGGCGCGCGAGCAATGCGGCCAAGAACTTGAAGAACGCAGGGCTACCCAAGATTTTCGCCGGCACCATGAAGCGCGGCGCGCAGGAGGCCGCAGGCAGGTCGGGCACGGTGCACGCCTCCCGGGTCACTGATGCCAAGGCCCGTCTCGACGAAGCGGGCCGGGCCATGCGCGAGGAGCTTCGGCTCACGCTGGAGCTGCCCGACACTCAGGTGCCCGGCGGCCGCAACCTGGTTTTCGGTGAGGGCATGCAGGTCCGCCTCGGGGGCAAGGACGTGTTCGCGCCCGGCGGCGTCGACCTGAGCATCCGGGGCCCCGAGCGCATCGCGCTGACCGGGCCCAACGGCGCCGGCAAGTCCACCCTGATGCGGCTGGTCAGCGGCGAACTCGCTCCCAGCAGCGGGGAGATCACGCGCAATGAGGGGAGGATCGCGTACCTCTCGCAGCGTCTGGACCTGCTGCATCTGGACTGCACGGTGGCGGAGAACTTCGCCGCGTTCGCGCCCGAGCGGCCCGAGGCGGAGCGGATGAACCTGCTTGCCCGGTTCCTCTTCCGGGGCGCGCGGGCCCATCTGCCGGTGGGTGTGCTTTCCGGCGGCGAGCGGCTGCGCGCCACTCTCGCCTGCGTGCTGTGCGGGGAGCCGGCTCCGCATCTGCTGCTGCTCGATGAGCCCACCAACAACCTCGACCTGGTCAGCGCCGGCCAGTTGGAGAGCGCGCTCAACTCCTACCAAGGCGCTTTCATGGTGGTCAGCCACGACGAGCGGTTCCTCGCCGAGATCGGGATCGGCCGGTGGCTGCGGCTGGCTGAAGGAGTACTGAAGGAGACGGCCGCGCCGGCGGAGTGAACCGCCGACGTGTGACCTGGCCCGCGCACGAGGCCATGCGCCCGGCGGGCCCACCACCGATTAGGCCAGGACGGTATCCCGTGCCCCAGCCCGCTCTGCTCGCCCACGACCTTGTCCGCGTCCTCGGCGGACGTCGCGTCATCGACGGCGTCTCGCTCACCGCATCCCCGGGTCACCGCATCGGCCTGATCGGGGAGAACGGCGTCGGCAAGTCCACCCTCCTGCGGTTGCTCGCAGGCTTGGACGAACCCGACGCGGGAAGCGTCACCCGCCCCCGCGAGCTCGGCTTCCTCCACCAGGAAATGGCGTTCGACGCGAACTTGACCCTCGCCGCCGTACTGGACGAGGCGCTGCGCGAGACACGTGAGGATCTCGCCGAGCTGGACCGGCTCGGCGAGGAGTTGGCCGGCGTCCCCGAGGACGACCCCGGCCACCAGGAACTCCTCGATTCCTACGGCAGATGTCTCGAACGAGCCCAGGACCGGGAGTCATGGGACGCCGACCGCCGTGCCGCGCTTGTCCTGGACGGCCTCGGCCTCGGCGCCTTCGGCCACGACCGGCGCCTCGGCTCGCTGTCCGGGGGGCAGCGCGGCCGGCTGGCCCTGGCCGCGCTGCTGGTCCGGCGGCCCTTCGCGCTGCTCCTGGACGAGCCGACCAACCACCTCGACGACGAGGCCGCCGCCTTTCTTGAGGGGCAGGTCCGGTCACTGCCCGGCACCGTGGTGCTCGCGAGCCACGACCGGGCGTTTCTCGACGCCGTCAGCACCGACCTGATCGACCTCGACCCGGCATTGGACGGACCTGTCCGCTACGGCGGCAACTACAGCGCGTACCTGTCCGCGAAGCACGCCGAGCGGCAGCGCTGGGAGCGGCGGTACGCCGAGGAGCAGGAGGAACTTGAAAAACTGCGCGAGTCGGCAGGAGTGTCCGCCCACCGGGTGGCCCCGGACCGGGGCCGCGTCGACAACGAGAAGATGGGGTACGGCCACCGTGCCGGCCGAGTGCAGCAGACGGTCTCCCGCCGGGTGCGCAACGCTGTCCGGCGGTTGGAGGAGCTGGAGCGCACCCGGGTCGCCGAGCCGCCTCGCCCCCTGCGATTCGTCGCCGGGGACCTCGCGAGGGGAGCCGAGGAAAGCACAGAACCGCTGGTGGGACTGCGAAACGTACGGGTGCCGGGCCGGTTGGCGCTGGACAGCCTCAATGTGATGGCGGCCGATCGGCTCTTGGTCACCGGCGGCAACGGGGCTGGCAAATCGACGCTGCTCGCCGTCCTCGCCGGACGGCTCCCCGCCGAGGGCGAGGTGTACATGCGGCGGTTCCTGACGGTGGGGCTCCTCACCCAGGACACGGTGTTCGAACGGCCGGGGCGTACGGTTCGCGACACCTACGAACTGTCGCTCGGGCAGGCGCGGGCGCAGAGCGTGCCGCTGGCTTCGCTCGGCCTGATGCAGGAGACGGACCTGGACAAGCCGGTCGGCCAGTTGTCCGTGGGGCAGCGGCGCCGCTTGGCGCTGTCGCTCCTGGTGGCCCACCCGCCCCACGTGCTGTTGCTCGACGAGCCCACGAACCACCTCTCCCCCCGCCTGTGCGACGAACTGGAAGAAGCGCTCGGCACCGGACCAGGCGCCATTGTGGTCGCCAGCCACGACCGCTGGCTGCGCCGGCGGTGGCAGGGCCGAGAAGTACGACTGGATTCTGAGCCGGGCCGGCGGACGAGCAACGTCCGAACTCGCTGACGGTCGATGCGGACAACAACGGCTGCAACACCCAGGCACTTAGCGCAGCGGCATCAGATCTGGGCGAGGCCGCCGTCGACGGGCAGGTCGGAGCCGGTTGTGTAGGCGGAGTCGGGACCGGCGAGGTAGAGGGCGGCGCGGGCGGCTTCGTCGGCGGTGCCCATACGGCGCATCGGCACGGTGGCGGTGACGTAGTCCTCCATGGCTTGGGCCATGGCGGGATCAGCCATCGTCGTCAGCGGGGTGCGGATGGGCCCGGGGCTGAGGGAGTTGACGCGGATACCGCGGGCGAGGAGGTCGGGGTCCGCCGCGAAGGTGCGGGCCATGCTGGTCACGGCCGCCTTGGTCAGGGTGTAGAGGGGGTCGCCGAGGGTGCCGCGGCTGTGGGCGGCGGATGAGGTGAGAACGACCGAGGCGTTGTCGTGGAGCAGATCCAGGAACCTGGCGACGGTGAAGAAGGTGCTCTTGACGTTCGTGTTGATGTACTGGTCGAAGGCTTTCTCGTCGGTCTCGCGTAGCTCGGGAGTGTGCGCGGCGCCGGCGTTGGCGAAGACCACGTCGAGGTAGCCGTGCCGGTCCTCGACCGCCTGCACGAGGCGGTCGATGCCGTTGAGTGTGGACAGGTCAGCGGTCACCGTCAGGGCGCCGGGCAGAGCGGCCGCCGCCCGCTGGAGTTTTGCGCTGTCGCGGGCAGCCAGGACGAGCTGGGCACCGTGCCGGTGGAAGAGGTGGGCGGTCGCGAGGCCGATGCCGCTGCTGCCGCCGGTGATGAGAGCGACCTTGCCGTCGAGTTTGCGCTGCTCGTTCATGAGGAGCCTCCTACTGGTGTCGCGGATGGATGATTGGCTGTGGTGGAGGGCGCTCGGCGGCCCCGCACGAAGGCCGGCCGGCGAAAACGGATTCGGCGCTACCGCCGCCGCCGATGATGCGGGTCGCATCGATCAGGCCTTGTTTCTCTTGGCACGGGTGGATCCGCCGCTCGTGTCGGGCAGTTGCTGTGCGCGCCGCAGGGCGTCAGTCGGAGTCCGGCCTCGGGGGTGCGGCGGCGTAGGCGGTACGGAGGTGGGCAGCGATCAGCTCCAGGGAGCGCCGTGCCACGTCGGCCGGTTTGCCGTGGGTGAATCCGTGGTCGCTCTCGGGGAAGCTCTCGTGGGTGACGGCGACTCCACTGGCGGCCAATCGCCGGGCGAAGCAGTCGCTCTCCGGGGCCATCGCGTCGAGCGTGCCCGTCATGACGAGGGTCGGGGGAAAGCCGGCCAGGTCGTCGTCAAGGGCGGGAGAGGCCAGTGGTTCGCGTCGGGCGGCCGGATCGGCGAAGTAGGTGTTGTACATGAGCCGGATGAGCCAGGGGGCCACGGCCGGGTGCTTGGCCGGCGAGGTGCGGTGGCCGGGAGGCAGGGTCATGTCGGTGGCGCCGTAACCGCTGACCAGGGCCACCGGCAGGGGAGTGCCCGCATCCCGGGCCTGCTGGCAGATGTTGACGGCGAGTTTCGAGCCGGCGCTCAGGCCCCCGACGGCCAGGCGTGCGCTGTCCCAGCCGAAGTCCTTGCCGTGCAGGCGAATCCACTCCGCGATGTCGTAGGCCTGGTGTTCGGCGACCGGATACCGGACGGCGGGCGCCGTGTCGTAGTTGACGCTGACCACGACGGCATGCGCGGCGTCGGCGACGAAGCGGCACACGTGGTCGTCCTGCTCCGGTGCGCGCACGATGAACGCGCCGCCGTGGAAGTGCACGTACACCGGTGGCGGGACGAGCTGGTCCGCGGTGGGGGGCCGGTAGACCAGGCACGTTACGGAGCCGTGCCGGCTGGGGACCTGGATCTGAGTGGGTGCGCCGCCCGCGGGCGCGAGGGCCTGGATTTCCCTCGGTGCGGCTCCGAACAGCGGGAAGGCTGTCCGGAGCAGGCGGGCTCCGGCTCGGGCGCCGGGTGTGACCGGGACGGTGGGCATGGGCGGTTCTCCTTCGTGAGCGGATGGCGCCGACGGGTGGTCCCGGAGGGCTGAGGGCGGGGCGTCGGTGCCGGGGGGCGTCCGCAAGGTCGTTTCTCCCGCCCGGAGGGCCGGGCGCGGCCTCGCGGATACGGCCTCTAGTACTCGGGGGCCTCGATCGTGCCTTCGGCGACTTGGACCATCTCTTCGGACAGCGGCTTCTCGTGCATCGCGATGGAGAGGACGAAGGCCAGTGCCATGAAGGGGACGGTCCACAGGAAGACGGTGTGGAAGGCGTGGACCGTATGGGCGAGGCCGGTGCCGTGGCTGAGCTGGGCGGTGAGGATCGCGCCGAAGAGCGCTCCGCCGAAGGCTCCGCCGATGCTTTTGAAGAAGTTCAGCGCGCCGGTGGCGACGCCGAGGTACTTGTAGTCGACGGCGTTCTGGCCGGCGAGCAGGGACACCTGGACGAAGAGGCCGATGCCGGCGCCGGCGAAGAACAGCGGGACGATCAGAGCCAGTGCGCCGGTGTTCTGGTCGGCTCCGCTGATGAACCACATCGCGACGCCGGTCAGTACGGCTCCGATGACGGGGTAGATCTTGTAGCGCCCGGTCTTGGAGATGGCGGGGCCGGAGACCATGGCTGCGATGACGAGGCCCACGAGCAGCGGGATCACGAACAGGCCGGCGGTGAAGGCGGACCGGTGCTGGACGGACTGCAGGAACATGGGCACGTAGAGCATGCCGACGAAGAGCACCAGCGTGGCGATGAGGAACTGCGCCGAGGCGAGGTTGAAGACGCTGGAGCGGAAGAGGTGCAGCGGCGTGATGGGCTCGGCGGCCCGGCGCTCGACGAGCACGTACACGGCCAGGGACACCACGCTCAGCGCGATCAGGCCGATGATCGTCGGCGAGCCCCATGCGTACTGGCTGCCACCCCAGTTGGTGAAGAGCAGCACAGCGGTGGTGAAGACAGCGGCGAGAAGGCCGCCCACGATGTCGACGCGGCCGGTGGACCGGGGCCGGGGCAGGTGGAGCTTGGCGGCGACCGCGGCGAACGCGGCCACCCCGATCGGCAGGTTGATGTAGAAGATCCATCGCCACGACAGGGCGTCGGAGAAGAGGCCGCCGAGCAGGGGGCCGGCGATCAGGGCCAGGGTGGCGACCATGCCCGTCACGGCCTGGTACTTGGCGCGCTGCCGTGCCGGCACCAGGTCGCCGGTGATCGCCATGACCAGCGAGTTGAGGCCGCCGCCACCGATGCCCTGCAGCGCGCGGAAGAAGATCAGCAAGGTCAGGTTCCCGGCGGCGCCGCACAGCAGTGAGCCGATGAGGAACACCGCGATGGAGAACTGGAAGATTTTCTTGCGGCCGTACATGTCGCCGAGCTTGCCGAAGATCAGCGTGGTGATCGCGCTGGTCAGCAGATAGGCGGTGACGATCCACGAGGAGCCCGACAGGTTGTGCAGGTCCCGGCCGATGCTGGGCAGCGCGGTCGCCACGATCGTCTGGTCCAGGTTCGAGATGAAGAGGACCAGCATCAGCGGAACCATCAGCAGCAGCACACCGCGGCCGGCCTTGCCGGTCCTGGTCCGGGTGCCATCGGCGTCCTTGGGAGCAGTCCTGAGGGACATGACCCACCTCCTGGAATGAGTAGTAAGTTACTCGCAAAGGTAAGTCAGTCACTTTATCGAGTCAAGTGCAGAGGTGCGTGATGCGCTTTTTAGGGTCGCGTTCGGATCTGTTCCTGTCGGCGCCACCGGCCGGCCGACTGCTGCGTACCCGGGAGCGGTCCACCGACTGGGAAGTGAGGAGAGGGTGCCGGTTGAGCTGACTGCTGAGCCGCAGGCGCGGCGGCTTAGCGTGCGCGAGGCCCCTTCGACGGCGATGCCGTTCCGCGGTGCTCGTACGGAGGTGCCTTCCGCCGATGCGGCGCAAGAGCGGATGCCCGGTCCACCGGTGTGGGCGGGGCGAGGAGGCTGGCGTCCGCGCTCGCAGTCGCGGTCTCCGGATCAGCCGGATCGGTGGGCGGCACAACGCCCTGTACGGCCGGGGGGTTGCGGCACGGGGGAGGCCGCAGGCGAAGGCTTGCCCAGCGCGGACAGTGCGGCACCTGGGGGAGGGGTGCGACGCGTGAGTCTCACCTGCGCCGCCGTTCGTACGGGGCAAAGAGGTGCGACGCAACCGGACGGGGCGCCCCCTCCTCAATGGGCGGGGCCTTCCGACGTCTCCCTGAGGGCTTCTTCGAGATCGATCCGCCTCATGACCGTGCGCACCGCCTGACCGTCCGCGTGCCCTTTTGCTATCGCATCCACGAGGCTCGAGCGCTGGGCGTCGAGATCGCGGCGTGGGCCGGCCGCCGTGTCCGCGGCGTGCGCGATGGCCAGCGCCCGGTCGACGGCCTCGGCCTCCTGCCGCTCGTCCGCCGTGGTGTCGATGCGGAGGAGCCGCGTCATCACGCGCAAGGTGGAGCCCTGGAGCAGAAGCGTCCCCGTGACGACGATGAACGCGACGAACTGGATCACGGCCCGGTGGGGGAACGGGCTTCCGTCGTGCGTGGTGAGCGGAATGCCGGACGCTGCCGCGAGAGTGACGATCCCTCTCATGCCCGTCCAGCCTACGAGCAGGGTCTCCCGGGCACCGAGGGCCTCAGTGCTTTGGAGGGGCTCCCGTTTCTGCCGGTGCCGCCGACCGCGCATGCGCGGAAAGAGATGGCCGGTGATGTCCCGGCCGATTCGCTGTACGCGTACTTCCAGCGCCCAGCGTGCGAAGAGCAGCGACACCCAGACCAGACGTACGGCGATGACGACGAACAGCAGCGCCAGGCCGAGCACGGCAACGCTGGACATGGACTGACCCGAATGATCCAGGTCCTCCAAGGTGAAACGCAGCCGGAACCCGATGTATCCGAAGACGAGGGCTTCCAGCAGCGTGTCCAACACCGGCCAGACGTCGTGCTCCAGCAAGCGCACATGATGGGCGATGTTGGTTCCGGAGTTGCGGAGCGCGTAGTCGGTGCGGGCGCTGACTGTGAAGCCGGCGAAGACGACGGCCAGAACGCCGGAAGCGTGGAACTGCTCGGCCGCTGCGTAAGCGGCGAACGGCAGGGTGACCCCAAAGGCCGCAGACAGGGTCGAGTCCAACAGTCGGGCTCTGATCCAGCTCATAGCCAGGCCGAGCAGGATGCCGGTGGAGACTCCCGCCACGACCGCGTAGCCGAAGAGCAGGACGGGATTACTGATGAAAGTCTCGTCGTGCCCCACCGCAGCGACGGCGCTCGCCAGGACCGCCAGGGAAGCAGCGTCATTGATCAGGCTCTCACCGGTGAGGATGTCGATCACCCGTCGGGGCAGCCCCATCGCGCGCCCGTGGGCGACGGCCGTGACCGTGTCGGGCGGGGAAACGACGGCTGCGAGGACCAAGGCGGACGCAAGGCCCAGGGAGGGGAGCAGCCACGAG
This sequence comes from Streptomyces sp. NBC_00370, assembly GCF_036084755.1. NCBI lineage: Bacteria > Bacillati > Actinomycetota > Actinomycetes > Kitasatosporales > Streptomycetaceae > Streptomyces > Streptomyces sp. NBC_00370. The sequence continues at coordinate 8,594,048 of NZ_CP107968.1, forward strand.
GCGGTGACGCCCGCGACGAGCGTAGTGACGGCCACGAGACCGACTCCCAGTCCCAGGATCGGACGCAGGTTGCGGACAAAGGTGAAGAAGGAAAACCTGACGGACGCCGAGTACAGCAGCGGCGGCACGACCAGGCCCAGGATCAGTTCAGGCGCCAGGTCGACCTCGGGAATGCCGGGCAGGAACGAGGCGCCGCCGGCCACCGCCACGACCACGAGGTTGGCTTGGAAGTCGCGTCCCCGGGTGACGCTCGACATCACCAGGAGGGCGCCCATGGCCAGCAGAACGATGTCAATGCCACTCATCAAGGACCTTTGTGGTTGACCCGGGGATGAGCGGTCCGGGTCGCGGCAGCGGGCGGCGGCGGGGTACTCAGTCTCCCGTGGGCTCTGGGCGTATCGCGTAGTCGGCAAGACCCTGGCCGAGATGCTCGGCGGCTTCGCCGATCCAGCGGATTAGTGTGTCGGTGCGTTCGGCTTCAGGACTCGCCTTCACGCGTTCGAGGATCTCGGGTGAGGTGATCAGACGCAGCAGGCCGATGAGCTGCGTGGCTGCGAGCCGTGCCCGCGGGTCGCCCGGTGCCACGCCGGTCTCCTCCGCGAGGACCGGGGCCAGCGCGATCTCGTACCGCTCGAAGAGTAGGAGCAGGCGGGCGTGGAGCGACGCGACCCGCCCGACGGCCTGGTGGTAGCCCTCCAGCCCCGAGCCGCCGTCCTGTCGGGCGAGATCCTGGAGGAAGTCACGTACGGCCGCCAGGGCCGACTGGCCGGGCAGCCGCACGCGGATCGCGTCGATGAGCGCGTCGCGCAGCAGATGCTCGTCCGCGAAGACAAGATCTTCTTTGGAGTCGAAATACGTGAAGAGGGTCTTGACCGACACGTTGGCCGCATCTGCGATCTGGGCCACGGTCACACCGTCGAATCCGCGCTCCTCGAACAGTCGTTCAGACGCGTCGAGGATCGCCTGTCGCGTGAGCCGCTTCTTCCGCTCACGCAGACCGACCTGCGGGGGAGTGGTTGCGTGCTGCATACCAATACCTTATTGCAAGCGAGGCAAAAAGCAACTTACTTACGATTTATAGTCGGGAGAATCCTACATAGCAACCCGAGACCGCGGACGAGCCTGCGCAGTCGTGGCACACCAGGGACGGGTGAGAGCGAATCCTGCGCCGTCGAGCACCGCACGGCCATGTCGAGACCTTCCCCGCGTGGGCGGGAACTGGTCGACTACCAGGGTGCTGGGGGACAAGAGGAGGGAGATAGCCGGCGTCAACTCCGAGCTGATCAGCTGGTCGCCCACTCGCCGCGAGCGGATCGTCGCGGCGGGTGGAGGGCATAACCGACGCCTACGCGACCAAGCACGGGCACCTGCCCGGCGAGTAGGCCAAGCCCATATTCGAACAGACATACTATCCGGGTGTGGCGACGAACGACATCCCTCAAGACCTCCTGGACGCGCAGCGCGAGGAGCCGAGGCGCCACCCGCGTCAATCGGGTGACCTGTGGCGCAGAGCCCGGAGCTGGCATGGTGGGGTGGGACGGAGGCGGATGTTCCGCCAAGGGGTGGCGGGGCCTGGGGGCGGTGGGGATGGGTATGCGAGTAGCTGTTCGCACGCTGTCCCGTACTGACCGGGGGTCCAGGGGGCGGACAGGATTCGTGGAGCAGATGCCGGTGGAGGAGCCCGAGGGACAGTGCCCGACCTTCATCCTGTCCCTGTGCATCAGGCGGGCCTAGCTCTCGATGGGGAACCCGGGATGATCGCGGCGGCCCGCCATTTCACCGCCGATTTCCTGGCGCAGCTGCTCGTGGGAGGGCCTGTGGTGTCCGCCAGGGTGAGTGGGGCGGCGGCGCTGGTGGTGAGTGATGTATGCGTTTCATGAGCGGGTATCGGCGTGCCCGCTCTCACGGCGCGGACAGCTCGGCGGAGGGAAACGATCAGGTGATGGGGCGGGTCAGGGCAGTTGGGCTAGGAGCTCGGCCGTGGTGCCGGTTTCGCCCAGGTGGGGGAAGACGTGGGTGAGGCTGTGGTCATGGTGGGCGGCGTCGCGGTCGGCCATGGCGTCGGTGATCAGGCTGACGTGGTAGCCGTGGGCGTGGGCGGTGCGTGCGGTTGATTCCACGCCCATCGTGGTGGCTATGCCAGTGAATACGAGCTGGGTGATGCCGAGATCGCGCAGGAGCGTGTGTAGGCCGGTCTCGGCGAAGGCGTCCCAGGACTGCTTGGTGATGAGGTGGTGGGCATCCGCAGTGAGGGCCGCGTCCAGAGTGTCCCATCCTTCGGGTGGGGTGCCGTGGCTGTTTTGGTTGCGGTTGTGCTCGGTGCGTCCGTGGGGCTGGCCGGTGGTGCGTACGAGGATGACGGGCAGTTCGCGGGCGCGGAAGGCATCGGCTACGTGTGTGGTGCGGGCCAGGACTTCGCCGGTCGTATGGGGCTGGGTGCCGATGCTCATGACGAGCTGCTGGAGGTCGATGACGACCAGGGCGGCGCGGGCATCGAGGGTGGTGAGGCTCATGCGGTGGGGGCCTTTCGGGCGTGGGGCTTTCGCAGGTTGGGGTCGAGCAAGGTAAGCGCGGCGAAGACGACGGCCAATGTCAACAGGACCAGGGCGATGTCGTGCATGCCGGTGGTGGAGGCCCTGTCGCCGAGCAGGGCTCCGTTGGCGGCGGAGGAGATGATGGCGCCGAAGTAGAGGAAGGTGCGCAGCAGTCCGGCGGAGCTGGCGGTGCGGTCGGCGGGTGCGGTCTGGTAAAGGGCGTTCTGGTTGGCGAGGTTGATCAGGCCGTTGGGTATGCCGACGGCGAGGGAGACCACGATGAGAAGCCAGATCGAGCTGTCAGGTCCGCACAGCAGCATCAGCCCCGCGGCCACCAGTTGGGTGACGCCGCCGACAGCGAGCTTGCCGCGGATCTGTGGGGACCTGCCGGTGAGCAGCGTCAGTGCCAGGGCGAGGACGGACATGGGCATCAGCAGCAGCCCGGCGTGGGAGGCGGACAGCTGCGCGCCTTCCTGGAGCCACTGGGTGAACCCGTACAGGAACGAGTACTGGAAGATGCCGGAGATCAGCGCGCGGGCGTAGACGAGTGACAAGCCCGGGGTGGCGTGGAGCAGCCGCACGTCGATGAACGGATCGTGCGCGCGCAGCTCCCGGAGGGTAAACGCGGTCGCGGCGACGGCGGCAACTGCCGGCAGGTAGGCGCGACTGGTGCTGGGCTCGACGAAGAACCACAGGAGGGTCACGACGGTGACGGCGAAGCTGGCGATGCCGACGAGATCGAGGTCCAGCGCCCTGCTGCGGGTGGTGTTCTCCTTGGGCAAGATGAGCGCGCCCAGGATGAGGCAGGCCAGTGCCAGGGGGACGTTGATGGCGAAGACCGCACGCCAGCCGCCCAGGCCGACCAGGAGTCCACCGATGGTGGGGCCCAGCACGACGGTGGTCTGCCCCGCGAGGGACAACACGGAAAGTGCTGCGGCGGGGGTTTCCAGGCCCTTGCGGTCGGCCTCGTAGCGGATCAGGTGCATGGAGGCCGGATAGCCCGCGCACGTGGCCAGGCCCAGGACGATGCGGACGGCGATCAGCATGCCGAGGTTCGGAGCGAATGCGCCCAGCAGTCCGGCCAGGCCAGCGAGCGAGGTCGCGATCAAGAAGACGCGGCGAGCCCCGAAAGTGTCGACCAGGCGGCCCACGACAGGCTGGCCGATCGAGGTGGCCAGGTACAGGCCGGATACCAGCCAGGCCGTGGCTGATGGGCCGACACCGAAGTAGCGGCCGATCGGCGCCAGCGTCACGGCGATCATCGTCGACGTGATCGGATTCAGGACTGAGCCGAGCACCAGGGGCGCGTACAGACGACGGTTGAAACGAGCCTGATCAGCCCTGGGGGGAGTGGTGGCGGGGGCAGACATGTATAGGGGCCGCCTCCTTTCCTGAAGAAGGGGCGTATTCAGTCCTCGAAGAGGCGGTCAAGGAGGGCGAATGCCTCGCGCAGGCGGGTGCGCTCCTCGTCGCTGTAGCGGTCCTGGAGGGCCTCGGCCAGCCACTCGCGGCGCGCAGATCGGTCCCCCTCAACCTGTTGGCGGCCCGTCTCGGTCAGATCGATGACCCGACGGCGCCCGTCCGTAGGATGCGGCCGACGCTCGATCAGACCCTGCTCCTCCAGCGCCGACAGCTTCGTCGCCATTGACTGAGTGCGGATCTTCTCCGCAGCCGCCAGGGCCGACGCCGTAGTCGGGCCTTCCCTTTCCAGGCGCAGCATCACCGACAGCAGGCCGGGCGCGATGTCCTCGGCCGAGCGCAACTCACGCAACCGGCGCCGCAGACGACCGACCAGGCTACGCAACTCACTGGAGGCCCGGACCGCGTCCAGCGAAGTCCCTGAAGTCATGTCATGACTGTAGATCTAGTCAGCTAAAACTTGCAAGTTTTAGCTGACTAGATCTACAGTCATGTGCACTCTTCGACCGCCTTGATCGGGGAGACATGCCCTAGCTGAGGCTGCCCCGGGCCCCTGGCCGACCTGCGGCAGCGGGTTGCACCATGCGGTGCACCACCGGTTTCATCATGCGTTGCACCCCGCGACCGGCCGGTCCTGCATTCCCGCAGGTCACCACACGGTTTTCTGTGGTGAGGTCGCAGACTTCCCCCGTAGCGACCGCTTTTTTCCTCTGTGAGTTGAGGAGAGGGAGGGATGTGGTTGGCGGGCGCGGCCGGGGAACGAAGCCGCTCGCCGCTGGGGCTCCCCTGGGGCGAGCCGCCGCGCTGAGCCGGCGACGAAACGGTGGGGCATGGTCAGGGGGGCGGGGGCGTGGTCGAAGCCGCGCACCCCCCGCCATCCGCTGTCCAGGACGTCGGCCCGCCATGATTCTCGCGTCGCCGAGAGGCAGACCGTCTGCGGCTTTCCTGTTGTGCACGAGGTTGCGCTGGAAGTTGCGCCAAGGTGTTGCGGCTTGAAGTTGCACGAGGGGTTGCGCTGGGAGTTGCGCGCCGCTGCGTGCTCTCTGGATGTCCGCGGAGGTCAGCACGTGTTCTGGGTGTGGTCGGGGTGCTGACATTCCCGTTGCGGCCGCTTGTGCCCATGTACCTGTGTGAGTAGAGGAAGAGAAGGGCGGGGTGGGCGGGGCGAACCGCTGCCGGGAACCGGGCCGCACAGCGTTGTTGCGCGGCGGCGGGGCCGCCGCGCCGTCGCCGGGCGCCGATCCCCGGCAGCAGCGGGGCGGTGGGAAAAGTGTGGCCCAGTGGGCCACACGTTTGCGCCGGCAGCACGGAGCCCCGGACGCCGTCGTCCGGGGCGTCATGCACTTCGCCTGACGCCAGGTCCAACGACCAACGGCGAGCAGCGTCACGCCCAGTCCATGCCGAGTTCGGCGAGGGCGGCGAGCTGTTCGGCGGTGAGTTTGTCCCGTCTCTGTTTGGCGTTGCTCAGAAATACGCCCAGTCGTACGGGCACCGGTTCCGTCTCGCCGTCGACCGTGATCTCCAGGACGGTTCCGCGGGGTACGGGCCGCCTGCCCTCCCGTTCGACCCACTGGGCAAGGGCTGCCAGACCCCGCTGGAACGCAGCCTGCGCCTTGCTCTGGCCCTTGCCCGACCCTTTGGCAGCAGAGGTGCCTGTCGGTGCGGGAGGCGGCGCCTGGGCGGGCCTCACGCCCAGGCCGGTCAGTCGTTCCTGCTGCTCGGTCGACAACTGGGCCCAGGTGCCCGGCTTTTCCTGTCGGGCGAGCCAGCGTCCGAGGTCGTCGCCCTCGAAGCGCACGCCCGGCTCGATAGCCGGCAGGACACCGTCGGCGTCGACCAGATCCGCGAGGACCCGATAGTGGCGTTGCCAGTCCAGCGGCCAGGGGCAGCACCAGTCCGGGTCGATCGCCGCCAGCTGCTCCGCGCGCGCCGCTGCCCGCTCCGGGTCCTTTCCGAGGCCGCCTTTGCGGCGGAGGTTCGCCAGGTGCTGCCCTACCGGTACCCCCACCTCACCCGCGCTCTCACTCCCACCGTCACTCCCGCGCTCGCCCCAGACGGCGTCCTGACGGGGGGCAAGGTGTCCCATGGCCCGCCGGTAGGACCGCAGCGCGGCCAGTTTGTTCTCCCAAGCTTCGTCGCCCGGCTCCCAAACCATGCCGGCTTCCGGGGCGTCCAGCAGTTCCTTGCGCCGCGCCTCGAGCTCCCCGGCCCGCAGCGCCTTGCGCTGTGTGTGCACCCATCTGCCGAGCGGGAAATTCTTCGTCACGCCGACCTGGGTCTCGGTGTCGTAGGGGACGGCGTGAAGCCCGGTGATCTCGTTCTGTGCACGCCAGCGCAGGAGTGCCTGGTAGCCCTCCAGCCACACCAGAGACTCCGGCCGGTAGACCCGGGTGCGCAGAAAAGCCGCGATGGTCGCCGCGTCGCGGGGGCTGGAGAAGTGCAGCAGCGCCGACTCGGCAGCAGCCTGAGTGTCGTCCTGCTCCTGGTCCTCGCCGTCGCCCTCCCCGGCGACGCCGACGACCTGTCCGTCCGAGTCCCGCTTCAGGTGCGCCGTGCGCTGCCGGCTGCTACGGGACAGGGCACGGGAGGCGAGCTGCTCGACAAGGCGTTCATCATGACTGCGCAGCCCGTTCAATACAGCTACAAGGGGTGCATACGCGGCACTGGCGACCATGTCGGTGGGGTCTTCGTCGGGCTCGAGGAAGACGGGCACGATGATCCTGGCGGTCTTCTGCGTGCCGTCCGGGTTGGGCCGGAGCGCCCGGCCGATGTTCTGCACGATCTCCACCTGGGACCCACGGGTGTCGGCGAAACAGATGGCCTCCACACCTCGCTCGCCGACGATGTCGACGCCCTCGCCCAGGACTCGAACCGACGCGAGGAACGCCCGGTGCACCCGCTTGCCGTTGGCGTCGATGCCGTTGGCGAACTGGCGGATCGTCTCCCGGCGTTCGGACACGAGGTGGTCGCCGCACAGCCACGCGGACCACACCCGCTCCGGGGGCACGTGCCGGCCGGCTTCTAGTTCGTACAGTTCCGCGTCGATCGACGACGCAGGGAGCGCCTCCGCTTTCGTCAGGTCGTCGTCGGACGCCTCGGTGACGTACAGCTCCGCGGCCGTCTGAGGCAGCTTCTCCGAGAACGCGGCCGCCTCTTCAACTCTCTGGTGGAACGTCATGATTGTTTTCAGGTTCCGCGCGGCCGCGTGCTCCAGGAGTGCGGTCTGCAACAGCGCCAGGCGCCGGCCGCGCCGGGCCTCTTCCGACTCCCCGAGAACGGGGGAGGGGTCGCGGATCTCCAGGACGTCGATCTCGAACCCGGCGAGGATCTCGCGCTCGATCGCCTCGCTCAGGCCGAGTTCGGCCAGCCATGCGCCGTACGTGCCCTCCGTGTCGTCGGCCATGGTCGCGATCTCCAGCGGCTGGCCGTCCTTGCCTCTCTGCGGCCGGGGTGCGGCGAGGATGCGTGGGGTGGCGGTGAGGTAGAGCCGGAAGTCCGCCGGGATGCGG